>JAZRWN010000096.1:0-8762 GCA_045599725.1 Candidatus Cryptobacteroides sp. | reverse complement strand
CGCCTCGTCCACACAGGAAGCTTCGAGCAGCATCGCTCCCAGAACAGACTCCTCCGCATCAACGGCTTGAGGCGGGACTGTTCCTCCCACCTCAACCGCTAATTTATCAAGATCGACTGCCTGTTCTCTTTTTCTGTAAGTTCTGTTGCTCTGGTCAGGCATAGCCTAATGTTGTATTATTCGAAATCAGGATTTACTATGATTCGTCCGCAGTGCTCGCAGATGATGAGTTTCTTGTTCGAGGCGATCTCAAGAAGACGCTGAGGGGTGATGGTGTTGAAGCATCCGCCACAGGAGTCCGCGTTGTATACGGTCACGACGGCCAGATGGTTGTGGACGCTCTTCCTGATACGGTCGTATGCACTCATGGTCCTGGCATCAATCTTCGCGGCACATTCATTCCTCTTCGCCACCAGAGCTGCCTCCTCCTCGGAAGTGGACTCCACGATGGTGTCAAGTTCCTGCTTCTTGGCCTTGAGATCCTCGGTGCGCATGCCGATGATATGCTTCAAGTCCTCGATAGCGGCCTTCTTGTTGGCGATGGCCATCTTCGTGTCGTTTATGTTCTTTTCAGAAATCTGCCTCAGATAACCCTGGTTCTCGATCTCCTTGTTTATGGAATCATACTCGCGGCTGTTGGAGATGTTCTCGAGCTGCTGCTGGTACTTTGCGATCTCCTCGTCAAGGTCAATGATATTCTGCTTGTTGGCGGCAATGGACTTGTTGAACTTGTCAATGATCTCAGTGTCCTGAGCCACCTTGGCCTTCAGGTCCGCGACCTCGTTCTCGAGGGCCTCGACTTCGTCAGGAAGCTCACCGCGGAGCTGGAGTATCTTGTCTATGGCGACATCTGCCTTCTGAAGCTCATAGAGCACCTTGAGCTTGTCCTCGACCTTAAGCTCTGAATCAGCGAAAGTTCTCTGAAGGGATACGAATGTTTCTCTCTGGTCTATAGGTGTTTCCACCTTTTTGATTTTCTTAGCCATACATGTTTGAATTTGAACTGCAAAATTACTAAAAAAAATCTGACAATCCTAAAGGGACTTTGTCAAAACTGCCCCTAAAAAGCCTTCTTTATCTCCTCCAGCTGGCTCCGGATGCTTTTCAAGGACTCAAGGACCTTCACGTCTCTGTCCACCTTGCCCTTGTCAGCCTTCAATGCCTTGTCCACGCCCTCGAGAGTAAGTCCTTTGATATTCACCAGATAGTGGATCTGCTTCAAAGTGTCTATGTCCTCGGCGGTATATTTCCTGTCTCCGCGTGATGAACGGGTGAGTTTGAAATGCTTGTCAAACTCATTGGACCAGTACCTGACCAGGGATGTGCTCTCCCCTATGATCTCTGCGGCTTCGCCGATGCTGTAATACAATTTTTCCATATATCGTATGCTTGTTAATCCAATGACTGGCCCGTGCGCGAGGCCATGAACTTCATGTCGGCGTATTCATCCGGCGACACCGAGGCGAAGAAGAAGTCGACCGGGTCCAGAAGCCCGCCGTCCTTGAGTATCTCGAAATGCAGGTGCGGGGCGAAAGAGTTGCCTGAGATGCCCACGCTGGCGATTTTCTTCCCGAGCTTCACCGTCTGGCCCTTCGATACCACGACATCTGCCAGATGTGCATACCTGGTCACATATCCCCCCTTGTGGGTGATCTCGACCACATTTCCGAGTCCCTTGCGGGACGAGATGACATCCGTGACGGTGCCGTCGGCGACGGCCATCACAGGGTCCCCCTGAGGGGCGATGAGATCCACGCCCTGATGCAGCGACTCCACCTTGTAGAAAGGATTGACCTTCATGCCCGTCGAAGCTCCCACCTGGGCATATGACAATGTCTTCAGAGGCAGGGACATCGGAGGCAGGTTGCCTGGCTCCTGCTCACACAGTGCCATTATCTTCCTGAAATTGGCCTCCACCCTTGAAGCGGAAGCTTCCACCCCCTCGATCTTCCCGGCGGCATACATGACCATGAAGGAGTCAGGGATGGTATCGGCCACTGAAAGGTAGTCATCCGAAAGGAGAGGGTCCATCTCAGGCGCATGGGCATGGAAGATTTCCTCGTAGATCTGGTTGTCCTTCATCACAAGCCCGTCGATGGCATCCGAAAGCAGGGCTTCTCTGGCCTGAAGGTCCTTGTAGGTCTTTTCATAAAGCCTGTTTTCACGAATGAGCCTCTTTTCAGAGTCCGTGCTGATGAGCAGGGCAAAGACGATGTAGTAGAAGATGGAAAGGGAAACAGTGGCGACGACATATTTCAAAGCGGTCTTCAACACATTCCAGATGGTATGCGTCGAACGTCTGAACTTGAGGTTCCTGTCTATTTCAAAATGCTCGCCTTTCATCGTCTCATGACCCTGAATGACTGATGCAGGGTTTCCTTCGTCTCGCTGTCGCGTTTCCGGACCATTTCAGCATATTCACTCACAGGCATTTCAATATCCATATAATTCATAGGGTTCACCCTGTCACCCCTGTACATGACCTCATAGTGAAGATGCTCTCCGGTAGATTTGCCGGAATTTCCGCTCTCACCGATGCAGTCCCCTCTCTTCAGTTTCATGCCCTCGGCCACGCTTATCATGCTCAGATGCGCATAGCGGGTCTTGTAGCCGAAACCGTGGTCGATGACTATCTCGTTACCATATCCGGTGAAACTGAATTTTGCATATTCAACCACTCCGTCCCCTGTAGTATAGACCGGTGTGCCCTTTTTCATAGAGAAATCCTGGCCGCCGTGGTACTCGCCGCCGCCATAGACCGGATCCGTCCTGTAACCGAACGGACTTGACAGATGGTACTTTCTAGGGTCAGGGCTGAACGGAGGGATGGCAGGGATGCAGGAAGCCATGTCGCCAGCCCTTTTGGAGAGTGTGGCCACTTCATCGAAAGACTTGCTCTGGACATATGTCTCCTTTGTCAGCAGGTCAAGCCGGTATGAGAACTTGCGCAAGGGGCTGTCAGGGCCGGCATCGGAGAGATAGTCATATCTGTTGAGACCTCCGAAGCCTGACTTTCTCAACTCCTGCGGAATGGAGGACATACCGAAAATCGAACGATAGATATCATCATTTCGCATCTCCAGGCCTCTCAGAGTGGCTTCATAGCTGTCCAGACGCCTGTTCATGACCTCGATGCGGGACACCCAGCGCGCGTTGCTGGCTCGAATCAACGCCATCTTGGGGGACTCTTTCCCCAGAACGAACGAATATATCCAGAAATACAGCAGTGCCAGGACCACGCTTCCAAGGAACACAAGGGTCGCGCGGGCGAAGATGGTCTTCTTCGAGACCTCCTTCAGCTCGTACATGAGTGTTTCGGGGTTCAGACTGTATTTTTTGAACTTGGACATATCGGACAAATATACTCTTTTTGCAAAAAATATGCTAATTTTGTAGTCTGTATAAATACGACACAACGATTATGACATCCAAAGAAATCAGGCAGAAGTTCCTTGACTTCTTCGCCTCCAGGGAGCACACTGTTGTTCCTTCCGCACCGATGGTCGTGAAGAACGACCCTACACTCATGTTCACAAACGCTGGTATGAACCAGTTCAAAGATATATTCCTCGGCAACAGCCACGCCAAGTTCTTCAGGCCCGCCGATTCCCAGAAATGCCTCCGCGTGAGCGGCAAGCACAATGACCTCGAGGAGGTGGGACACGACACCTACCACCACACGATGTTCGAGATGCTCGGCAACTGGAGCTTCGGCGACTATTTCAAGACCGAGGCCATAGACTGGGCATGGGAACTTCTGACGGAAGTCTACAAGATCGACAAGAGCCTCCTTTACGCCACCATCTTCGAAGGATCGGACGAGTGCCCGATGGACCTTGAGGCGAAAGCAGCCTGGCTCAAGCATCTTCCTGAAGACCATATCGTGCTCGGCAACAAGCATGACAATTTCTGGGAGATGGGTGACACCGGCCCTTGCGGTCCTTGCTCCGAGATCCATATCGACATCCGCTCCGAGGAGGAAAAGAAGGCCACCGGTCTCAGCGGACGCGAGCTTGTCAACCAGAGCGACCCTCACGTCATCGAGATCTGGAACCTCGTGTTCATGGAGTTCCAGCGCCTCGCAGACGGTCATCTGGAGAGCCTGCCGGCAAAGAACATCGACACCGGCATGGGCTTCGAGCGCCTCTGCGC
Organism: Candidatus Cryptobacteroides sp.; assembly: GCA_045599725.1. Taxonomy (GTDB): domain Bacteria; phylum Bacteroidota; class Bacteroidia; order Bacteroidales; family UBA932; genus Cryptobacteroides. The sequence goes on along the minus strand of JAZRWN010000096.1, from coordinate 4,610 downwards.
CGTGCTTCAGGGCAAGAACTCGAACTACGACACCGACGTGTTCAGCGGCATGCTGGGTGAAATCGGCCGCATCTCCGGTCACAAGTACGGCGAAAGCCACGACACCGATGTGGCCATGCGCGTCATCGCCGACCATATCCGCGCCATCAGCTTCTCGATTGCCGACGGCCAGCTGCCTTCAAATGTCAAGGCCGGCTATGTCATCCGTCGCATCCTCCGCCGCGCTGTCCGCTACGGATACACCTTCCTCGGCCTTTCAGAGCCATTCCTCTGCCGCCTCGTCCCTCAGCTTGTCGCCGACATGGGAGAAGCTTATCCTGAGATCGCGAAGCAGCAGAAACTCATAGAGAACGTCATCCGCGAGGAGGAACTCGCTTTCCTGCGCACCCTCGACCGTGGCATCAAGCTTCTCAACGACTACATGGACGCTGCCGCTGACAGCAAGGTCATCGACGGAGTCAACGCATTCACCCTCTATGACACCTACGGATTCCCTATCGACCTCACCCAGCTCATAGCGGGCGAGAAAGGCTACACAGTGGACATGGACGGCTTCCAGGTTGAACTTCAGAAGCAGAAGGAGCGAGCACGCAACGCCACCGCCAACGAGTTCGGCGACTGGGAGGAGTTCTTCCCTGGCGAAAGCAAGTTCATGGGATATGACCAGATCGAGTATGCCGGAGCGAGACTGCTCAAGCACCGCAAGGTCGTGCAGAAGAACAAAGAGATGCTCCAGCTCGTGTTCGACTACACTCCGTTCTACGGAGAGATGGGAGGCGAGATAGGAGACACAGGATATATCGAGAGCGCTGACGGAGAGCAGATCCGCATCCTCAACACAGTAAAGGAGAACAACCTCACCGTACATATCGCTGAGCGCCTTCCGGAGAACTGCCGCGGCACATTCAAACTTGTCGTGGATGCGGACAGAAGGCAGAAGATCGCCAACAACCACAGCTGCACCCACCTCATGGACACCGCACTTCGTGAGATTCTCGGCTCACACGTCGAGCAGAAGGGCTCGTATGTCAGTGACAAGGGCCTCCGTTTCGACTTCTCACATTTCGAGAAGCTCAGCGACGAGCAGATCAAGGCCGTCGAAGCACGTGTGAACGAACTCATCCGCACCAACTACCCTCTCGAGGAGAAGCGCAAGGCCACCATGGACGAGGCCAGGGCAATGGGCGCCATCGCCCTTTTCGGCGAAAAGTACGGTGACCTCGTCAGAGTCGTCAAATTCGGACCTAGCATCGAGCTCTGCGGCGGTTGCCACACATCCGCCACCGGCAACATCGGGTCATTCAAGATAGTCAGCGAATCAGCCATTGCGGCGGGAATCCGCCGTATCGAGGCCGTCACCGGCGAAGGCGTGGACGCCATGGTCTATGACATGCAGGACCTCATCAAGAACCTGCGCTCTTACTTCAACAACGCTCCTGACCTCCAGTCAGCCGTGCGCAAGCTCATCGACGAGAATGCAGCATACAAGAAGCAGGCTGAGGAGGACGAGGCGAAGAGAGCACTCCACCTCGCGGGCGAACTTGCCAAGGGTGCTGAGACCGTGAACGGCATAAGACTTGTGAAGTACACTGACGGACAGCGCAGCCCTGTGCTTGTCCGCAATATCGCGAACAACATGCTGAAGACCGAGTCCAATCTCGCCTTCGTGGCCGCTTTCGAGTTCGAAGGCAAGCCTCAGCTGCTGCTCATGTACACCAACGACCTCGTGGCCGCCGGACACAATGCCGGCAAGGACATCCGCGAAGGTGCCAAATTCATCCAGGGCGGTGGCGGTGGACAGCCAACCCTCGCCAACGCGGGCGGCAAGAACCCAGCAGGGCTTCCTGAAGCGCTCGACACCCTCATACGACTGGCAGTCGGATAATGAAGAAACTTGACAGGTTCATACTCAAATCCTTCATAGGACCGTTCGTGGCGATCCTCGCGCTCGTCGTGTTCATCCTCGTGATGCAGTTCCTTTGGGTATATATCGACGAACTCGTCGGCAAGGGCCTGTCATTCAGCGTCATACTTGAGTTCCTGATGTGGGGAGGATGCACCATCCTCCCTATGGCCCTTCCACTGGCAACGCTGCTCGCCACCATGTGGACCATAGGCCAGATGAGCGAGAGCTTCGAGCTGACAGCCGTGAAGAGCGCCGGCATCTCCCTGATGAGGGTGATAAGGCCTCTGATGATAGCATCTGTCCTGGTCACAGTGCTGGCTTTCTACTGTTCAGACAATGTTGTTCCCCGCGCATATGACAAGATATACACCCTCAGGGACGATATAGGTCATACAAAAGATGAAATCAAGATACCTTCAGGCATATTCTACGACGGAATCGAAGGATATGTACTGCGTATTGACAGCCGCGATGATGACTCGGGGATGATGTACGGAGTGATGGTCTATGACCATACCGGCAACAAGGGCAACACCAGCATCACTCTCGCGGACTCGGCGATCATCAAGATGTCTTCCGCAAAGGACTATCTGACCTTCTCGATGTTCAACGGCACGAACTACCAGGAGACCAATACCAGGAACTATCAGGACACCACAATGGAACTCCAGAAGATCAACTTCCTGAGACAGGAGATGATCATCCCTCTGGAGAACTATTCTTTCGAGAGGTCGGACAGCACCAGATTCAGCGACCAGATAAAGTCCCTGTCCATGGAGAACCTCGGCAGCTACAAGGACACCCTGCACACGAAGTTCGACAAGCAGCATGCAGCATTAGTCAAATCCTTCCCTTCCCAGGCCAATTTCGGCAAAGCGAATCAGCTGGACACTTCATTCCTGAGAAAAAGCCTGGAAGACTTCGACCACAGTCTCATCACCTGGGAGACCCTTGACGAAAAGGCAAGCGACTATACAATGGCGGCCGAGAGGGCCCGCGAACTGGAGACGACACTTCAGGGATACAACAGGGATGTCTATGAGAACCAGTACTATATCAGAAGGGCTGACCTGGAATTCCTGCACAGATATGCCGCAGCGCTGGCATGCATCATCCTCTTCTTCATCGGTGCACCTCTCGGTGCATTCGTAAGGAAGGGAGGACTTGGCCTTGCTGCGATCACTTCCGTGCTGTTCTTCGTCCTGTACTGGGTCATCGACACCATATGCAGCAAACTCGCAAAGGACGGAGCCATCTCGGCCTCCTCCGGAGCATTCCTGTACGCATACCTGCTTATACCGATAGGTGTCTACCTGCTGTGGAAGGCCATCCATGACAGTGCATTCAGCACTGATCAGATCAAGACAGCCTGGAGAAAGATAAAGAGAAAAGTCATGAGCATATTCAAGAAGACCAGAATAGTCTACATGGGAACGCCTGAGTTCGCCGTCGCCCCGCTCGAAGCCTTGATAGCCAAGGGATATGATATAGCCGGAGTGGTCACTGTGGCCGACAAACCATCAGGACGAGGGCTCAAGATGAACGAGAGCGCCGTAAAGAAATACGCTGTCGAGCACAACATACCTGTCCTCCAGCCTGTCAAGTTGAAAGACCCGGAATTCCTCGAGGCCTTGAAGGCGTGGAACGCGGACCTGTTCGTGGTGGTCGCCTTCCGTATGCTCCCAGAAGAGGTGTGGTCTATGCCTAAGCTCGGAACCTTCAACCTTCACGCCGCACTGCTGCCTCAGTACAGGGGCGCCGCACCTATCAACTGGGCGGTCATCAACGGCGAGCAGATGACCGGTGTCACCACATTCATGATAGACAAGAATATCGACACAGGAAACATCATACTCCGCGAGGACTGCAGGATAAAAGAGACAGACACTGCTGGGGATGTTCATGACAAACTCATGGCCATGGGAGCCGGGCTGGTCGTCGAAACTGTGGAAGGTATCCTACAGGGCAATGCAGAACTACGCGTCCAGAAGTCCTTCATCCAGGGTTCCGAAGTGCTCAAGCCTGCTCCGAAGCTCACCAAGGAGCTCTGCCACATAGACTGGAACGACAGCACAAAGAACATCTACAACCTCATACGCGGCCTCAGCCCTTACCCGACCGCATACACGGAACTTGTCTCCGGAGACGGAAATCCTGTCCAGCTGAAGATCTTCAGCGCTGAAAAGATGGCTCTCGAGTCACCAGCCACGCCTGGCACCGTGCTTTCTGACGGCAAGAACTATCTGGCTGTCGCCACCGCTGACGGCGCCATCAGCATAAAGGACCTCCAGCTCGCCGGAAAGAAACGTATGGACGTCAAATCCTTCCTCCTCGGCTTCCGCAGCCCTGAATCCTGCACCTGCACTCAAGGCACTTCAAAGGCTTTGATAGACAGCATCTCCAGAACATAACAGCCTTCTACCAATGGTCGAATGTTACGCGGAATAATGGCAGGAAAAGCTCTTCTACTGCCGGTGGAAGTTGGAACATATCGCTGGACAATAATTACCAAAAGAGGTGACCGGAAGGCCACCTCTTTTGAAATATAATCAGAAGAGAATATTAGACATTCTCATCCATCCAAGCAGCGTACTCGACAAGGTCTTCACCCCAGCCGGTATTCTTCATACCCTTGACTGTATAGTTCTTGACACTGCCATCAGGATACTGACGGGAATAGTTGAACTCGATAGCGTCTGATTTG
>JAZRWN010000095.1:0-10486 GCA_045599725.1 Candidatus Cryptobacteroides sp. | reverse complement strand
GTACCTCTGAGATAGGTCCCATGAAAGGAAGGTCGGAGGCTGCGAGGGCGCATGATGCTGCAAGTCCTGCGAGGGCATCAGGCTGAATATCCTTTTCTGCTGAAATGAGGGTTACGTTGACAAAAACCTCAAGGTGGAAATCATCCGGCCAGAGAGGTCTGATAGGACGGTCGATAAGGCGTGAGATGAGGATCTCGTAGTCTGAAGACTTGCCTTCCCTTTTCATGAAACCGCCCGGAAAACGTCCTGCTGAATAGAATTTTTCCTTGTAATCTACTGTGAGGGGCATGAAATCGGTGCCTTCTTTCACTTCTGTAGCTGCTGTGACGGTGGCGAGAAGCATAGTGCCACCCATTTTTACGACTGCTGAGCCGGCTGCCTGCTTGGCGAGCTTTCCGGTCTCGATCTCGATCACGCGGCCGTCCGCGAGTTCGATCTTTTTGTTGATGATGTTCATTATTGTTTCGTTATTGCGTCTTTACGTCTATTTCTTCATAAAACAAGGGACAGACCGCTATGGGACCTGTCCCTTGATGTTTTCCCATCGTATTGATTATCGACGGAGGCCAAGCTCCTTGACGATGTTTCTGTATCTCTCGATGTCGATCTCCTGGAGATAGTCCAGAATCTGACGTCTCTTACCGACGAGGCGGAGCAGTGCGCGACGTGTTACAACGTCCTTCTTGTTCTGCTTCACGTGCTCGGTAAGATGAGCGATACGGTAGGAAAATAATGCAACCTGACTCTCTGGAGAACCGGTATCCTTATTGGACTTCCCGTACTTCGCGAAAATCTCTTGCTTTTTCTCAGGCATCAAATATTCAGCCATTGTGCAAAAAATTTAAGTTAATAAAACTGTTGTAATATAGCCCTTTAGCGGAAATCGGCTAAAGTGGCGCAAATTTAGGAAAAAAAACTGATTTTCCAACAAATATTCAAAAATGTATTCATATCTTTGATAATCACATATGAAACGGAACTTGACAATAATCGCCGCTCTGCTGCTGTTGATGCCGGCTTGTCTCCATGCCCAGAACTATGAAGAGACTGATACTTATCTGTCCAGGGCGGGGGACCACTCCATTCTTTTCCGTTCCCGCCAGGCCATCCGCTACAACTTTCCCTTCGTCGGTACTTATTATTGGTATGACGAGGATTTCCTGAAAGGCGGTGTGATGATGGACGGAAAATGGTATGAAGGAGTGCTTCTCAACATCGACGCCTTCAGACAGGAGATTCTGGCCGTTTCCGAGACAGGCGGCATGGCTGTCACACTGCCGCGTGGCCGGGTGGACTATGCAGTGATCGACGGCATACGTTTCGTGAACCTCAGGAAGCAGGGCTATGATGTGCCTGAAGGCTTCTATGAAGTGGCGGACGACTCCGCTCCCGTGCTTTACCGCCGCATAGACAAGAAACTGCTCACCAGCCAGACTCTGAGCAGCGGCGGTGGATATGTATATGAGGAATTCGATATCGTGGAATCTTTCTTCTGCGAGAAGGACGGCAGGCTGGTCAGCGTGAAGAAGAGGAGGGCGTACAGGTTCCTCGGCGATCCCGGAAATGGCCTGAAATTAACGAAAAAGGCTTTGAAGATGGCCGTGGACCCGGTCAAGGAAGTACCCGCCGAGGTGGTCGTGGCTGAGCTGCCGGACTCCCTCAAACCGGTCCGCTCTTCCATTCAGCTTCCGGAGGAGGACTTCAAGAAGGGTGACAAGACGATTTACACCAGCCTTCCGCCGGAATATTTCTCCACCGGCCGGAGTGAGGGCAATGACGATCTGCTCCGCCTGATCAATGCCGGCAACGAGATGGCCACCTTTGCCAACAAAGTATATGAAATAGGTACGCCTGAGGAGGCCAAGGGCGACAGGGCCGTTGTCCGAGGCACTGTCCGGGACGTGCTCTCGGGCGAACCGCTGGCCGGCATCGCCGTCTTTGACGGAAAGACAGGGGCGTATGCGATGACTGACACTTACGGAACATATCAGATACGTCTTCCTCTCGGGGAGAATACCCTCGGCTTCAGCGGATATTCACTCGAGGACTTGAACCTGAATGTCCTGATCAACAGTGACGGCGGTCTGGACGTGGTGATGAAAGAAAAGGTCATGTCTCTCAAGGGGGCGGTGGTTTCAGCCGAGAGCATGGTGAACCACAGAGACGCCAGGATGGGCATAGAGAAGGTCCGTATCAACACCATCATGAAGGTCCCTTCAGCCTTCGGCGAGGCGGATATACTCAAGGCCGTCCTGACCCTGCCGGGTGTCAAGAGTGTCGGCGAGGCTTCCAGCGGTTTCAACGTCCGTGGCGGTTCCACGGACCAGAATCTGGTCCTCTTCAATGACGGAACCATATACAACCCGAGCCATCTCTTCGGAGTGTTCTCCGCCTTCAACACTGACGTTATCAATGACATAGAGCTGTACAAGAGTTCCATCCCCGCTGAATTCGGCGGCCGCATCTCGTCCGTGCTGGATGTACGTGGCAGGGAGGGAAACTCCAACAAGGTCCAGGGTTCGCTCGGCCTCGGACTTCTGACAAGCCGTTTCCATGTCGAGGGTCCGCTCGGGGACGGGAAGACCACGTTCATCGTGGGAGGCAGGACAACATATTCGAACTGGCTGTTCAACCTTCTGCCTGCTGGAAGCGCCTATTCAGGAGGAAACGCCTCCTTCAGTGATCTCAACGCCTCTCTGACGCACAGGATAAACGACAGGAACACCATCCAGGCTTACGGATACTGGTCGCGGGACAAGTTCTCGTTCGACGGTGACACCACTTTCCGGTATTCGAACCTGAACGCCTCACTGAAGTGGCGCAGCGTGGTCTCCGAGCGTTCGGACTTCACCCTCACCGTCGGCTATGACAAATACTCGAATGTGGTGGACGATTCGTTCAACAAGGTCTCTGCGTACAGTGTCACGACCGGAATCGACCAGGCTTTCATCAAGGGAGGTTTCAAGACGGTCATTTCAGATGACCACACCCTGAGCTATGGCTTGCAGTCCACTCTTTACGAACTTAATCCAGGGGCTCTTGACCCTCTCGGGGACTCATCCCTGGTGGTTTCACATTACCTGGAGAAACAGAAGGCGGTGGAGTCGGCGCTGTATGTGAGTGACAACTGGAGGCCGGTGGACAAACTGTCGTTCGATGCGGGACTTAGGTTCTCGGCGTTCAACTCCCTCAGTCCGGACAAGAAATTCTACGCAGCTCCGGAGATCAGACTGTCCGGAAAGTATTCATTGAAGGACAACCTCTCAGTCAAGGCTGGATTCAATTCGATGAACCAGTACATCCACCTCATATCCAACACTGCTTCCGTGTCTCCTATGGATGCCTGGCATCTCTCCAGCAGCAGGGTGAAGCCTCAGAAGGGCTGGCAGGCCGCCTCCGGACTGTACTGGACCGTGGCGGACAATCTGGTGGATCTTTCAGTGGAGGGCTACTACAAGCGTCTTTCACACTATCTTGACTACAAGTCGGGAGCGACCCTTATCATGAACGACGCCCTGGAGGATGCTCTCGTGGAGACATACGGAAAGGCCTATGGCGTGGAGTTCATGGTCAAGAAGCCTCTCGGCAAGCTGAACGGCTGGCTCTCTTACACCTACTCCCGCTCCCTCCTCAGGGAAATGGAGTACAGGGGGATAAGCACTATCAACAATGGTGAATGGTACCCGGCCCCTCACGACAAGCCGCACGATTTCAAGATTGTCGGAAACTACAAGTTCACGCACCGCTACTCATTGTCCTTCAACGTCGACTACTCGACCGGAAGACCGGTCACCATCCCTGTGTCCGTATACTACTACGGCGGCGGCATGAGGCTCGCCTACTCGACCAGGAACGGATTCAGGATCCCTGACTATTTCAGGCTCGACCTCGCCCTCAACATCGATCCTGGCCACTATCTCAAGAAACTGACCCATATGTCGTGGACCTTCGGTGTCTACAATGTGACCGGCCGCAAGAACGCGTACTCCGTCTATTACACCACTCACGGTGGAAATTCCCTTTCGGGGTACAAGATATCTGTGTTCGCGGCACCTGTCCCATATTTGAACCTTAACCTCAAGTTCGGATGATGAAAGCAAGACATTCCATCATATTTTTATCCCTGCTGCTGTCCGCCCTGGCCGGCATCAGCTCCTGCGTCTATCCTTTCGAGGCGGAGCTGGAGGGTGAGTCCGGCGCTTTTGTCATCGAGGGGGACATCCTCATAGGCGAAGTGATGAAGGTCAATCTCAGCTATACCGCCTCCGTGTCGAATCTGGAAGACGTGACGTATCCTGAAAGCGCCAGCGTCTGGGTTGAGGACAGCAATGGAGCTTCCTATATTGGAAAGCCATCGGAGCAAGGAGAGTACCTTGTTGATATGACAACGGCTGATCCGGGACTTCAGTACCGCCTCAGGGTGACGAACGGAGATACGGGAAACGACTATTCGTCCTCTTGGCTCAAGGTGTGCTCCAGACCAGTGGTGGACTCGCTTTCCTATGTCATCGACCGTGAGAACGCCCGGCTCGACATAGGGCTGAGCATGCACTCGGAAGGGGATAGATATTTCAGGTGGACCTATGAGGAGGACTGGGAATACCACGCCCAGTTCGACGCCGTCCTGGAGTTCCTGCCGCCGGTGCGGGACACCGAGACCTGGAACAACGGCAGAGGCGTGCTGACCAGTTTGCCGTACGCCAGGAACATATACTACTGCTGGAACAAGCACAGCTCTACGGAGATAATGATATTCTCGACGGAGACTCAGAGCGAAAACCGTTTCGTCGACTTGAAGTTCCGCAGCATCTCTGACACTGACATCAGAGTCCAGTCGCTCTACCGCATAGAAGTCAAGCTGGAGACGATAACTGCTGATGCCTACGCATATTGGGACAACGTCAAGACCAACTCGGAGTACAATGGAAGTCTTTTCACCCCGAATCCAAGCGAGATGGCGGGCAATATCAAATGCTTGAACGACACGACAGAGATGGTGTTCGGTTTCATAAACGCTGCACAGCGCGATTCAGGATTCCTGTACTTTGACAACATCACCGAGAGATTCTATCGTGATATCAACAGATACGAACCGGAAACTGAAATGACGGCCGGCGAGATGGGGTGGAACGCACTGTACCACAATGGCAATCTGCCTTATGAAAAAGACCCCGAGAACCCGTCAGTCTCTTATTGGGCGCCGAAGTTCTATGTCGACTGCACCTGCCGTGGTGGCAACAAGAACAGGCCGGACTTCTGGCCTAATGGTCATATTTAAACTGTATGAAGAGAATAATCATCATATTATCAGCTGTTCTGATCCCGTTTCTGGCTTCAGGCCAGAACCATCTTTCGGAACGTGTGTACATCTCCACCGACAAGGATGTTTATGTCGCTGGTGACGACCTGTTCTTCTCCGCGTTCTGCATCGATGCATCGACAGGATCCTTTTCCAATGCCAGCGCCATCGCCTATCTTGAGATATGCTCCCCGGACGGTCCGGCCCAGACAGCCAAGGTCGCTCTCAAGGATGGCAGGGGAGCCGGAGTGATATCATTGAAGAACACCATCCCCTCAGGCAATTATCTTCTTGTCTCATATACAGCCCAGTGCTTCAACGAGCCTGACTATGACTTCGAGTCCGGCTCCAAGCTTATCTCCATCATCAATCCTTTCACCACCGCCCGGTCTTCGTCCGGAGTGGAGATTCTGGAGGAGGAGGAATATGAAGCCCTGCCTCTCCCTGACCAGCCTTCTGCGGGAAGCATCAGCCTGAGTGCCGACGGAGCCGTGAGGCTGACCAACAACTCCGCCCGCCCTGTAACCGTCAGCGTGTCCGTGAGCCACTCCGATGGCATACGTTCCTGCGCCGTTTCCAACGCCGTGACTTTCAAGCAGGGAATCAGAAAAGGTGACAGATTTACTTCCGAAAGGGAACTGGATTATGAAGGAGAGATCATCAGGACTCATGTGTACGGTCTTTCCGCTGAAGAGATGAAGGACCATCTCAACGTGGAGACATTTTTTTCCATACCGGGAAGAGAGACCGACTTCTATACCTCGGAAATCGCTGAGGACGGTAGCTCAAAATTCTATACAAGGAACATCTACGGAGATGTTGAAGCCGTACTGGAGGTGAATCTTCAGGGGAAGGACGCCCATCTGGAAATAGATTCCCCTTTCAAAGGGGTCAAGGCCTCCGGTCTCAAGCCTCTGCCTCTTTCCGCGTCACTTGAAGAAAGAATCCTTAGCAGAAGCATCAGCATGCAGATCCTCCGTGCCGGGCAGGCCGACTCTCTGTATGAGGCCCTTCCTGTCAGCATTGATCCTGTTTTAGGAAATGACGGAGTGGAGTACATACTGGACGATTACACCCGTTTCCCTCTTATGGAAGAACTCTTCATCGAGTTCATACAAAGTGCAAATGTGCGCAGGCAGGACGGCAGAAAGAGGATCCACGTCAACCTGAGGGACACTCACATCATGACCGGCAATTACATGCCACTTCCGGCTCTGGTGATTCTCGACGGAGTTCCTGTCACCGACCATGAGAAGATTCTGGCATATGACCCGCTGCTTGTGGAGAAAATCACTATCTATCCCCATACATACAAGGTCGGGAACTGGTTTTTCGGCGGTATTGTAAGTCTTTTGACATACAAGCGAAACCTTCCTTCATTTCAGTTCGAGACGAATGCGAGGGTCGTGGATTTCCAGGGTGCAGCCGTCCCTGTGGTTTCATATCTTCCGGCAGGAGATGAAGACACTCCTGACCTCAGGGAGACCATACTCTGGCACCCGATGGTGGAGATAGGACCTGGTGAAAGCCGGGTCTTGAACCTGACACTCCCGTCATATGAAGGAGAGTTCGATGTCGTGGTGGAGGGCTTCGACTCGGAAGGCGCCCCTCAATATGCCAGAACAGTCTTGAGATAGGACAACACAGCCATACTGCCCGGTATTTTTCCCAAATATCAGATTATTTGCTAAATTTGTATCTTATATATCAAGATACTTACTTAATAATCTGATCATCATGGAAATCTCTCTCAAACAGGGTTGCAAATATGCCATTCTCGTCCCTACTAGCATGGGACTCCGTGTCACTCCTGAAAACGGCCAGCCGGTACAGTGCAGTGACATCCTTCATCTTTATGCCACAAGCGCTGAGACAAACGTCGCCAGCATTTCATCATATCTCGGCCTTCCGGTGAAAGTCCTCACCACTTTTGTCAAGGACAGCCCTTTCGCCGCATTCATCAAGGCCAATCTCCGCTCCCGCGGAATGGACTTCGAAGGCCCGGAAGTGGAGCAGGGAGGCCCTTGGGGCTACCGTCATCAGATAAATGTCGCCGACAGCGGGTACGGTTCCCGCGGACCTAGGGTCTGGAACGACAGGGCAGGTGAAGTCGGAAGGACATTGGATGTGAAAGATTTCGACCTTGACCGCATCTTCGGCCAGGAAGGGGTGCAGATAGTGCATCTGAGCGGTCTCATCGCGGCTCTCAGCCCGGAGACCGGTCGTTTCTGCCTCGAAATCGCCCGCGCGGCGAAGAAGTACGGCTCCCGCATCAGTTTCGACCTCAACTACCGCGCTTCATTCTGGGTGAATCGTGAACAGGAACTCCACGACATATTCTCCGAGATCAGCTCCGTCGCCGATATTCTCATCGGCAACGAGGAGGATTTCCAGCTTGCCCTCGGCATCGAGGGACCTGAAGCCGGTGGCAAGGACATCGCCGCAAAGATCGACGGTTTCAAAGGAATGATAGGTCGAGTGAGACAGCAGTATCCTAACGCCCAGGTGTTCGCCACCACTCTCCGTCAGGTTAACAATACAAACTCCCACAACTGGGGTGCGATCATGCTTGCCGGTGACGAGTGGCAGGTGGTGGAGCCGCGTGAAATCCATGTCCTCGACCGTATCGGGGGCGGTGACGCCTTCGTGGGAGGACTTCTCTACGCCATTCTCCGCGGTTGGGAGCCGGAAAAGTGGATCCAGTTCGGCTGGGCCACCGGAGCTCTTGCCACGACATTCCTCACCGACTATGTGCAGCCGGCTGACGAGGAGCAGGTCTGGAGTGCCTGGAAGGGCAATGCACGAGTAAAGAGATAGACCATGCTGTATTTCGCACGAGGTTCGAAGGGAGACAGCATAAGTCCGGAGGAAGTCAGGAAGGTGCTTTTTGAAGTGTTCGACAGCCTCGGACCGAAAAAGCGCGTTCTGGTGCTTCCGCCCGACATCACCCGTATGAACTCCTTCGCCGGTCCCATCACTGAGATGGTCTATGACTATTTCGATGAAGCCCTGACCGATGTGATGCCTGCCCTGGGCACCCATGCCCCTATGACCCCGGAGCAGATTTCGACTATGTTCGGACATGTTCCGGCAGGTCTGTTCAGGGTTCATGACTGGCGCAATGATGTCGTGACAGTCGGGGAAGTGCCGGCCTCGTACATAAAAGAGGTGTCGGAAGGCAGGCTTGACTATGCCTGGCCTGCACAGGTGAACAAGCTTCTGCTCGACCCGTCATTCGACCTCATCCTTTCGATAGGCCAGGTCGTCCCCCACGAGGTCATAGGCATGGCCAACTATACGAAAAACATCTTTGTCGGAGTCGGTGGCAGCGAGGGCATCAATAAGAGCCATTTCCTCGGAGCCACATATGGGATGGAGCGTATCATGGGACGTGCGAAGTCCCCTGTGCGCGATGTCATGGAGTACGCCAGAGAGCATTTCATCCCTCAACTGCCGATAATCTATATCCAGACGGTCCTGGCGAAGAATGATGAAACCGGTGTCCTTGAACTCAAGGGACTTTTCATCGGTGACGACTTCGAGTGCTTCCGGAGGGCCTCCGAGCTGTCGCTCGAGACGAATTTCATCATGGTGGAGAAGCAGATAAGGAAATGTCTGGTATGGCTCGACCCTGCCGAGTTCAAGAGCACCTGGCTCGGCAACAAAGCCGTCTACCGCACCCGCATGGCACTCGCCGACGGCGCGGAACTCATAGTGATGGCACCAGCACTCAAGGAGTTCGGCGAGGACAAGGCCATCGACGCCCTTATCAGGAAATACGGATACAAAGGGACCCCGCATACTCTTGAAGCCACGAATGCCAACGCCGACCTTCAGGCTAACCTCAGCGCTCCTGCACACCTCATCCACGGCTCGTCTGAAGGACGCTTCAGCATAACCTACTGCCCGGGACCTGAAATGACCCGCGAGGAGATAGAAGGCGTGGGCTTCGCTTATGCCTCCCTCGATGAGGTTATGGAGAAATATGATGTCAAATCGCTCAAGGACGGCTGGAACACCGTGAACGGCGAGGAGATATACTACATATCAAATCCTGCCCTCGGCCTCTGGGCCCACCCTGACCGCTTTAAGGACTGAAGGGCAAGGCTGCTTGTCAGCGAAGCGTTTGTCCTGCCACGGCCGGACAATAAAAGAAGAGATCATGAAGATAGTAATAGATAATAAGATTCCGTTCATAAAAGGAGTGCTGGAACCATATGCGGAAGTGATATACAAAGCAGGTGCACAGACCACGCCCCAGGACGTGGCCGACGCCGACGCCATCATCACCCGCACCCGCACCATCTGCGGCCCCTCCCTCCTCACCGGTTCAAAAGTCAAAGCCATCGCCACAGCGACCATAGGCTTCGACCATATAGACACAGCCTGGTGTGAAGCCAGCGGAATCGCCTGGAGCAACGCCCCCGGCTGCAACTCCTGGTCAGTCAAGCAGTACATATCTTCCGTTCTGGCGGTGCTTGCCGAAAAGCACGCCCTCCAGCTTGATAAACTGACCCTCGGAGTCATAGGGGTCGGCAACGTCGGCTCGAAAGTAGCGGACGTCGGACGCGCCTACGGCATGAAAGTGCTTCTCAACGACCCACCACGCGCACGAAGAGAAGGACAGGAAGCATTATTTGTCGGACTCGACAGGATTGTCGCGGAAAGCGACATCATCACCATACACGTCCCGCTCGAACGCGAAGGTGAAGACGCCACCTGGCACCTCTTCGACGCAGAGCGCATCGCCGCTTTGAAGCCGGACCAGATCCTCATCAACTCCTCGCGCGGCCCGGTCGTCGACAACAAGGCGCTGAAAGCCGCCCTCCAGAGGCACGCATTGAAAGCGGCGGTCCTTGATGTCTGGGAAGGCGAACCTGAGCTCGATCCCGAACTTGTCAGCCTGCTGGACATAAGCACACCGCATATTGCCGGCTACAGCGCTGACGGCAAGGCGAACGGAACCTCCATGAGCGTCAGATATATTGCCGCGAAACTCGGACTCCCGCTCACGGAATGGAAGGCGGTAGGAGTCCCTTCACCGTCGCAGGCACTCGTGTTCGACCTCGATGCAGCAGGAAAATCAGCGCAGCAGGTGCTGACAGAGGCCGTGCTTCACACATATGACGTCCGCGAAGACAGCGACGCTCTCCGCGCAGAACTCGGAGCATTCGAGAGACTCCGCGG
>JAZRWN010000094.1:0-11928 GCA_045599725.1 Candidatus Cryptobacteroides sp. | reverse complement strand
GGAGAGGAAGAGAGCGTTCTTCATCAGTTCCCTGAGTTCCTCTTCGTTGTCGGCGAAGCCGCCGCCTGTGCCGCCGAGGGTGAATGCAGGACGGAGGATGACCGGGTAGCCTATCTTCTCCGCGACCTTCACGCCCTCTTCCACGCTGTAGCAGATGTCGGACGGGATAACCGGCTCGCCTATCTCGATGCAGAGTTCCTTGAAGAGCTCACGGTCCTCAGCCTTTTCAATGCCGTGGAACGATGTTCCGAGGATCTCGACTCCGCATTCTTCCAGCACGCCTTTCTTTGCAAGCTGGACGGCGAGGTTCAGACCCGTCTGGCCGCCGAGTCCCGGGACGAGTGCGTCAGGACGCTCGTATCTTATGATCTTGGCTACATATTCGAGTTTGAGAGGTTCCATATACACCTTGTCGGCGATATGGGTGTCGGTCATGATGGTGGCCGGGTTTGAGTTGACGAGGATCACCTCATAGCCTTCTTCCTTGAGAGCGAGGCAGGCCTGTGTGCCCGCATAGTCGAACTCTGCGGCCTGTCCGATGACGATCGGACCTGAGCCGATGACCATAACTTTCTTTATATCAGTTCTTCTAGGCATTGTTCTGTTCCTCCATCATCTTTATGAATTTGTCAAAGAGATATATATTGTCCTGTGGACCAGGGGCGGATTCCATATGGAACTGGATGCCGAACACCTTGTCCTCCTTGTTCTCGAATCCTACGACATAGCCCTCCGGGACGGTGACATGGGTAGGGGTGAGCCCTGTCCCTTCCACAGAATCTATTCTGTATGACTGGTTGAGCACGCCGATGTTGATTCTGCCTGTCTCCAGGTCCTTCACAGGGTGGTCTCCGTGGATGCCGCAGCCCATATTGATGAGTTCAGCACCGTACTGAACACCTATGATCTCGTGTCCGAGGCCGATGCCGAGGATAGGCTTCTTTCCTTTAAGCTCCGTGAAGAGTTTGCAGACTTCCTCCGCTTCAGCGGGTCCTGCCGGGCCGTTTGAGAACAGAACTCCATCCGGGTTGAATGCGAGGATGTCCTTCGCCTGGGTGTTGAACGGGACAATGGTCACGTTGCATCCGCGCTCCTTCAGGTAGCGGATGATGCTGGACTTGATGCCGCAGTCCACTACAACGACATGATAGATGTGGTTCGGGGTGCGTGTGACCCATCTTTTCTTGCAGCTGACACGCTGGATCAGGTTGCCGGGCCTTGGAGTCGAAGCTATTAGTTCGAGGGCCTCTTCCTTCGGCATGTCAGCTTCCACGATGGCTGCCATGGGACGGCCGTTGTTGCGGATGAGTTTTGTCAGCATGCGGGTGTCAAGCCCGCTGATGCATGGGATGCCGCGTTCTTCAAGTTCTTCTTCAAGGGTCTTGGTAGAGCGGAAGTTGCTGGGAGTGTCGCAGCATTCGCGCACGACAAGTCCTCCGATATATGATGTCCTGGACTCGAAGTCCTCGTCGGTGATACCGTAGTTGCCGATGAGGGGATATGTCATGACTACTATCTGTTCGGCATATGATGGGTCGGAGATTATTTCCTGGTATCCCACCACGGAGGTGTTGAACACGATCTCGCAGACTTTGCGGCAGTCGGCTCCGAAGCCGGTCCCGTAAAACTCCAGACCGTTTTCTAAAACAAGTTTCTTTTCTGGTCGTTTCATATTTCAGTATATCTTTTTATTCTTTTTTCTCTTTCTTGGTCGTTCTGCTGGTCACTGCCCGCAGAACGGACCGGGACTCCGTCCTTAAATGTCATGAGGACCTTCCCGAAGACCTCCCAGCCCTCGAACGGCGTCGCTTTCCCCATTGACAGGAAGGTGGTGCTGTCGATATTGTATCTGTCGTTCAAATCTATCACCGTGATGTCCGCCGCCGCTCCCGGGACGAAAAGATCAGGCATCCTGAAAATCCTTCTCGGGGACGCGCTCATAAGCTCCAGCAGCCTGTACAGGCTCATCCTGCCGGTCCGGACCAGATGAGTGTAGAGGACCGGGAAAGATGTCTCGAGCCCCACAATGCCCATGGCGCTGTGTTCGAGACCGCGTGACTTCTCCTCCGCAGTATGTGGTGCATGGTCTGTGGCTATGGCGTCGATGGTTCCGTCAAGGATGCCTTCGATGAGGGCGTCACGGTCGGATGCTCCTCTGAGAGGCGGGTTCATCTTGAACCGCCCGTTCTCCTGAAGGTCCTCGTCGCAGAGTGTGAGGTAGTGAGGACCGGTCTCGCAGGTCACATTGACGCCGCGGGCTTTCGCCTCGCGGATCAGTGCGACGCTTTCCGCTGTCGAGATATGGCAGACGTGGTAGCGGCATCCGGTCTTTTCACATAGTTCCAGGTCGCGCTTGATCTGTCCCCATTCGCTCTCGGAGCAGATGCCCTTGTGACCATGCTCCGCGCAGTATTTCCCATCGTGGATGTATCCGCCGCGAAGCAGTGAGTTGTCCTCGCAGTGGGCTGCAATAATCACGTTTTCCCTTGCGGCTGTCTCCATCGCTTCGAGCATCATTCCCCTTTCCTGAACTCCGCTGCCGTCGTCCGAGAAAGCCGGACACTTGTCTTTCAGAGCGGCCATATCGACAAGTTCGAGACCCTTGCGGCCCTTGGTTATGGAGCAGTACGGAAGTACCTCGATGACCGCGTCGCGGTCAATGGCTTCCTGCTCGACAGCAAGCGCTTCAGGGGAGTCCGGCACAGGATTGAGGTTCGGCATGGCGCAGACGGTCGTGTACCCGCCGCGGGCGGCTGCCAGGGATCCGGTATGGATGTTCTCCTTTGCCGTGAATCCCGGTTCACGGAAATGCACATGGATGTCAGTGAATCCGGCGGTGACCAGACACCCGCTGACATCGATGGTATCCACCCCTTCCGGAGCAGCCAGACCTTGTCCGAACTCCTTGATGAGCCCGCCGATGACGAGAACGTCGCTGGTCTGCAGCCCCGACGGGGTCGCAATCATTCCATTCTTGATCAGTACAGAATCTGCCATACAAAAAAAAAGACAACCAAACAGGCTGCCTATACAAACAATAAAGATGAAAACAGTTCTTCAACGGAACGATTGGAATTCATTATCCCTGATATCCTGGACTTGATCAACTTTTTCATCTTCGACATTATTTCTGCAAAGATACGCAGATTTTAAATTTTAATAATAATAAGTTTGCAAAATTTATCAACAATCCCATTGTTGAAAACAATGTCAAAAAGATTTTGCGTCGCTAAGATAATAGAACTAACTTTGTTCCCGTTTGTTAGTAATCTCTTAAATCACATCATATGAAGCATGTTTATACAGGCAAGACCAAGGATGTCTTCGCTCTCGACAACGGTAACTATCTTCTCAAGTTCAAAGATGACTGCACAGGAAAGGACGGCGTTTTCGATCCTGGCGAGAATTCCGTAGGTCTCAAAATCGATGGTGTCGGTGATGTCAACCTCCGCATGTCCATCTATTTCTTCGAAAAAGTCAATGCAGCTGGCATAAAGACTCACTTCGTCAGCGCCAACCTGGCTGACACCACCATGGAGGTGCTTCCTGCAAAGGTGTTGGGCAAGGGCCTGGAAGTCATCTGCGGTCACAAGGCGGTCGGCAGATTCTACCGCCGTTACGGCGAGTATATCGAGGAGGGAGCCGATCTTCCTGCATATGTCGAGACTACTTTCAAGAACGATGAGAAGGGCGATCCGCTCGTGACCAAGGACGGTCTCGTGGTTCTCGGAGTCATGTCCGAGAAGCAGTATGATGACATCAAGGACATGACCCAGAAGATCACCAAGATCGTTGCTGACGACCTCATGGAGAAGGGTCTCGTGCTCTATGATATCAAGTTCGAGTTCGGATATGATGCTGAAGGCAATGTGATGCTCATCGACGAGATCGCTTCCGGCAACATGCGCGTTTACAAGGACGGCCAGTACATCGATCCTATGACTCTTTCCAAACTGTTCTTCGCATAATGAAAGTGGCGGTAATAATGGGAAGCGCGAGCGACTGGGATGTCATGTCCCCTGCTTGCACTACGCTCGAGGAGTTCGGCATCCCATATGAGAAAAGAGTCCTCAGCGCGCACCGCAATCCCGGTCCGCTTGCAGAATATGTTTCCGCGGCGAAGAAGAACGGCTTCGACATCATCATCGCAGGAGCGGGCGGAGCAGCCCATCTGCCGGGTGTGATAGCGGCTTTCACCACCATCCCTGTGATCGGAGTCCCTGTGAAGTCCAAAGCCCTTAACGGCCTTGATTCGCTGCTGTCAATAGTGCAGATGCCTTCCGGCATACCTGTCGCCACGATGGCCATCGATGGAGCCAAGAATGCGGCTCTGTACGCCGTCTCGATACTCGCACTTCAGGATTCGTCGCTCGCAGCAAAACTGGAGGAATTCCGCAAGGCTCAGAGTGACAAGGTATTGAATACTGTAATATGATAAACAGCATGCCCACCCGGATACAAGGGTGGGCATACCTTTTTATAAGCGCAAGATGAAGAACAACCGTATTTTTGTGGAGAAGAGGGAGCAGTTCCGCGTGGAGGCTTCCAGCCTTCTTTCCGAATTCAACGAGAACCTTTCCCTCGGACTCAAGTCCCTAAGGCTTCTGAATGTCTATGACCTTTTCGGCTTTTCCGATGAACTTATCGAGAAATGTCGTTACAGTGTGTTCGGCGAAGTAGTCACCGACACTGTTGCGGACGAATGCCCGCTGGAAGGAAAGAAATATATCGCAGTCGAATATATCCCCGGCCAGTTTGACCAGAGGGCATCCTCTGCAGTTGACTGCGTGCATCTTATCGACCCTTCAGCCGAAGTGGAGATCAGAAGTTCGCGTCTGCTGATCTTTGACGATGACACCCCTGAGGAGACGCTTGCGAAGATCCGCCACTATTTCATCAACCCTGTCGAGAGCCGTCCGAAGGACCTTTCAGTCCTTCAGCCTGCCGGAAAGGCCGAGGTGAAGCCTCTTGAGGATCTCACCGGTTTCATCAATATGCCTGCAAGCGCATACGAAGACTTCCGCAGGTCACACGGCCTCGCCATGAACTGCGATGACTTGAACGAAGTCGTGAAGTATTTTTCAGCGGAAGGCCGCGACCCGTTCGAGACCGAACTCCGCATACTTGACACATACTGGAGCGACCATTGCCGTCACACGACATTCACCTCAGAGATAACTGAGATCACTGTTGATGACAGTTTCATGCGTGACGAGATAGAGTCATCCCTGGGCCTGTTCCACGATATGAGGAAGGAACTTGGCAGGGAAGGGAAGAGTCTCTGCCTTATGGAACTTGCCACTATCGGAGCACGTTATCTCAAGTTCAAGGGCCTGCTTGACGATATGGAGCAGAGCGAGGAGAACAATGCGTGCAGCATTTTCGTCAATGTCGATGTTGACGGAGTTCAGGAGAAATGGCTTCTTCAGTTCAAGAACGAGACTCACAACCATCCGACGGAGATCGAGCCTTTCGGAGGTGCGGCGACTTGTCTTGGCGGCGCTATCCGCGACCCTCTCTCAGGCCGTGCATATGTCTATCAGGCCATGCGCGTAACAGGGGCCGGTGACATCTGCAAGACTGTTGCCGAGACCATTCCCGGCAAACTTCCTCAGCGCATGATCAGCCGCAAGGCTGCCGGCGGCTATTCAAGTTACGGAAACCAGATAGGACTTGCCACCACGCATGTCCGTGAGATATATGATGAAGGCTACACCGCAAAGAGACTCGAGATCGGAGCCGTTGTAGGCGCGGTCAAAGCCGCGAATGTCCGCCGCGAGAGTCCGGCTGCAGGAGATGTCATCCTGCTTCTCGGAGGACGCACCGGACGCGACGGCATCGGTGGCGCAACCGGTTCGTCAAAGGAGCACACGGAAGCTTCACTCGAGACTTGCGGCAGCGAGGTCCAGAAAGGAAATGCTCCAGAGGAGCGTCAGCTTCAGAGACTTTTCCGCCGTCCGGAGGTCACTCGTCTCATCAAGAAGTCCAACGACTTCGGCGCGGGCGGAGTCAGTGTCGCCATCGGCGAACTTGCCGACGGACTTGACATCTATCTTGACCGTGTTCCGGCCAAGTACTCCGGCTTGAACTCCACTGAACTTGCCATCAGCGAGTCTCAGGAGAGAATGGCGGTGGTGGTCGAGGCTGACCACAAGCAGGAGTTCATTGACTTCTGCGGACTTGACAATGTCGAGGTCACTCATGTGGCCGATGTCACTTCTACCGGCAGGATGCGCATGTTCAACCATGGCGTGAAGGTCTGCGACATCGCACGGTCATTCATTGACAGCGCCGGTGCCAAGCATTACGCAAAGGCTGCGGTATCCGCCGTCGAGGACAAGGACCCGTTCAAGCGCGAGCCTGCAGGAAAGAACCTGGCGGAAAAACTCACTTCTCTCATGGCCTCACCTAACGTGGCGTCCCAGAAGGGTCTGGTCGAGATGTTCGACTCCACTATCGGCCGCTCTACCGTACTCATGCCGTACGGCGGTGCGCGCCAGACTACCGAGACTCAGGTCTCTGTCCAGAAACTTCCGGCTGACGGATATACTGACACTGCCAGTGTCATGGCTTTCGGATACAATCCTGACATAGCCAGATGGAGCCCGTACCATGCTGCTGCCTATTCAGTCATCGAATCATGCACCAAGGTCGCATGTGCCGGCGCCGACTGGTCAGGCATGCGTTTCTCTTATCAGGAGTATTTCGAGAGGATGACAAAGGATCCTCACAGCTGGGGCAAGCCTCTCAGCGCACTCCTCGGCACTATTAAGATGCAGGTCGCCTTAGGTCTTCCTTCCATCGGAGGAAAAGATTCCATGAGCGGAACATTCGAGCATCTAAATGTCCCACCTACCCTCGTCGCTTTCGGTATCACCACCGTCAATGCGAACGATGTCATCTCCCCTGAGTTCAAGAAGGCCGGGAACAGGATATATCTTGTCAAGCATACCCCTCTCAAGAACTATATGCCTGATACTGATGCACTCAAGGCTGAATGGAGCACTCTTCGCGGACAGATAGCCGCGGGCAGGGTGGTCTCCGCATGGTCAGTCTGCTACGGCGGTGTCGCCGAGGCTCTCGTCAAGATGTCATTCGGCAACTCTCTTGGAGTAAAGGTGAACATCGACGAGGACGAACTCTTCCGTCTGAACTACGGCTCAGTGGTGGTCGAGACTACGGGCGAACTTGACATGCCTTCCGCCATCCTTCTCGGAGAAGTAGCCTCTTCAGGAATCTGTATCAATGGTGAAACAGTTGATCTTGAGACTCTTGAGGCCGCTTATGTGAATAAATACGCGAAGCTCTATCCGCCGAAGGTGAAGCCTGCATTCGACGAGCCTGTCCCTGATGTGGCGGCACGTGAATTCGACAAGTCAAACCTTGTTTATCCTGGAGAACCTGTCAGGACACCAGTCGTATGTCTGCCTGTCTTCCCTGGCTCCAACTGTGACTATGACACAGCCAAGGCTTTCAGAAAAGCCGGTGCCGAGGTGCGTCCGTTCATTTTCAGGAACCTTACTCCTGAAGATGTCCTCGAGAGCATCGACGAACTGTCAGCAAGAATCTCCGAGAGCCATATCCTCGCGTTCTGCGGCGGATTCTCTTCCGGTGACGAGCCGGACGGAAGCGGCAAGTTCATCGCCGATGTCATCAACAACGCCAAGGTGGGTGCCGCCATTGCCGGACTTCAGGCGAGGGGAGGACTCATCATAGGAATCTGCAACGGTTTCCAGGCTCTTGTCAAGAGCGGTCTTCTGCCATACGGCAAACTTGGTCTCATCACTCCGGATTCCCCGACACTGTTCAGGAATGACATCAACCGTCATATCTCCCTCATGGCCACCACGGAGGTCGCTTCCGTGAATTCCCCATGGCTTGCGGGCATCGAAAAGGGCGAACGCTATTCCATCGCATTCAGTCATGGCGAGGGCAAGTTCGTTGTCAATGAAGAACTTGCAAAGGAACTTTTTGCCAACGGCCAGGTGGCGTTCAGGTATATCGACAACCCTAACGGCTCTTACTACGGCATCGAAGGCATACTTAGCCCTGACGGTCACATCATCGGCAAGATGGGACATACGGAAAGATACGAGAACAACTTGTTCAAGAACATCAGCGGTAACCGATACCAGCCTCTGTTCGAGAACGCAGTCAAATATTTCAACAAAACGAACTGATGACAAAGAAAGAACTGATTTTCGACGGTAACGAGAAACAGGTTTTCGCGACCGACGACTCAGACAAGGTTATCTTCCATTTCAAGGATGTGACATTGGCGTACAACAGCGTCAAGAGGGCACGTTTCATCGGGAAGGGTATCCTTAACAACAAAATTTCATCCCTGCTCCTCGGACATCTGAATGACAATGGAGTCGAGACCCATTTCATCGAGACTGTCAATGACCGCGAACAGCTCTGCCGCAAGATAGAGATCATCCCCCTCGAGGTCATTGTAAGAAACAGGGTCTGCGGCTCACTGGCGGTGAGGATCGGCATCGAGGACGGTTACAAGCAGCCGAACACCATCGTCGATCTGCGCTACAACAACGATGACCTGGACGACCCGCTCATCAACGAGCATCATGTCGTCGCCCTGGGTCTGGTGACCTATGAAGAACTTGACAGGATGATAGCCACGGCAAGGAAGGCCAACGAGATTCTTTCCGCCCTTCTCCACAAGGCCGGCATTGAGCTGGTTGACGTGAAGATAGAGTTCGGTCGCGCCTCCGACAACGGGGAAATCATCATCTCCGACGAGATCAGTCCTGACACCTGCCGTCTGTGGGATGAAGCTACCGGCGAGCGGCTTGACAAGGACCGTTTCCGTCTCGACCTCAGCGATGTGGTCGCGTCATACAGGAAAGTGCTTGAAAGACTTGAAAATGTAATGGAATCATAGCATATGGGAGTTCTTGCTGTTTATGGCGTTAACAACGCCTCGACATATCTTTATTACGGACTGCACAACCTGCAGCACCGCGGACAGGAAGGTGCCGGCATGGTCACTTTCAAGGAGGACGGAACCTGCAGCAGATACCGTGGCCTCGGTCTTGTGAACGAAGTCTTCAATGATTCCGTGATCTCCAAGCTCACCGGCTCCATAGGCATCGCAAGCGTCCGTTATGCCAATGCTGCAAAGGGAGGACTTGACAATGTCCAGCCTCTTTTCTTCCATCACAAGTCCGGTGACTTCGCCATCGCCGCCGACGGCAATCTTGTGAACTCGAAGCAGATTTCTTCATATCTCGAGAGGCATGGAACCATATTCCAGACCGACACCGATGCCGAACTTCTCGCCCATCTGATCAAGAAGAACTCCACCGAGGACCGAATCGTGAACATCATCAAGGCCCTCAACATGATGGAAGGCGGTTTCTCGTTCGTCATCATGACAAAGAACAGGATCTATGCCTGCCGTGACAAGTACGGCATCAAGCCTCTGGCCATCGGCAAACTCGGTGACGGCTATGTGGTCAGCAGCGAGTCCTGCGCCTTCGAGATCATGGGCGCCACTTTCCTCCGCGACGTGAATCCTGGAGAGATCATCTCCTTGGATGCCAAGGGATTGCGCAGCAGCCTGTATTCGCATTTCAACAGACACAGGATGTGCGCGATGGAGTATATCTACCTTGCCCGTCCGGACAGTGACATCGACGGCTGCAACGTCCATGCTTACCGCAAGGAGGCCGGACGCCGTCTTTTCCGCGAATGCCCTGCGGATGCTGACATCGTGGTAGGTGTTCCAGAGTCCAGCCTGAGCGCTGCCATGGGATACAGCGAGGAGAGCGGAATCCCGTATGAGATGGGTCTTGTCAAGCATAAATACATGGGCCGTACCTTCATCCAGCCTGTTCAGGAAATGCGTGAACTTGGCGTCAAGATGAAACTTTCTCCTGTACACAGCATCGTCAAGGGCAAGAGAATCGTCCTTGTCGATGACTCCATAGTCAGGGGTACGACTTCCCTCAAGATCGTCAGGCTTCTCCGCGAAGCCGGTGCGACTGAGGTGCATGTGCGTATCGCCAGCCCTATGATGAAGTACACCTGCCATTACGGAGTGGACACTTCCACCCCGGAAGAACTGCTCTGCTCGCACAGAACCTTGGAGGAGGCATGTGCCGCCATCGGTGCCGACTCGCTCGGATATCTCAGCCCTGAATCCACGAGAGAGTCCTGCTTCGGCTGTGCCGACCCATGCCAGGCATGCTTCACGGGAGAGTATCCTACTCTTCTCTATGATGATGATATAATAAACAACGATTAAGATATGGCTAAAACTTACGAAAAAGCAGGAGTTAACCTCGAAGCCGGATACGAGGTAGTACGCAGAATCAAACAGCACGTGGCATCCACGAAGCGCGATGGGTCGATGGGCAACATCGGCTCGTTCGGAGGAATGTTCGACCTTTCCTCGCTCGGTATCAAGGAACCTGTGCTTGTGAGCGGAACTGACGGCGTCGGAACCAAACTCAAGATCGCTTTTGCTATGGACAAGCATGACACCATCGGTATCGATGCAGTGGCCATGTGTGTGAATGATGTCCTCGCTCAGGGTGCTGAACCTCTTATTTTCCTCGATTATGTCGCCTTGGGGCACAACATCCCCGAGAAGGTCGAGGCTATCGTCGCCGGAGTCGCTGAAGGCTGCCGTCAGGCAGGCTGCGCACTTGTCGGTGGTGAGACCGCCGAAATGCCTGGCATGTATTCTGACGGTGAATATGACATCGCGGGATATACCACAGGTGTGGTGGAGAAGTCGAAGCTGATCGACGGTTCGAAGGTCAAGGTCGGTGATGTGCTCGTGGGAGTGGCTTCGACCGGTGTCCATTCAAATGGTTTCAGCCTTGTGAGGAAAATCGTCAGCGACGCACGTCTCAGCTATTTCGACGCCATCGACGAGTTCGACGGAAGACTTCTCGGAGATGTCCTCCTCACTCCTACCAAGATATATGTCAAGCAGATGCTCAATGTCATCCGCAACTGTGACGTTCACGGAATCTGCCATATCACCGGCGGCGGCTTCGACGAGAACATACCTCGCGTCCTTCACAAGGGACAGGGGCTTGAGATATACGAAGGCAGCTGGGAGATCCTCCCTGTCTTCAAGATGCTCGAGAAGTGGGGCGGAGTCCCGCACCGCGAGATGTTCAACATCTTCAACATGGGTATCGGCATGATCGCCGTCGTTGATGAATCCGAGGCGGCGAAGGCAATCTCCATCCTCGAAGCTCACGGCGAGAAGGCTTCAGTGATAGGCCGCGTGAACGATGTCCCTGGCGTAAATATCATCATGCAATGACGAAGCTGGCAGTTTTCGCGAGCGGAACAGGCTCCAATTTCGAGGCGATAGCACAGGCTTGTGCCGATGGCGTCATCGATGCTGAGGTCGCAATACTTGTCTGCGACAACCCGAAGGCATCCGTCATCCAGAAAGCCGAGCGCTTCGGTGTCGAGACATTCGTGTTCTCTCCGAAGTCGTATCCATGCAAGGCAGAGTATGAGAAGGAGATAGTGAAGATCCTCGATGCGAAGGGCGTGGAACTTGTTTGCCTCGCCGGCTACATGCGTATCGTTTCGGACGTGCTCCTGAACGCATACGACGGCAAGATCATCAATATCCATCCTTCACTGCTCCCGTCATTCCGTGGAGCACACGCTGTTGAGGATGCCATGGCATACGGTGTCAAGGTGTATGGCGTGACCATCCATTATGTGAACGCCGTTCTCGACGGTGGGAAGATCATCGCTCAGAAAGCATATGATTATGAGGGAGATGACATCGAAGAGTGCCACAGGATCGGCCATGAGATCGAGCATGAATTATATGTAAATACTATCAAAAAATTAATAAGCAAATAAATGAGAGCGTTAGTTAGTGTAAGCGACAAGACTGGCCTTGTGGAGTTCGTCCAGGGCCTTGTGGAC
>JAZRWN010000093.1:0-7305 GCA_045599725.1 Candidatus Cryptobacteroides sp. | reverse complement strand
TCCGTAGAACAGACTGATGGCGTCACCCACAGTCCACGGGAATTTGTAAACCCCATCCTCGTTCACAAGATTTGTTTTCGTAATAACGTCCTCCGCCGGACTTGCGTCGAAGGTCATATATACACCTTGTATCTCATCTGGAGCCTGCTCTACCTCTACCTCCACCTCTTCTAATTCATTGACACATGATGCAATGCTGAGAGAAGCAAGAACAAAAGCAGTAAAAAATAAAGACTTTTTCATAACAAACAGGATTAAAGCCCATATTAATAACTGCCACCACCACCTTCACCACCTTCTTCAGTTCCACCTGGCACGGGGTCAGAAGTATCAAGGATTGCACGTTGAAATTCAACTTCGATAACTTTTGTCATTGGGCTTCTGTACTCGCCCTCGGTCTTGAATGTTTTCATAATTTCAGATTTCATTTTGATTGGGTTTTAAGATGACAACGGAAAAGCCGCTGCGTCCAGCAACGGCCAAAAGGCGGGGAAATCCCCGCTGGTATATATAAGAAATTGATTTACAGCATTATAGTACCCCCCCCCCGATATGGGAGAAGGAACTTATCTTGTACAGATCAAGGATTGGGGCAACTGTTTCCATAAGGCATCTTGCATCCAAATATACAAATATTTTTGAATATCAGAACATTATTGCTGCCCGCCTATTGAGGAAGCTGTGCTCCGCAGCCTTCCACAACACCGTAGAGATCGAAAACCTTCTCCCATGGGTACTTGTTGCAGTACATGTTCGGACGGACGATTTCGGTTCCCTGCTGGTTCAGGCCGAATGCTCTGTTGACCTGGTTTGCAGCGGAGTTGGCATTGTAGCTGCTAGACTTGACGATATCGATGTTCATGTAGCCGTCTAGGTACGACTTGTCAATGGCATCGATGAAAGCCTGGTTCTCAGGCATTTCCCTGTTGCCCTCGTACTTCGGGCCGATCTCCTCGACCTCGTCGAAACGGTTCGCCATCACGCCTATGCCCTTGCTCGCTCCGTTCGCGACCTCGAGGTCCCAGTGGTTGGCGAAAAAGATATTGTCATAGAGGTTGCTTACCTTGGCATCCTCAAGTGCCTTGGTGGTCTCGTATGTGATACGGTCCACAGCACTGCGCACCGCGCATCCGAAGATATTGTCATGTACATCGATGGTGCGGATGCGGTTGCGGAAACGGAAGCACTGCCCCATGTCCCCCAGGCCCTTGGTACGGGTCCAAGGGAAGAGAACGGTGTTGTGGTGGAACTCGAGTGAGCACTTGTCAATATTGTTGTCATTCACTGAGCCTTCAATCTGGCAGGCTCCGTAGCGGCATGCGACGAACACATTGTTGCAGACCTCGACCTTGCCGGCACCCATCTGCCCCTGAAGACCAAACATGCTGCCGTTGATGAATGTGCAGTTGGTGATGGTGAGGTTGTCCTCGACGTTGATATGGAGCTCGTAATTATCATTTGCATAGCCACCAATGGTAGGGAATGTCGGGGCGGAGTCCGGCTCGATGAAACGGCCGGAGAGGACACCTTCATTAGGGGTGCCGGTGCGGTCGTCATCGACGTTTGCCTTCGCATAGAGGTTGAGCTCGCCCATATCGAACGTGAGACCCGAGATGACCATGTTGAACTTTGGTCCGCTGTAGCCGTTCGGATGACGGGCGGTGAAGTTCATAAGGCAGTACTTGATAGCGCTGGTCTCCGCAGAAGGCTGGATCTTTGTGATATGGGCAATCGGATTGCACTCGCTGAAATCGGTGGAGAAACCACCTACGATTGAGATGAACTTGCCATTGTCCGAGCCGGATCCGAATGCACCGTTCTCGATATAGCCACGGTCAAGGTTGCCCAGATAGTTGCCTTCGGCAACGAGAATCACATCTCCATCCTTTGCAAGGTCGATGGCCTTCTGGAGGTCTTTCACTGCGGTCTCGGGAGTCTTTCCGTCAGCACGGGCAGAACCGGTCCCGACACTTACATAGATGTAGTCCCCCGATGTGCTCTTGAAAACTCCCACGGTCTTGAGGTTGACACCAAGCACTGAGGCCCCGCCTGAACTCTCGATGCTTTCAACCTTCTTCTTGGCGCCGTCAACCTTGTTCCTGGCTTCGGTCACGGTGCTGTTGATTTTCTTGGCCTTGTTCAGAAGGTCATTGATCTGTGCGTTTGCAGGGACTCCGGCCATGAGCATGGCTGCTGCAAGCAGTATATTTGTCAGTAATCTTTTCATCTTGATTTTACGATTCTTTATTAAATGTCATATTTTCAGAGGGTTGTCAAACACATTCCCGCTAGTCTTCGAATACAGCGAGATGTTCACGGGCATATTCACTGAAATATATGTTGGTCGAATATATTGAAAGTGATGAAGATGAGACATATATCCGGAGTCTACTGTTTCCACCGAACTGATAGTACTTTCCTGTACTCTGGTCAGCAGTGCTGTAGAATGAAGATACCGGAGGATTCTTGCACAGTATCGTAACTTTTACCACTCCTCCCCCGGAGGTGTTATAGAATGCCCGTCCGCCTATTTTCTGGACACTGGCAGGTATGGTCACCGACCCCATTTTACAGTTTGCGAATGCGGCGTTGCCGATAGTCTTGAGAGTATTTGGAAGTGAGAATTTACCCATGGCGTTGCTGCCCTTCGAGATGGCGAATGCCTCATCTCCTATCTCCTCAAGTCCATTGTTGAATTCGACTTCATACAGATTGTCACACAGATAGAATGCTCTCTTGCCGATTTTCTTCACTGTTTCAGGCAAATATACCGCGACAATATTCTTTTCTCCGGAAGCGACATTTTCAGGTATCGACTTGATAGGAGTGTTGATATGGATCTTCCTCTTACCGAGGGTAGGATAGTCAACTTCATAGCTTGGAATTCCCATGTTATCGCCCACACCTTTCCTGAGATTTGTGGTGAATTTACTATCGTCCCATCCGGCAGACTTGTCATACCCTATGATGATGCACTGGTGAGGGTTCTCCTTTACCGTGATGGAACAGGTCTTGGTGATGGATCCGCTGCTCACTGTTATGCTTGTGGCGAGATCGGCTGCAGACAGTTTGGAAGCGCCATAGTATGTGATATTAACCTTGCCTCCGGACAGATATTGAGTCTTCAATATCGTGATGCCCTTGGCGGCGTTTACATTGACATATGGAGCGGCAGAGGCCGGCGTGACGGTCGCGACAAGTACGTAATTATATTCATTGCCATAGCTTCCGTCTTCAATGATATCCTTGGATGAATAGTTGAGGGAGATGTTTGAGGCGGTCGGGGCCACTACGTCCACAGCTATGGAAGCATAGGATCCAGATTCTGTCGTGACATTTATGTATGCCAGTCCTGCAGCGACGCCCGTTACCGTACCGTTCTGGTCCACAGTGGCGATGGAAGTATTGCTGGATTTCCAGACCAGCTTCCTCTGAGTGGTATTTTCCGGATTGAATTTGACTTCCAGCGTATACTTATCCCCGATAGTGATGCTGACAGGTCCTTTGTCCACATAGCTCACCCCTATGACCGGGACTGGTTTGGCTGTGACTGTCACCTTGCAGGTGGCGGTCTTCCTTCCGTCATTGGTCGTGACCGTGATGGTGGCGGTTCCAGGTTTCACACCTGTGACCTTGCCGCTGGCGTCCACAGTCGCCACGGAGCTGTCGCTGGACTTCCAGCTGACGCTCTTGTCTGAGGCGTTGGACGGCTTGATGGTGGCGCTGAGCGTCTGAGTGGCTCCCTCCTCGATCGTCATGCTCGTCTTGTTCAGGGAAACTGACTGCACAGGATATACTTTTTCAGACACTGTCACCTTGCACTCGGCGGTCTTGCCTCCATCAGTGGTCGTGACCGTGATGGTGGCGGTTCCAGGCTTCAAGGCAGTGACCTTGCCCTCTTCGTCCACTGTCGCCACCGATGTGTCGCCGGACTTCCAGCTGACGCTCTTGTCCGTGGCGTTGTCAGGCTTGATCGTGGCGGTCAGGGTCTCGCTGCTGCCCACCACAAGTGACAGGCTGGTCTTGTCAAGTGACACAGAATCCACAGGGTAGATTCTTTCAGACACAGTGACCTTGCACTCGGCGGTCTTGCCTCCGTCCGTGGTGGTGACCGTGATGGTGGTCTCGCCCGGTATCACGGCAGTGATCGTTCCGTTCTCGTCCACTGTCGCCACCGATGTGTCGCCGGACTTCCAGCTGACGCTCTTGTCCGTGGCGTTGTCAGGCTTCACCGTGGCGATGAGTTCTGCCGTTTCACCTTCGGTAATGGTGACCTCTGCCTTGTCAAGTAAAACTGACTCCACCGGATATATCCTTGCTATCACCGCCACCTTGCAAGTCGCGGTCTTGCCTCCGTCATTTGTGGTGACGGTGATGGTGGTCTCGCCTGACTTGACAGCCGTGA
Source organism: Candidatus Cryptobacteroides sp. (assembly GCA_045599725.1). Taxonomy (GTDB): domain Bacteria; phylum Bacteroidota; class Bacteroidia; order Bacteroidales; family UBA932; genus Cryptobacteroides. The sequence goes on along the minus strand of JAZRWN010000093.1, from coordinate 2,900 downwards.
CCGTTCCGTTGGCATCAACCGTCGCCACCGAACTGTCACCGGTCTTCCAGCTGACGCTCTTGTCCGTGGCGTTGTCAGGCTTCACCGTGGCGGTGAGTGTCTCGCTGTCTCCCTCGGTGAGTTCGATGCTTGTCTTGTCTATGGTAACAGATTCTACAGGCAGCACCTTCGACTTGACTTTCACTGTCGCTGTCCCCTGAATGCCTTCGGTGCTGGCGGTGATGGTGGCGGTGCCTGCCGACATGGCATGGACTGTTCCATCGCTGCTGACCACAGCCACGGCATCATTTGATGATGACCAGCTGATGGAACCGTATTTGGCATCGGCCGGGGCGACGCTTGCGCTCAGCCGGCTGCTTTCTCCTTCAGTCAGTTCGACAGAGGATGGACTGACAGAGATGGATACCGGTTCCTTTGTACATGAAGAGGTCAGGACTGCAGCCCCGATCACGGTGCCTGCCAGAACAGTTTTCAAAAATCTTCGTAACATAACAATAGTGCTGTTAATAGTTTAATATGAATTGAAATTAATTTGATACGTGGTTTAAAAACAATCCCCGCCGGATGTATCACTACAGCCGGCGGGGAATTCAATACTATGCCCAATATATGAAGTGTGCCAAAATCAGCACATATCAATCGCTGTAATGTTTCTTGTGCAAAGTTATCCGCACAGAGACATCGCTGTTAATACTTTTCAAGCGACTTTTAATACTATCCGAGCAATCTGCAACGGCAAATTTTTGCACTTTTTGAGCATCGGAGCATTTTAATCCGTTGATATGATGACACTTGTCATATAAGGTTTGTATAAAACCCTGACATTGTCCGGTTATGCTGCCGGAAGTTCGATGCCCAGATCCCTGGCAGCTTCAAGAAGCGTGTCTAGAGCAAAAACTATCTGTTCCGGCTTGTGCTCGCTTATCACGTCGAAACGCAGGCGCGCCTTGTTCTTCGGGACAGCAGGATAGACTGCCGGCGGGACGGAGACTCCGCGTTTCAGGAGCTCGCTGCTGAGGACAAAGGCATCCTCGTCCTTGCCGATGAGAACAGGCAGGATAGCAGACTTGCCGCCGAGGCAGATGTCCAGATGACGCTTTCGGGCTTCTTCCGCGAAAAATTCAATATTGCCGTGAAGTTTCTCCATTATCGACGGATCATTGCGGAGCAGCCTGATAGCCTCTGTCGCACCGGCTGCAAGTGCAGGAGAGACTCCTACGCTGAATACAAATCCAGGAAGGTTGTAGCGGAGATATTCCACAAGTGACTTCTTGCCGGCGATATAGCCGCCGCAAGTGCCAAGGCCCTTGGAGAGTGTTCCGTATTTGATGTCAATATCATCTTTGTCCAGATGGAAGTATTCATCCACTCCGCCGCCTGTGGCTCCGAGCACGCAGGAACTGTGAGCCTCGTCCACCATCAGGAAGCAACCGTATTTCTTCTTTATCTCGACGAATGCTGGTACATCTGCGATATCACCGTCCATGCTGTAAACTCCTTCTATGATGATGAGTACCTTCTCGAAATACTTGCGCTGAGCCTTGAGGATACGCTCAAGGGCGGCGATGTCATTGTGCGGGAACGACTTGGACTTAGCCGGTGACAGCCTGCACCCCTGTTCGATGGAGTTGTGAGCAAGTGCATCATATACGATCAGGTCATTCTTGCCGCAGAAATTGCCGACAACCGTCACATTTGTGGAGTGGCCTCCGACACAGACAAGAGCGCTCTCGGCATTCTTCCACTCCGCAATGCTCTTCTCCAGTTCTTTGTGGTCCGGCTTCTCTCCCGCGAGAAGACGGCTTCCTCCTGCGCTGGTTCCGTATTTGTTGATGGCTGCGATCGCTGCCGCCGACACTTCCTTGCGGCCGCTCATCCCGACATAATTGTAATTGCCGAAATCTACGACAGTCCTGCCACCTATGATGCTGGTGTCCAATGATGGTGAATCATGGCTGACGAAATAAGGATTGTTCTCCTCTCCGTCACAGTTGAGAGACTCCATACGCTTCTGGAAATCATGGTACTCGGGAGTATCCTCGAATGTTGTGATCGCCTTGTGCTCGGTGAGTTTGCCGGATTCTGCCGACGCTCCTCCGAGAAGTTCCTTGATATACTGTGCAGCACCTGCCACTGTGACGCATCTTGCATAAGATTCGGTCGGGATGAAGACTCCGAATGTTTCCTCCGCCTTTGAAGTGATTTCCATCATCTGAAGGCTGTCTCCACCAAGCTCCTCGATGAAGTTCGCATTGTTGTCAATCTCTTTCTCAGGAATCTGCAGGACTTCGGAATAGATCTTCCTGAATTTGACCAGGACTTCATCCGTCTGGCTATCCGCGGCTTTCGATGCTTTTGCATGGCGCACTCTTGCCTTCAGATCTGCCGTCTTGATGTCCAGTTCTTTCGCAGAGATGACTCCTCTTGAAATCAAATCCTTGAGCGTCAGGCGTTTCACTTTCATCGTTGTGGTCGCAGGAAGCTTGTCTGAAGTCACCAGAACTCTGTTCAGACGCTTGTAGACAGGCAGGGATGCATTTCTGGCCTGAAGGTCCGCGACCAAGGCTGCAGTACTGTCAGGAGAGAGCATTCCAGAAGCAGTCTTCAACACCAGGGTTATGTCCTCATAAACGCTCTTTTCTTTTTTCGGCAGGCCGATTATGGCATACTGTTCAACACCGCTGATACCTGCGAAACTGTCCTCCAGTTCATCCGGATACACATTCTCCCCGGATTCATTGATGATCACATCCTTGACACGGCCTTCTATATGATAACGGCCTCTCCTGTCTTTCCTGGCGATGTCGCCGGTGCTGAACCAGCCTTCGGAATCCACATCCTGCGGGAGCATGTTCCCGTTTACAAGTCTTCCCGTGTGGATGCCGCTGCCACGTACCTGA
>JAZRWN010000092.1:0-10422 GCA_045599725.1 Candidatus Cryptobacteroides sp. | reverse complement strand
CGATGTCAAGCTTCTTGAGATCGACGCCAAAACCGGAAAGATGCGTCTTTCCTTGAGAGCTCTCACAGAGAAGCCGGAAGGCTATGTCGAGCCTAAGCCTCGCCAGGGTGGTGACCGCAGGGGCGGCAATGACCGTGGCGGTGACCGCAGGGGCGGCAATGACCATCGCGGAGACCGCGGTGAGCGCAGAGGCGGAGACCGTCCTCAGCACGGCAACGGTGGCGAGCGCAGGAACGGCGGCAACGGACCTCGCAAGAACTTCAGTCCCAGATCAGAAGCTCCGGCTCCTACCATCGACGACTACAAGGAACCCGCAGAGGAAATCTTCTAGATAAAACCTGAACCTATATAAATAACCTTTCGGAGGTCGGCCAATAATGGTCGACCTCTTTTTTTACATACGAAGCTCCTCCAGCGCATTGTTTTCACCGCTGGCCGGGGGTTAACGAGTCTCACAGCCTATCTCACAATCGCCCACACTCACGTCCATGCCCACGTCCATGCCCACGTCTATGTCCACGTCTATGCTCACGTCTATGCTCACGTCCATGCCCCCTACGCACAACTAAAATGCTGATAGCCAGCATTTTAAATATACTTACTCCCCTTAGTTTTTAGGGGGAGTTAATATAGGGTTTCTTCTGATAATCAACTAGTTACGTGAAAAGCTGAATGTATCGGGCTATCCGCGTGATCAGTCTCTTCATGGCCCTTCAGATGGTCCCGTGACGGGCAACGGAACAGGCCCCGGCGGGCGAGGTCCCTGCCTCCGATTCCGACCTCGCCCACCGGAGTCTGGAGAAGAGGGCGACTATTGGCCGCCTTCTTCTATTTCCTCCCATTCAGGGCACCACCTCCCGTCGCTCAACATCTTTGAAGGTCGACCCCGATATGCAAAACCTTCAGCCAAAAGTGAAAGCCGCTGTCACAGGACATTCTCAATTGGAGGCTTTCTCGGGCATACACCCCATGACAGCCGTCCTCAACCATACGGAAAAAACGCCCGACGACTGTATCCAGCCTTCGAAAAGAGTAGAAGGATAGGCCAGAAATCAGCGGAAAACGCTTCAACCTTCGACCGGTGGCTGAGGGTTGGAACGAAAGGAAGAAGGAGTACGAAAACCACAAAAGACACAAAAACAACAGAAATTTGAAATTTTTGACGAAATAATATAACATTTTCGCAAGTTTTCAATACTTTTATTTACATTTGCAGTTACTATCATCCGGGGTTAGGCTCTCAACAGACAGCAGAGACAAGACATCGGAAAAAGAAGCAGTGAAGGGCACATTTAACAGACAACCATCATTTACTATCAATATTTATTAACCAATCTTTTTATGATGAAACAATTTTTCGTAAAAGTGTCAATGGCCGCTCTGGTCATTCTCACATGCCTGTCTGGTGTTTCATACGCTCAGACTAAAGCAATCAGCGGAAAGGTTGTTGATACTGCCGGAGAGGGTGTTATCGGAGCATCCGTAATGGTAGTAGGCAATTCGAGCATCGGTACTATCACTAATCTCGATGGATCATTCACACTCAATGTTCCTGCCAACTCAACAATTTCTGTATCATGCATCGGTTACGCCACACAGACAGTTGCTGTCGGCAACCAGACCACATTCAACTTCGTTCTTGCAGAGGATACAGAGTTCCTCGAGGAGACCGTCGTCATCGGTTACGGTGTCCAGAAGAAGAGCGACCTTACCGGTGCTGTAGGTTCAGTTCGTGCAGACGACCTCAAGAAGCAGTCCACAACTGATGCAGCAGCTGCCCTCCAGGGCAAGGTCGCTGGTGTATACGTGATCAACGATGGTGCTCCTGGCGCAGGTGCAAACATCCGTGTCCGTGGTATTTCTTCCAACTCCGGCAACATCAGCCCGCTCCTCATCGTCGACGGACTTCACGTGAGCAGCATCCAGTACCTCGACCCTTCAATGATCGAGTCAATGGAGGTCCTCAAGGACGCCGCTTCCGCAGCTATCTACGGTGCTGAGGCTGGTAACGGTGTCGTCCTCATCACCACAAAGAAGGGTGAGACCGGAACCGCTTCCGTTTCTTATAGCGGAAAGGCCATACTCCAGAACTTCACCAAAAGACCTTTGATGCGCCGTGCTGACTTCCTCGAGTGGATGAAACTCGAAGGATATGATGTAGAAGGCGAACTCAAGGCTAAGGACTTCTCACATCCTATGTACGAAGGCGGTGTCATCGACACTGACTGGATCGACGCATACATCGAGCCTACATGGAGCCAGCAGCATTCATTCACCTTCCAGGGTGGTAACAGCAAGGGACATTTCTTCACATCTCTCAACTACGTTTACGACAATGGTGTCGTCGAGGGTGACAAGGATATCTACAAGCGTCTCACTTCACAGGTCAACGCTGACTACCAGCTCTTCAAATGGTTGCAGGTCGGTACCAACAACTCCATCGAGAAGTGGTCAACCAACAGCGTGTCACAGAGAGGTTACTCTTCATCATTCGAGTCAATGTGGATGATGGACCCTATCACTCCTACATACTGGACAGATCCTAGCCAGTTCTCAACTGAAGTTAAGAACATCTACGATCAGCTTCAGGCTGGCACAGCTGCTCATCCATACCGTATTCTCGGCAACGAGAACGGCTGGTACGCAAACACCAAGTACGCCGACACCGAAGGCAGCCCTCTCGCAAAGAAGGACATGACTGACGGATCAAACGAAGGCTTCAACATCAACGGTACAATGTACGCCAACCTGACTCCTATCAAGGGACTCACCTTCACATCACGTCTGGGTTACCGTATCGCTACCGGAGCAAGCCACAGCTACACCGCTCCTTACTACATCGGAGGACGTGGAAGCCAGGACAACTACTCCATCTCCGCAAGCACAAGCTACAGCTACTTCTATCAGTGGGAGAACTTCGCAAACTACAACATCAATATCGCAGGCAAGCATGACATCACTGCAATGGCCGGTATGTCATATCTTGAGAACAACAGCGACGGTACAAACGCAAGCTCAAGCGGCGCAGACATCCTCTCATCATACGAGCCGAACTTCCGTTACATCAACTATGTGAAGGGTGACGCTTCCAAGTCTTTCGGAAACGCTCCTAGCAGATCTGCTTCCCTCGCTTACTTCGGACGTTTGATCTACAGCTATGACAACCGTTACAGCGTGCAGTTCAACTTCCGTGCTGACGCTTACGACTCTTCAAAGCTCCCTGCTAACAACCGCTGGGGTTACTTCCCTTCAGTTTCCGCAGGTTGGACAATCAGCAACGAGTCATGGTTCAGAGACAACATCGACAACAACGCAGTCTCATTCCTCAAGCTCCGTGCTTCATGGGGACGCAACGGTAACATCTCCGTCCTCAACAATTATCCATACGCAGCCACCATCGCCCTCGGTAACAACTGATACCAGTACGGTGTGGACCATATCGGATCAACCCCTGCTTCTTCTCCTAACGGACTTCCTAACCCGAACCTCACTTGGGAGACTTCAGAGCAGTATGACCTCGGTCTCGACGCACGTTTCCTCAACAACCGTCTCACCCTCGGTCTCGACTACTATAACAAGCAGACCAAAGACCAGCTCATCAGTGTTACAGTTCCACCTGAGCTCGGTGTATCAAGCACCACCATCAACGCAGGTCGAGTACTCAACAACGGTTTCGAGCTCGAACTCGGATGGAGAGACAATGCCGGTGACTTCAGCTACTCCATCAACGCGAACCTCGCTTACAACAACAACAAGGTACTCACTCTTCCTGAGGGAACCCCACGTGTCACAGCTTCTGACGCAAGCTCTACCAACTACCAGGTGCAGACCGCCTTCGAGCCTGGATACCCTGTATGGTACATCCGCGGATACAAGTACGCAGGTATCGGTCCTGAGGGACAGCCTCAGTACTACAACGCTGCAGGAGAGGTCGTTGACAACGTAGGTTCAGAGGACCTCACCTATATCGGCAGAGGCGTACCTCCTGTAAACTACGGTATCAACATCAACCTCGCATGGAAGGGCTTCGACCTCGCCATCTACGGTGCAGGCGCAGCTGGAAACTCCATCATGCCTGTCATGGCACGTACCGGATTCAAGAACAACCTCAAGTGGTATCTTGACGAGTACAAGGCCGGAAACGCTCCTGACCCTTCAAAGACTGTCGGTAACTACCAGTACTACTCATCAACTGCAAACCTCTTCAAGGGTGATTTCTTCAGAATCAAGCAGCTCCAGCTTGGTTACACTCTTCCTTCACAGATCACAAAGAAGGCTGCCATCAGCAATCTGCGTTTCTATGTATCTCTTGACGACTACTTCACCTTCACAAAGTATCCAGGACTTGACCCTGAGACCGCATCTACAAACAACACATCCGGTGCCGGACTCGACTGGGGTTCATATCCTACGATGCAGAAGCTGATCTTCGGTGTTAATGTAACATTCTAAAAACGCATAAAAGATGAAAAAAATATTTATACCTATCCTCTTAGGACTCGCTCTCGTGTCTGTTTCCTGCGAGAAGATGCTTGAGATCCCGCAGAAGGGTGTCGTGGACTACGACAGTTTCTACGCATCTGACGCTGACGCAGAGGCCGCACGTGCTAACATGTACGCCAACTACATCCAGAATGTAGCAGGTACCGAAGGTATCGACAACCCCGAGCAGGTTATCCTCAACTACTCTTCTGATGATATCCTTTCTGCCGGTGGCAACCTCGACGACCACGACGCTTTCCGTATTTTCGACGAATTCCGTTATGATGACGCCAGCGGTACACTCGCTTCGGCTTATCAGAGATACTACTACTCTATCTACCACGCCAACCTCATCATCTCAAACTTCACCAGTGAGAACAGGAACGGAGACGCTCCGAAGTTTGAAAGCGCATTCACAAAGCAGTGCGTCGCTGAGGCACGCGTCATGCGCGCATACCTCCATATGATGACCGCCCTCATGTGGAACTGCCCTCCTATCATGGACCGTCTCTACGACGCCGACGAGCTCCCTGCAAATGCTGAAAGCCAGAAGCAGGTCCTTGACTGGGTCATCGCTGAGTGCGAGAAGGCCATCTCTTCAGGATCGCTCCCTGAGCGCTCAAGCACCGCCGACAAGGATGCCACTGCCATCATGACCAAGGGATTCGCACAGTTCATCGCAGGTAAGGCCGCTATGTTCAACAACGACCCTGCAACTGCACGCAAGTATCTCGGAGACCTCATCAATTCAGGCAAGTACGCCCTCATCGACGGCTCAGAGTACTGGACAAACTTCCACGTAGCCGGTGACGGCAACGCCGAGAAGATCTTCGAGCCTAACTTCATCGAGGACCCTGCCTACACCAACAACGCTTGGGGTTCAGGCGCTCCTATCCAGCGCGGTCGTTGGATGGTTGCTAACGTGTTCCTTTGGAGAGTCGGCAATATGCTCTCACAGCCTATCGTAGGTGGTGGTGACGGCTGGAACGGTGGTGCCATCCAGAATGACTTCGCCGCCAAGTTCCTTGCACACGACGGTGACTCACCTCGCCGCAAGGCATGCTTCATCACTGAGGACGAGTTCCTTTATGAGCTTGACTGGGCCGGTTCCAGCGTGAACGACGGAACACTCGAGCAGAAGAAGGCCGACCCTGCACGCGGTATCGGTTCCGCCGGTATCTTCAGCCACGGTCCATACTTCGAGTGGAAGCACATGGTCTATGTAGATCCTCCTAAGATCCTCACCGGAGGAAAGGAATATCCTTCTGACTACGTAGCCGGACTCGGTTGGAACTCCAACCAGAAGAACTTCAACGTCGCACGTTACGCCGAGGCTCTACTTCTCTACGGAGAGGCTTGTATCGGTGCTGACGAGGCTGCAGGAAAGGCAGCGCTCAACCAGATCCAGAAGCGCGCAGGAGTTCCTGAGACCGCTCTTACATTCGAGAACGTAATGGAGGAGAAGCAGTATGAGATGTGGTTCGAGAACTGCCGCTTCCTTGACCTCGTACGCTGGTCTAACCAGGGCAAGGTAGACCTCAACAAGGTCTTCAACGAGTCGAAGATCCACGAGACTGTGACCATCGTATACGATGAGTTCTCAACTGAAGGAAAGCCTGGATACCAGAAGGAGCACAAGCTCTTCACAGAGAACACACCTGTCAAGTTCAACAAGTTCGAGGACAAGTACAAGTACTTCCCGTTCCCACGTGACTACAAGACAGCCAACCCTAATCTCAAAGATGTACTTGGCTGGGCCGGCAATTAATTTTGACCGTCTGTAAAAAACTCTATATTTTCAGGCGCCCCCCTCACGGGGACGCCTGAATTTTTCCAAATCCGAAGTGTGATGAAAAAGATATCCAGAGAAAAGTGGTTCATCATTGCGGCATTTGCCGCAGCGTTCACATTCTTCCTGACAGCATACCCGTACCATCTCATGCGCAGGGAGCAGATGACGCTGTTCATGTATGATATCCCGCATATCATCGGGACATACACGGGAGTGGGATGCGTTTCAGGATTCCTCGCCGATTTCCTGGAGCAGTTCTTCTGCTTCAAGGCGGTCGGACCGTTTGTCATCGCGCTGCTGCTTGCCGCCATCGCACTGCTGGCATACAGGATCGGCCGCAACTTTGCGGGGAAGGGTATGTCATTTGTCTTCGCGCTTCTGCTTTATTCGTGGTCATTCCTCAGGGAGACAGACACGCTGTTCATAACACGCTACACCGTCGCGGTCACAGGATACCTGCTCTGCATATATGCGGCGCTGAAGTTCAGGAGGCCGGCGGTCAGGATATGCGCAGTGGCGCTGTTCCTCCTGGCGGGGGCGGGGATCTTCGGTTCGCCTGTCCACAGGGACTACGGAAAGGTCGTCGGAAAACCGGACTTCGACTATGAGAAGCTCATCGCAATGGACGTCGAGGCGTACAGGGAGAACTGGGACAAGGTCCTGGACATCGCGGAAAGCCATCTCATGTACAACGAGGCATGCTACCTGCACAACCTCGCGGCGGCGATGAAGGGGGAACTGGCGGACAGGCTGATGTCACACCCGCAGAATTTCGCCAAGGGGCTGTTCTTCATCGTCAGGGACGTCACGCCGTTCTCGAACAGCGCCGCAGGAGAGGTGTGGTACCATCTCGGGAACATGACACTCGCTGACCAGAGTGCCATGGTGTCCCTGCAGTATTCGCCGAAGCATACGGGGGCGAGATACATAAAAAGACTCGCGATGATAAACATAATCTCTGGCGAATACGGATCGGCGGAGAAGTACCTCAAGATGCTCGACAGAACACTGCTCTACCGCGGATGGGCGCGGAGGATGACACCGGAGGCGCAGGATGGACAGACGCGCGCATGGATTGAAGGGATGAGGCAGAACCTCGTCGGGGACGACGTCGTATCAAGCAGCGACAGCTACAGGTTCCTGCTCAAGGACCTCATTGAGGCAAACCCCGGCAACAGGATGGCGAAGGAATATCTGCTCTGCTACGAACTCCTGTCATGCGACATCCCGGCCTTCATGGAGGACTACACACCCGGGGAGGACAGCTCTAAGCTCTACCAGGAGGCGCTCATGATTTGGGTCAACGTCCAGTACAGCGAGGGGAAGCTGCCGGAGGATGTACAGATGGAGGATTTCGGAATCACACAGGACACCGTCGACAGACTCCAGAAGTTCTACAGGTTCCCGGACAAATACAAGGACACTTACTGGTACTACTACACTTACGCCATGGGCGAATAACACGAAAGAGATGAAGACATTCTTGAATACAGTGGCCGCGGTGGCCGTGATGTGCGGGATGCTTTCCTCATGCGGGGGGCAGATCGCGGATTCAGTATACGGCAGCGACGGACCGGCCGTCATTTTCCCTGACTACAAGGGAGTCACCATTCCGTCGAACATCGCCCCCCTCAACTTCCACTATGCGATGAAGGACGCAAGGAGGGCCACAACGTCATTCTCCACCGAAGGAAAAACCGTCGTGATGCGCGGGCTCGAGGTCAGGTGGAACATCAGGAAATGGAGGAGGTTCATCTCGGAGGCGGAGGGAGGCGCGGTCTCCGTCGTCTCGAAGGTGGCCACGAAGGACGGGGAGATATCGGACAGATGGGAGATATTCGTCTGCGCGGACAAACTGGACCCGTTCCTCACATACAGGCTCATCGAACCGGCATACCAGATGTTCAACGAGGTCTCCATCGTCGAAAGGAACATCGAGAACTTTGACGAGAGGGTCATATGCGACTTCAAGCACACGGACAACTCATGCATGAACTGCCACACCCACGGACAGCAGAGGGGGGACCTCTCGATGTTCTACATCAGAGGAAAGCAGGGAGGAGCGATACTCAACCGCGGGGGAGAACTCAGGAAGATCACACTGAATGCGGAGGGGATGATCTCGGGGACCGTTTACGGGGACATCCATCCGTCAGGACGCTACGGGGTCTTCTCCACGAACATCATCATACCGAGCTTCCACACCATGGCAGGAAAGAGGATGGAGGTGTATGACACAGCGTCCGACCTCACCGTCGCCGACTTCGACCGCAACAGGATGATCAACCTCCAGCACATCGCGAGGGAGGACAGGCTCGAGACTTTCCCGTGCTTCTCCGCGGACGGAAATGAAGTGTTCTACTGCGTGGCCGACACGGTCGCACTGCCGCAGGACATTACGAAACTCAAGTACTCGCTCATGAGGGCGGCCTTCGACAGCAGCAACGGACATATCTCCGAACAGGCGGACACTCTCTGGAGCGCAGCCGGGCACAACGGATCGGCATGTCATCCCAAGGCCTCCCCGGACGGAAAATGGGTCATGTTCACGGTCGCGGACTACGGCACGTTCCCCATCAACCACAGCGAGAGCGCGCTCAACATGGTCAACCTCGAAACGGGAGAGATCAGCACACTCGACGGGGTGAAGGGAGACAAGTCCGACACATACCACAGCTGGTCGTCCGACGGAAGATGGTTCGGGTTCGTCAGCAAGAGAGGGGACGGACAGTACGGAAAGCCGTACTTCTGCCATCTGGACGAGGACGGAAATCCGTCCAAGCCTTTTGTCCTGCCACAGAAGTCGGCCTATTTCTACGAGTACAACCTGAAATCATTCAACGTCCCGGACATCGGCAAGACCAAGACCGAGATTACGATCAAGGACATCACCCGGCTCTACAAGGCTGAATCGGAGCCGTTCAGCAACTAGCAGTCCATCTAAACACAGGGATTCTACTTTAATTTGGCTATATTTGTGACTCAAAAGCCACAGATTATGCACAGAAGAATCCTCACAGCCCTGCTGTTTTCAGCAATTGCGGTTATCGCATCAGCACAGAATCCTTATATGCCCCTCTGGGAGTACATCCCTGACGGGGAGCCCTATGTATTCGAGGATCCGGACCGTCCGGGCGAATTCAGGGTATATGTATACGGTTCGCATGACAGTCTCATAGAAGAGTACTGTGGCCGCGAACAGGTCGTGTGGTCGGCGTCAGTGGACAATCTCACGGACTGGCGCTATGATGGCATCATTTTCACGTCGGTATACGACGCAAACGGAGAACTGCTCGACCGTGAAGGGAAAGGTGACGTTCTCTACGCGCCTGACGTGACGATGAAGATTGGAAAAGACGGAAAGAAAGAATACTACCTGTTCCCGAACAATCAGGCCGGCGGCAGAAACGGCATGATCGCGAAGAGCGACCGTCCGGACGGACCTTTCACAGTCTGCAACTGGGACCCGTCGAACCCGAAGAAGTCTGTCGGAGTCCTGGCTTTCGATCCGGCGGTGTTTGTGGATGATGACGGCAGAGTTTATGGCTACTGGGGCTTTGAGGAGTCTTATATGGCCGAGTTCGATCCTGAGACCATGGCTACCGTCAAGCCGGGCTGCGAAGCTCTGCACAATGTGGTTTCCGGCCGCTACCAGGACGGAATCTTCCATTTCTTCGAAGCTTCTTCGATGCGCAAGATCAAGGACAAATATGTCTTGATATACAGCAGGATGTCCCCTGCGGGAGAATATGGACTTCCGGAAAGCAACTACAACCTGGCATACGCATACTCGGACCATCCGCTCGGACCTTTCACCTACGGAGGCATAATCATCGACGGACGTGCCAGAGATATTGACAATCAAGGAAAAACAGTTCCTACATGTTATCCGGGAGGCAACACCCATGGAAGCATCCAGGAGATCAACGGCCAGTGGTGGGTGTTCTATCACCGTCAGACCGGCACTGATGAGTATTCCCGTCAGGCTATGGTCGCACCTGTAACGGTGGAAGTGGAAGAAGGTCCCGGGGGGAAGGTATTCATCAGCGAAGGCGAATACAATTCCGAAGGATTCCGCACCGACGGTCTCAATCCTCTTGATAAATCGGCTGCCGGATGGGCCTGCTATCTCACCAACCCGAAGGGAA
>JAZRWN010000091.1:0-19688 GCA_045599725.1 Candidatus Cryptobacteroides sp. | reverse complement strand
CAGCCGTTCTCTCGGTGGCCGATGGCCTTGAGCCTGCGCCTTGCAGACGGGGTCTGCCGTTGTTGGAGTTCCTTGCGCGTCCTTACAAACTGCGCACGTCTGGACTTGATAGACTTTCCGCTGTATGTCGTGGTATTCGCTCCATCGTATGCGACGGCAAGCTTGCGGATACCGCGGTCTATGCCGACGAGTTTGACGATGTCAGTTGTGTCAGGGACATCAACCTCATAGGTGACGGGGATGTGCAGGAAGCACTTTCCATCGTTACGGATACCGAGATTTGCTGTACCGTAGTGACACATCGTGCGGTCAAGGTATTTCTCCATTCCATCCTTAACGAACGAGAGTTTAATTCTCCCTTCAAGTGTGCTAATCGAAATGGTTCCGCCACAAATATTCCAATCGTGATTCCATACAAGGTCATACCTGGTTTCACGAAATCTGACAAGCGTTCTCTTATGGCCGTTGGACCTGAACGATTTATACTTAGCGATGACCGTCTTCAGTGCCGACTGGGCCATCTGGGCCTTAAGTCCAAAACGTTCGCGGAGTTCGTGGTAAAGAGCATAGTTAAGAGCATAGAAGTTCTCCTCTCCGGACTCGAAGACATACTTGGATATGTAGTTGCAGGTATCTCTATATGCCTCGCCAGTACGAAGAAGCGCCTCGCGCTGCTCATCGCTGACAAGTACTTGCACTTTCGCAGAGACCGTAACAGATTCCTTCATGTCTATACACATCAAAAGCAGAAAGAACCGGCTGAATGGTCATTTCGACCGTTGCCAATTTCTTCCTGCTTGCTGATAGCAAATTTACTAAAAATCATTCATATAACCAACAAAAGGAACTGGCAATTCCTCCCGAAAACTGAAGAATTCTGGGGTCGCTTGCCAATATGCATATGAAAAGATATATCCTCATACTCGTGACAGCGATAAGCTGCTGTCTTCCGGCCCGGGCGCAGAAGTTCGCCGTCGGCACGAATGCCGTGGACTGGATGTACTTCCTCACCCCGAACCTCTCGTTCCAGTACGGTGTCAGCCAGCATTGGAGCATCGAGGCGGCGGCAAGGGTCAACGCCTGGTCCTGGAGGACGGGAGGCGATGACGCGGCACGTCAGCAGGACGAGATCAAGGCCCGCCAGCAGACCTATTCGCTGGGTGCGCGCTGGTGGCCGTGGAATGTCTATTCCGGATGGTGGGTGGCCGCAAGGGCCCAGTATCAGGAATACGACAACGGAGGGCTGAAGTTCCTCCCGTGGGTTCCCGACAACGAGGCCGGGGACGCGTTCGGAGCAGTCATCGCCGCCGGTTATTCCCTCCCCGTGCACAAGCACTGGAATATTGAGTTCGGCCTCGGCGCCTGGGGCGGCTACCGCAAGTATGTCGTCTACGCCTGCCCGTGGTGCGGCAAGATCACGGACGAGGGGGGCAAGGCCTTCTTCCTCCCGGACGAGGCGGTCATTTCTCTCATCTTCACCTTCTAGACGGTCATGACGGAAAGGAAACAGACCATCCTCTTCGCATCGGCGGTCCTGCTCGGGCTCCTGGCATCCCTCTGCGGGTGCGGCCCGAGCCGCAAGCTCACCTACATTCAGGAGAACAGGATGGCGGCTACGCTCTCGCTCCCCTACGAGAACCGCATGCCGCAGCTGGACTCGACGGTGAAGGCCCCGCACAAGGACACCCTCAAGTTCGAGGACTTCGACGGGCGCGAGGTCATCATCATGAACGCCATCAAGGACGAGGACGGTGAGATGGTGGCGCATGACGTCATCGATGCGGCCGTCGTCACGGCACGCTTCCGCAACGTGGCCGAGCGCCACGGCAAGGTGGACATAGAGTTCCAGGTGAAGGTCCCCGCCAGCATGCAGGACAGCAGGTGGCAGCTGAGGTTCCACCCGAAGATGTACATCCTTGAGGACACGCTCAGCCTTGACGACGTGATTATCACCGGGAACGAGTACCGCAAGGCGCAGCTCAGGGGCTACCAGCACTATGAGAAGTGGCTGGGTTCCATCATCACGGACAGCACCCTCTTCATCAACCGATGGCAGCTGGAGCTCTTCATCGAGCGCAACATACCCGAGCTGTATGCCTTCAAGACCGACACCTCATATGTCACCGACGAGCAGTTCTCGTCTGTCTACGGGGTGACCCAGAAGCAGGCCGTCGAGCACTATACGAACAACCTGGCCAAGAGGTACAACGAGCGCAAGAAGGCGCGCAAGGAGGAGATGTACCGCCGCTATGTCAAGGCTCCGATCGTCACCGAGGGGATACGTCTCGACACGGTCATCGTCAACGACGCCGGAGAGTTCATCTACAACTACATCCAGACCATCCACACGCGTCCCAAGCTCCGCAAGGTGGACATCGTCCTGGACGGTGACATCTACGAGCAGGAGACGCACCTGTACACCATACCTCAGAGCGACCCACTGACGTTCTACATCAGCTCCCTGTCCGCGTTCGTGGACAACACCGAACGGTACCTGACCCGTGTCATTGAGCGCCGGGTGGAGGCGAACACCGCCTGCTACATCGACTTCGACCTGGGCAAGGCCGACATCCGCGAGGACCTCGGATACAACGCCGAGGAGATCGGGAGGATCAAGAACAACCTCAGGGACCTCGTGTTCAACGAGAAGTTCGACCTGGACTCCATCACCATATCGGCATACGCCTCCCCGGAAGGATCGGTGAAGGCCAACGGCGATCTGTCCCTCAGGCGCGCACGAAGCGCCTCCGACTATTTCTCGCAGTACATGAAGGCAGTGCGGGACTCCCTCAGGGAGGAGGCCGAATTCCACATCTTCTTCGACGGGGTTTCCGAGGAGGAGCTCAGGAGGGTCGAGAACAGTCCGGCGGACATCAGGTTCATCTCTCACTCCGGAGGCGAGAACTGGGACATGCTGGGCAGCCTGGTCGGCTCGGACGAGGAGCTCTCGGACGCCCAGAAGGAGGAGTACCGCAGGGCCTGCGAGGACATCCGTGACCTGGACACAAGGGAGCGGGAGCTCTCGAGGAAGGACTCCTACAGGCACCTCAGGGAGACACTCTATCCGCGTCTGAGGATCGTGCGCTTCGACTTCGCGTTGCACCGCAAGGGGATGGTGAAGGACACCGTCCACACCACCGCCCTGGACTCCGTCTACATGGCGGGCGTGCAGGCCATCCGGGACCGCGACTACGAGACCGCAATAACCATCCTCAGACCTTACAACGACTACAACACCGCCATCGCCTACTGCTCGATGGACTACAACGCGAGCGCCCTGGCCATCCTCGAGAACATCGAGAAGACCGCCCAGGTAAACTACATGCTCGCCGTCCTGTACTCGAGGCGCGGCGATGACGAATCGGCAGTCAAGCACTACATGAGGGCCTGCTCGCAGGAACCGACCTACATCCACCGCGGCAACCTGGACCCCGAGATATCCGCCCTCATCAAGCGGTACGACCTGCTCAAGCAGATCGACCCGGACTACGACACTTTTTCAACCTTTTAATACCAAATCAACATTTTATGAAACACAAACTCTTTCTTCTGCCCCTGGCCGCGATAGCGACCCTCGTGGCTTGCAACAAGAACATCGGTTCCGAGGACATGATTCCCGAGCTCTCACAGGAAAGCGAGATCATCGTCGGTCTCGACTTCCCCGATGCCGCAATGACAAAGGCCGTCAGCGCCTACACCACCGCCCAGACCTACGAGTCGCAGGTCAACAGCGTCCAGATCCTCGTCTTCGACTCCGCCGGCAAGATCGACAAGTACCTCAATGCAGGCACCAAGACCAGCGGCATCGCCATCAGCACGGTGGCCGGTGCAAAGACCGTATGGGCTGTCGTCAACGGACCTGACCTCTCTTCCTGCGGGACCATGTCAGCGCTGCAGGGCACTGCCATCACCCTCGGCGGCAACAACAGCACGACCGCTTCGACGGGATTCATCATGGCGGGTTCCAACACCTGCACCGTGGGCACATCGTCCGTGAACTGCGCAATCACCGTCAGCAGGTTCGTCAGCCGCGTCGCCCTCGTGAGCATCAAGAACTCCCTTCCCGCATCCTACGGCAGCATGACCATCAACTGTGCGTACCTCGCCAACGTGGTCGGCAACCAGAACCTCGCCGGAAACGCCTCCGCTTCCACCTGGTACAACAAGTTCGGCCGTGCCGACGAGTCGACACAGGTTTCATCCCACATCATCGACGGCAGCACCTACAAGGCATCCTGCGAGGCTCTCACCTACAAGAGCATCTCCGGAACTGCTGCAGTCGGAGCATCGCACGCCCCTTCCACCCCTTACCTGTTCTACTGCTTCCCCAACAGCAGCACCACAGCTCCCGGAGCCTTCAGCACCAGTTTCTCCGCACAGAGGACAGTCCTTGTCGTGAAGGCTACAGTCGGCGGCGCGGTCAACTACTACCCCGTTATACTCGATGACGCGGCACCTGCCAGAAACGCAGCATACACCGTCGCACTCACCATCACCGGTCCCGGATCCTCCGATCCCAACACCCCCGTGCAGAAGGGCAGTCTGAACGCCAGCATCACCGTCTCCCCTTGGAGCAGCGGTGCCGTCTACGACGAGACAATCTAATGATTCATCCTTCAGGGAAGCCCGCTCCGGCAGGCTTCCCCGCCCGGTGCGGCAAGGAGAGGAGGAAGGCCGGGGCGGCCGCCCCTTCCCGATTCCGGAGGTTCGGTTCCTCCCCGCACCACTGATAACAGTAACATATTATGAGAAGCCCTATGACAATAATCACTGTGCTGGCCGCCGTCATGATGACGGCAGGCTCATGCTCCGTAAAGGAGGACCGCGCCGACTGTCCGTGCTGGCTGAAGGTCTTCATCGAGCCGTTCCCGAAGAGCGGTGCGGTGATAACAGCCGTGGACAGCGAGCCTGTCTTCTCAGATATTGTGGAGGAGGAGAACTACATGGACTGCTACGAAGCCACCGTGCCGAGAAGGGTCCTCGCGCTCACCTGCTTCCGCTACTACCCGGCCCTGTCGATGAACGGCGGGGACATCATCATCCCGAAGGGGTCGCAGGCCGACAGCCTGTACGCCCATCACGCCGAGGTGGACTGCCGCCGCGAAAGGGCGGAGTACCACGCCGGTCTCAACAAGCAGTTCGCGACCGTCTACATGACCGTCGGTCAGGAGAAGGATTTCCCCTACGACATCACCGTCAGGGGCAAGGTGGACGGAATGGACATGTACTCCTTCCGTCCCCACGACGGAGCGTTCGAATACAGTCCCAGGGAGTCCGCTCCGGCATTCTTCCAGTTCAGGCTTCCCCGTCAGAAGGACGCTTCGCTGACTCTTGAACTCTACCGCAAGACGGACGGTGTCCTCCTGGACACCCTGCCGCTGGGACAGTATATCCTGGACAGCGGGTTCGACTGGGAGGCAGAGAGCCTCGAGGACATCGAGATCCTGGTTGACTTCTCCAAGATGGAGCCGCAGGTCAAGGTGAGCGAATGGAAGGCCGACAAGGTCTACGACATAACGATATAGGAGGACCGGCCATGAAGACAAGAACAATATTTCTGCTGCTGCCGTCGCTACTTCTCTGTTCATGCATCAAGGAAGAGCTCCTGGAGGTGGAATCCACAGGCCAGGTGTGCATCACAATAGACCTCGGGGACGGAAACTCCACCAAGGCCGCCAACTACACCACGGAATGGGCTGCGGAGCGGAACGTGAACTCCGTAGGATACTATATCTTCGACACGCAGGGCAGGCTCGAGGATGTCTGGAACGTCAGCGGCGGCTCGACAGTCTCCGGGAAGGTCCGGAAAGGGACAAAGACCATCTGGGCCGTTGTCAACATCCCGGCATCGAGGTTCGCCGACGTGAGGACCCTGTCCCAGTTCGAGGCCAAGGAGGTGTCCTTCTCCGACATGACTCCGTCCAGCTTCCCTATGTCAGGGAAGAAGAGCGTGTACGTGGGGACGGGCAACGTGACGACCAGCATCCCCGTGGAGCGGTTCGTCGCCAGGCTCTGCGTGGCCGAGATAACCAACGGACTCCGCGGGGCCCATGAGAACGCAGACGTATACCTGCGTTCGGTGTACCTGAGCAACGTGCCGGGGAACTCCCGCGTGGACGGGGGGACACCGGCCTCATTCCAGTGGTTCAACAAGTGCGCCCGGGTGAGCGGCGGCGGATCCGGTGCGTTCATCCAGGATGAACAGGACTCGGACCTGTCTTCATTCCTCTTCTACGACATGGGGTATGAATATCTTGAGCCGGACTGCTCCTCAGAGCCGTATTGCGGCATGTACATGTTCCCGAATCCGACAACGAATGATGTCAACGGCTGGTCCAGCCCGTTCACACCGCGCTATACACGGTTCGTGGCGGCCATAGAGATTGACGGCGAGTGCTACTACTATCCCGTCAGCCTGCCGGGAATCAAGCGTAACCACGCTTACACGCTGTATCTCACGATCACCCATCTCGGATCCAGGGATCCGGACACCTTCGACTTCGTCACCGAGCAGGACGTGGTCATCACCATCGGAGGGTTCGACGACTTCGACGACGACTTTGTAATCACTTATTAATCCTAAATATCATGAAACGGTTCATCATCATCACTATCATGTGCGTCTGCGCCGTCATCTCCTGTGACAAGCTCATCGGGGAGGGCGAGGACGTCAGGGCCGCAAAGGGAAACTATGCTATAGAGGTCCTTTGCGACGACTACGACAATGACCAGGAGCTGGGCACCAAGAGTTCGTTCTCTTCGTCGGTCCTCACCAAGGTCAACAACGTCAACATCTACATCTACTGTGACGGGATGCTGGACGAAGAGCACAGCGCCTTCTTCTCCCCCGCCACAGGCATAAGCATCTCCTTCGAGTCCTATGACAAGTCCTATGACATCTTCATGCTCGCCAACGTCGGAGAGGTGACTCCTCCCGATGACGAGAGCGACCTTGAGGACTGGATGTACAGGTTCAACAACTACGGAGCGTTCGAGCAGAACGGCTTCCCGATGGCCAACAGCTTCCTGGACTACACTCCGGGAGACCAGACGACCTTCAAGCTCAAGCGCCTCATCGGTGAGTATGTCATCAGCTTTGCCGACAACTCATCCAAGATGACCCATACCATCAAGAGCGTCCAGCTGAAGAACTGCGCGCTGCAGGTCGAGCCGTTCTCCAGCGGGACAACCTGCACTTCCGTCATCGAGTCCGGGGACTACCTCTCCCAGCAGGACATCGACGAGCTCAACGACGGAGGCGAGGTGAGCCTGTATTTCCTCGAGAACCTGCAGGGAGTCCTTCTCCCGGGCAACACGGATCCAAAGAAGAAGACTCCGGACTATATCTCGGATGCAACCAAGAAGCAGCGCTGCACCTACATCGAGGTGGACACCGAGGTGGATACCCCGACAGCCCACTACGAGAGCGTCAGATACCGGGCATATCTTGGCCAGAACATGACCAGTGACTTCAATATCAGACGCAGCACCCGCTACTACCTCACGCTGAACTTCGACTCCAATATGGTTCAGGAGGAGGAGTGGAGGATAGAGCCCGAGGATCCGGAGATTTTCGGTACCCTGAGGTGGAAGGAGCATGAGATATATGTCACCAAGACTAATTCTACTCTCAACGACCCGAGATTGGAAGTCATCTGCCCCAACTCTGCGGTCGACTATACCGTGACATGGGACACAGCCGAGGCGGCTGATGCCCAGCTCTCCATCACCAAGTACACGACAGGGCTGTATGATGTACACACCAACCATCCGATAGACAGCTATGCACCCGGCCCTTCATACAATGGCGGCGGTGCAATCGTCGGGAAAATGCAGGGTGTCAGTGCCCCGACATACAAGGACGTACACGTCTACCTGAAGTCCTATGACGGACTTCTCACGGACACTGCGGTGGTGCATGTCGTGCACAGCTGCTTCCCGGTCTACATGTACTATGACTCTTCAACAAAGCAGTTCGTGGCCGAGGCCTGGCATCCAATGGGATTCCAACTCTGCTTCGCATCTGTTAAATGTACTGTGACCGGCCAGGGACACTACCAGAAGAGCGGCATCGGCGGTGACTCCTGGGAGTCGGCAACCGAGACCGCAAACTGGAACATACCTAAATACCCAGTCCCTACCAACACCAGCGGAAACTGCCGACATGTAATAGACCAGACAAACGTGTATTCTGTCTACCATGTGATGAACACCATTGAGAGCCACACTGTGCTCTATGACAACACCTGGCTCGGCACGAACCACAACTACTACCCCATGCATCCGGTTGCCATGAACCTGGACATTCAGCTTTATGCCTACTCCCCCAAGGGATACATGCAGGGTACGATCACGAACCCCTTGTCCACCAGCTGCCCGTTCTATATCTACAACGAGCCGGACTACACGCTATATTCCGGGAAATGGTATCCATACAACGTGGATTTCATAAACTCACATACCGGAACGGTCGGAGTCTACCTTACAGGTAATGACATGGAATTCAAGTACCCTCACTCCAACGGAACAACATACGGGTTCTACAACGGCGGCACCTTCTACTGGAAGGGTGACTACTGCAATGGTGGCATGATGAACTTCACAATCTCAGCGACCAGCGGTTCGGGCCATCTGGTACAGCGCGTCGGCGATCGTCCTGACCCGATAAGGGTCAACTTCCATAACGGGAGCGCCTACACCACGTCCTGGAAGGGAGGAACCGGCTATAGAAATACAAGATAGCACACGTCATCCAGTGTTTTTTTCATAAAGTAACTAAAGTTAAGTAATGATGACGAAGGGGGCACGATGTGAATCGCGCCCCCTTTTCCAAATATTTTCCGGAACAAAGACTAGCCCATATCCTTGAGCGAGAGACCGGCGTATTCAACCGAATAAGCCTTATGGTGGGAAACGATGGCCGCAGCCTTTGACCTGAGCAACTGCTCATCGTATTTCTTCGGATTGCGCTTGCACTCGGCTATCACAACCCGTTTCTCCGCATCATCCACTGCGACAAGGTCTATCTCGTCCTTCATGTCATCCCCCTTCCAGTAGCGGCTGACAATGTTGTATTCCCCGGTCTCGCGATATAGCTGTCTGAAATAGCGCTCCAGTATCGTCCCGGAAACAGTCTCGTACTCCGCGACCGCCTTCGAGCGGACATATTCAAGGTTCCCGATCTCGACGGCGCTCCTGTACCTGTACAGATACCTGAACCAGTAGAGCAGGAAGTTGTCCCCGATGAAGAAGCGCACGTTGCGGCTCGCTTCCCCGCTCAGATAAGGCCTCGCCTTTGAGATTATCCCGAAATCGTTCTCCAGCTTGTCAAGGAACCCTCCGGGCTCGATGCCCGTATAGTTCTTGATGTCGCCCCTGGATGTTCTTCCGTCGGCTATGGCCGAGAGCATCGAGAAGTAGCTCCCGTAGTCCTTGCCGAACTCGTCCACCAGCATCTCGCGTCCCTCGTCTATGAAATACGAGCCGAAGCTGAAGAACTGCTCCAGCATGGCGTCCTTCGTGAATGCGCCGAACATCATCAGTTGCTCGACATACTTGGCGACACCTCCGGTCAGCATGTAGAGGGCAAGGAGATCGTCGGGGCAGTATTCGGGATTGTGGTCAGACAGGATTTCCTTGAGCGTCGCTATGCTGAATGGCTTCATCTTGAACCTCGCCGTGGCGCGTCCGTAGAGCGGTTCGTCCTTGTCATCGAATATCTTCTTCATCTTCGAGTAGATGGACCCGCAGATGACCAGGTTGATATGGCTTCCCTCCTTGTTGGAGTCCCACACGTCCTGCAGGTCAGAGAAGATGGCTTCCCGTGCATAGCGGATGTTCTGGAACTCATCCAGCACCAGGGTGAAGTTCACCCTCCTCGAGAGTTTCATCAGCACTTCGAAAAGGCGCGGGAACGAGGTGAAGTCACCGAGGTCCTCCCCGAGGGTGTCCCGTACGATTTCCGCAAGTTCACCGCAGAGGAGCGCCTCGCTCTTCTTCCCCACGAAGAAATACAGGAACGGTATCTTCCCCAGCGCATTCTTGATGGTTGTGGTCTTTCCGATGCGCCTGCGTCCGGTGATCACCGTCATCTGCGCATACTGTGCGGACACTTCCTCTATCTTGCGGAGTGCCGCCATCTCATCTTTCCTGTCGTAGAATTTCATGTGGTGAGTGCTTTATGTAATATTTATTACTGTAACAAACGTTACATTGCAAAGGTAGTCAATAATTTTTATCCTGCAAACAAAGCTGTCAGAAAGAAGCTCCTGTCGGGGATGTCCTCACTTCAGCACATACCCTTCCCTCTGCTCCATGTTGATCTCCCCTATTGTCCTTCCTGTTCCGTCCATCGCCTCGGCGTTCCAGCGTGGATGCGCCTTGACCTTTTCAGGAACGCTTCCCTCAAGGCAGTTCCCCTGCAGCCAGAAGTTGGCCGATTCAGGGACATCTCCGATCCACCCGGGGAAGCCTCCGGAGAAGAGGTTGCCAGACAGGGACAGGCTCTTAAGATGCGGCGCAATGTCACCGAGGGAGCTGTCCTCCAGTTTTCCTGAGAGTGACATCCCGGAGAGGTCGATGTCCTTGAGGACCTTCAGGTTCCCGATACTCTTCGGCAGAGAGCCGGAAAGGTCGTTGCCGCTGAGCCACAGCTCCTGCAGGTAGGCAAGGTCGCCAATCTCCTCCGGGAGGATGCCCTTCAGACCGACACCGGCCAGGTGCAGGTAGATGACGTGTCCGTCGGGATTGAGCGTGACTCCGTACCAGGTCTCGATAGGATAATCGGTGCACCAGTTCTCAGTGCTGTACATCTTCCCTCCGGTACTGTTGGAGAGAATCTTCCAGTCCTTTCCCCCGGTGGCTTCCCAAAGAGCTTCAAGGGCCGCCTTCTCATTGGAATAGTAGTCCACCGCTGCGTCCTGGGACACGGTGAAGGTCCTGCGGAAGAGAGACCTGGAGTCGGATAAGGTTATATCGCCGCTTCTCGGTGAGAAGCCTTCGTTCCTGTCCACCTTCACCTCGACATAGCCTTCTCCGCTCTCGATGTGTATCCATCCCGGTTCCCGAGAAAGGGCCTCCAGTCCCACATTGGTGTCGACGGAGATATAGACAGTCGCTCCTGCCGAAGGACAGCTGCAGCTTTCCTTGTCCGGATTGAAGACGGCCTTGACGATGTCGACGTCCTTCCTGGCCTGTCTTTCGGCGTTCTCCGCGAAGACGGCGAACTTGGGTTCGTCACTGAGTTCGTCCGTGACACGGACTGCGAACTTCCAGTTGTCGCCTTCATGGTAGAACTGCTCCACTCCGATGCACGGGCAGCATTTCACGTAGACGGTGTCCGCATACTGAGCCGTCACGGTGACGGTGTCGGAGAGGCGGTACCGGGAAGGATACAGCAGAAGGCCTGCAGGGGTAACGGATGAGATGGACGGGTTCATCGCGGGCCCGTCGGGGATGTCAGAAGAATTGCCGGAATTGTCAGGCTTCTCGCATGCGCCCATGACGGCGCACAGCGCGAGGATGAGAAATTGATTGTGTTTCATTGTTTAATGGTTTTGTGGGAACCCTACCTGGGATATGTCGATAAGAAGATGTCGTGGATGAGCCGCGACATCGCCGAGACCATCACCACCACAAAGATGACCAGCGCGGCCATCAGACACTTCGAAACCGTCCACACGGCGCCAATGCCCTTTGACAGACAGTTCCATCCTCCTGAGAGGATTCCACGGTTATTGCTTTTCATGATTTCGTTCTTTTAATCCTTTACACTTGTCTCTCGCTCGAAGAACGGAAGAAGAAGGGGCGACACGCCCCAGAAGGACATCAGAAGAGCCCGATGTCCGGCAGTAATTCCATCATCGCGAAGATACTAATTTTTGTCCGAACGGCAATGGATTCCATGACGATTCTGCATTGTCAATCAACTGTTTCCGGCTGGCTGGACGGCAGGTTTCCTGCCACTTAGGAACTGCTCTGCGATGAGCGCGTCATCGATGGCCACTCCCCACTTGTCGGGGTTCTTCGCGACGGTCTTCCCATAGGGTGACGTCTTGCCCTTGTGGCAGGCGTTCAGGTCCGCCATCGACGTATGGAGAAGGCACGTTGTCTTCCACTCGAGAAGGCTTGCGAGCTTGCCATGGTCACGCCGGAGGTTCTCGAAGTCGAGCCTTCCGCGTTCATGGTCCGTGAGGTCGCCCTTGCTGTAGGCCCTGGGGAACACGGGACCGTACTTCCACGCCTGGGGGTGTTCTATGTCCAGTCTCCCCTCCGAGGAGACCAGCGAGGAACCGTAGATGCAGTAGAGTATGATCTGCGCCCGTGACTGCGTTATCTCGCAGCCAGCCCTGTGGGACACGAACCCTATGGAGTTGTAGAGCGTCACGCTGTCGAGCTTCGGGGAGGCAGGAGGGTCAGATGTCGGGAGGTCGTCCTCCAGCGCTTCGGCTGCCGCCTTCTCTGCGGCAAGTGCCTCGGCCCTCAGCCGTTCGTTACGCTCCCTCTCCGCCTGAAGGCGCTCGCTGTCCTTTCTCATCTGTTCAACCAGGGCGGAGCAGTCCTCGCCCATTATTGCCGAAAGGGATAGAGGGCTCGGGATGGCGGGCCTGAACCTCGGTACCGGGGATGTCGGGTGCTTGATGCGGAACATCCTGCCGAACCCGGCGGTCATCCGGTCAAGAAGGGACTTCACTTCCTGCTCCTCCATCCGGGACTCCTGTCCGTTGATCCAGTTCAGGGCATCCTGGAACTGGTCTGCTGTGATTGTAATCTGTTCCATGGTCGGAATTCATCGGTTGTTTGAAAAGACCGGCGGGTCTCCCCGCCGGTCGTCACTGGCGCAGTCTACCATCCCGCCTGCTGTCCGCGGGGTACGGCGAAGTCGGGCATGTCGGGTCCCTGGTAGGACTGTCCGGCCTGGGGCTGGAAACCGCCCTTCTGATATGCGGGGGCGGCAGCCTGGTAAGGCCTCTGCTGCTGAGGGTAAGGAGCCTGCGCACCTCCCTGCTGGAATCCTGCCTGAGTGCGTCCCTGTGCCGTCTGGCCGGGTGTCTTGGTGTAGAGGTTGCCTACGATCTTCAGGGAGTCGACGGCCTCGAGGCTCATCTGGAAGCGCTCGCGGTTGGACTTGCCGACGTTGAGCTTGATGAAGTGGGAGCTTCCGCTCTTGCTGTTCTGCGTCTCCCTAACGAGGATGTCCAGGTCGAGCGTCATCACTCCGGTCTGCTGATTTGCGCCCACATAGAGGCTGGGGTTCTGGTCGTAGGGGATGAAGCATCCGCGTACTCCGTTCTTGTTGCAGTCCTCAAATCCATTGAGGTCACTGAGTCGGACGTTACCGACGAAAAAAGGTTTCTTTTCTGCCATAGCTTTATGGTTTTTGATTGTTTGTGATGTTTATGATTTGATGTCCCTACAGTGTTCTACGCACCAAAGGAAGTCTTCCATGGTCTTCATCATGATGCCTCCGATAATCCCTGACTTCAGTACCCTGTACCCTTCGGGGACCTTCTCGCAGAGGAGCATCGACATCGAACCGTTGGAGAGCATGTACCGTCCGTCTTCCAGCCGGCAGGCGAACCTGCCCTTGTATGTGAATGTCTCAATCGCTTTCATTTCTAGAATATGGCTGCTGTCTTTCTTGCCGAGGTCTTCCTCGGGTATGTCACCTTGAACTCCGGCTCTCCGGCCTCGGGCGTTATGAGATACTGGTTGTACAGGTCCCGGCACTCCTTCTTGAAGAGGGCCTCGTTGAAGACGGACTCCTGAAGTTCCAGGTACCTGTTGTATATGTCCTCGTACTCCTGCCGCAGCAGCTCCTTGTCGAGCTCCTGCTTCGGGGTCTTCGGCTGGCGTGTGGCCAGGACCGTCTGGCCGTCCTTGCCGTATATGGCGGCATATCCCATGATGGCCTTCTCCAGCTCGTCCTCGAGCTCCTTCTTCCGGTCCTTCAGGGTGTCCATCTGGACCTTGATGCCCAGCAGTTCGTCATAGTCGGCCTGCATCCAGTCCTCGGCGACGAAGCTCTCGCCCTTGACGGTCACCTTCTGTGAGCTGTACTTGACCCGGAGGTCCTCCAGGGCTTCAGGCTCCGGAGCGACTCCCTTAAGGATGTTCCCGTTCCAGAACTCGTCAATGGCCTCGACGATGAGCTTGAAGTAAGCGGGATTGAAGTCTATCTCCTTGTATCCGGAGTTGAACACCGGGAAGGACGATATCCACGCGACGGCTCCGTGCCTGATGCCCATCACGCCCATCTGATACTGGATCTGGCAGTACCAGTAGGAAGGTATGTCATCCTCCTCGACGCTCATGCCCGTGGTCTTGCACTCGAGTATCCTCCAGTTCGCCTTCACGTGCTCCTGACCGGCAGGAACCCAGATGCGGTCGGGCGACACCCTGAGGTAATCCTTCTTTGTGTCGACGGCTATCCAGTCCCCCTCGGACTTGGGGTCTATCCAGGCTCCCGTGAGCTGCGCGAAGCGCGAGGCCACGGCCGGCTCGAGATGATGCCCTAGCTCCATCTGCTCGGTGGACTCCTTCGGTGGAATCTGTCCGGTCTTCCTGAGGAAGAGCTTGTATCGGTCCTCGTAATGGTTCACCCCCATCAGTGTCGTCGCCTCTGAGGAGCCTATCCCCTTTTCCCTCTCCTGCAGCCAGGCTTCCCGGTCCGCAGGTCTGATTATCCTGTATGACATATGCTATAAAAACAGAAAAGCCCACCCCGTAGGGTGAGCTATGATTGATATTGATGATATTTTGTTACGTGTGCTACTTCAGCGCATAGCGTAGAAACTGTTCGGGAGTCAGTACCGGAATTGAAGATCCGTCAAAATGTTTCTCATCCCTTGTTATTATGACGTCACACCCACAACCTTTTGCACATGACAGCTGCATCGCATCTTCCTTGTCCGCCATCTTCGATGACAGAGCGAAGCGGACATCCCTTTCGTCAACCTGTAGAGGAACCACCTTCTTGAGAATCGTTTTCATATGTTCCACCGTCAAAGGGTCTTTTCTTCCAAGGTAAAAAGACGTTGCAATTGATATGGGAGAAACACACAGTTGATAATTCTCGCTCTGCAACGAAATCCGATATATATTGGCTGCGTCAATGTTGAATTGTGTCTCTTCTCTTTTGAGAAACATGTCAACAAACACGTTTGTATCCAAAAACATTCTCATCTTGATAGAATATATGCTAAGCGTTCGTCGTTTTCAATTTCTTCTTTGCTGAATGAGATGAGATTTCTCTGGGTTTTCTCAAATTCCTCATCGCGATTCTTAAGTTCCACCTTGGGGAAGTACAACTGCTCAAGAGCCACAGGTGCTTTCGAGAGCTTGATTGCTCCGTCCTCGACATCGCAGGTCAGCTCGGTGCCTTCCTGAATATTGAGCTTGTGAAGAACTTTTGCCGGAATGATTACGGCCTTGCTGTTTCCAACGCGTATTACAGAAAGTGTCATATCATATTCTTTTCCGCAAACATACGAAAAGTAATAACAATTTCAAAATGTTATTATTTCTAGGACGCTCGGTTTGCCACAGAGAGAAGTTTGTTGAAGTTATCCTCTGTGATGTTGAACTTCGAAGATATGCGGCTGAGAATCTCGTCCTTGGGGACTCCCGCCATCTTGGATACCTGCGTCACGCTCGGTTTCCAGTTCACGGACTCCGGGGTTATCTCCTTGAACCCGTCCGTCCAGGGCCAGAACGGCATCGCCGTCTGCTGGAGAGGCTGCTGCAGGACTGCCGTCTGCTGGACGGGAGCCTGCTCCTGCCCCCTGAACGAACCGTACTTGGTCTCATCCTGGGCATAGTAGATGTCGGCGGCGAAGCCGAGGGCCTTGCACGCCACGCTCACGGCGTCGGTGTACGCCTTCTTGTAGGCCTCGTCGTCGATTCTCTGGACGGTCATCTGCTGGCCGTTCACCCACTCGGTGGAAGTGCGGATGAGCGTGTTCCCGCCGGTGCCGAAGATTGGCTGGCTCCACTCGTCCCCGAATTTGATGTAGAGCTCGACTTCAACGAAGACAGCCACATCCCCGGATTCGGTCTTTTCTGTCCAGCGCTCCTTCTCCTTGATGTACCAATCCTTGCCGCAGACGCCTGCGAGCTCCACCAGCTTCTGGATACGGAACATCGGATTGATATTGGTCTTGCCCTTCAGGGGGCCTCCAGTTATAGGGGCCTGGGCATCCTGTGGCACATGGCGCACACTGTTGTAGATATCCATTCCGGACATCGTATTAATTGGTCTGTTTTCCATATGATTTATGATTGAAATGTCTGATTTTGTTACCCTTTCGGGGTATTAGGTCTCCTACCGGATTCCCGGTGGAACGATGCAAGGGAATTCGGGTTTGGGAGGGCTGCGTAGAACAAGGAAGAAAAAAAACGACGCAGACGGCTTGTCTGTGTCGGGCTTTTGAATGACGATGTGCGAAGCGGGACTCTGAACCCGACCTTCGCAGAAGTGTAGCACGGGAATTCCGGATGAAGACTAATGCATACTCAGTCTTCTGCCCCTAGCGGATTATGGATTTCATTAACGCAGAAATATCAGTGTAAACATGATATGGATACTGAATTTCAAGCTTGCTGTAATATAGCATTCTTATTCCGTGTGAATTACACAAATCCCTTTTATGTTTATCTCTTGCCTGTGTTTCTATGAATTTCTCATACCCTCCGAAATAATCCACAGGTTCAAAATGCTGGATTCCTTGACATTCAATTGCAACCTTATGTTCAGGAAGGAAGAAATCCAATTTCATTGGTCCTTGCCAACGCAACCAGGGAAAGTGATACTCTTCTTTAAATGGAAAACCATTTTCGGATAACATTGTATGGACTTCCTTTTCCAGGTAGCTTGCTTTACAGATAGGACAACCGTTCCCCTTCAGATGAGAATGAGGTACTTGCTCAAATTTTCCATGTATAGGGCAAATCATAGTAACCTTGGTATGCGCTCCGCGATAATTGGCCAACGAGTAATCGTAGTATTCCCCATGGATTGCTTTGGCCTGAGCAATGAATTCTTCAGTAGTTTTCATCATCACTCCCCCACAATATGGGCATCCGGCACCTCCGAGATGTGAGTGAGGTGTTTGCTTAAACAGTCCATGTTCGGGGCAGATAATCTTCACGTGGGAATTGCAGGACTGGAACTGCACTTGTGAATAATCATATCGTTCTCCATGAATCGCCTTGGCTTCTTTTATGAACTCTTCAGTGGTTCTTCCTCTCCCGGCACATTTAGGGCATCCATGCCCATTTATGTGAGTCTTAGGCGCTTGCTGAAATGGCCCATGCTCTTTACAAATTATCGTGACTTTGTGATTATTTCCGGTGTATTGCATCAGGCTGTAATCATATTTGTCTCCATGAATATTTCTGGCGTTGCTGAGGAATTCATCCCGCGTCTTTAACTTTGATTCTCCTTTCCTCTTATTTCCGCAGACTTGGCATCCAGCCCCTCTCAGATGAGCGCCTGGTGTCTGTCGGAATTCTCCATGTATCGGGCATTCAATTACAACATATGTACAAAGGTTGACATATTGTACCTTGGAGTAATCATATATCCAGCCATGGACTTCTCGTGCTCTAAGAATAAACGTTTCCCTTGTAAGGGTTTCAGTTCCTCCACATTTTGGGCAACCCCTTCCCTTCAAATGGCTATTGGGTCGTTGCCGGAATGGGCCATGGACTGGGCAAGATATTTCAACAGGGATATTATTATTAACATAGTTCACATCGGAATAGTCATATCTATTCCCGTGTATCTTCTTCGAAAGTTCAATAAACTTTTCTAAGGTATGTCTTTTCTTTCCACCGCAATCAGGGCATCCCTCTCCTCTTAAGTGCTGGTGGGGTGTTTGCTGAAATACACCATGGATCGGACATCGGATGCTGACTTTGTTAACCGCATCTTTATACTCACTCACGGAATAATCATATTGTTCACCATGAATCTTCTTCGATTCCTCAATGAACATTTGAGTCGTCTTTTTGATAGTTCCTGCACATTTCGCACAACCTTTTCCATTCAGATGACCATTAGGTTTTTGCCAGAACGCTCCATGCTCAGGACAGATGATGCATACCTTCGTTGCATTGTTGACATATTTTACCTGGCTGTAATCATAGCGGTCTTTATGGACAAATATAGCTTTTTGAATAAATTCCTCCGTAGTGAGCCTTTTCATAGACAAATAGACATTAATGCGCCTGAGACTTGCATCCCATTGAAAAAAGATATGTCGCGTTCGTCGATGAAGAGCCTAAGCTCGGCCGCTGAAGAAAGGAGGTATTCGGGCGCCTCCGCAGCCATTACAAATTTACGATAAATCCATTGAAAATGAAAGTATGCCAAGCAAATATTGGTATCTCGCAAACAACACCAATAAGACTGCCTAGACTTCAGATTTGATTAGGGGCGTTAAACAAATGAGTTCTGCCGGACGGTAAAGGATGAAAAACAGCCGCATATCTTTGGCTGATACACGGCTGCTTGTTGTTTGAATCTCTGATTTATTTCACATCTACAACGAGGCGGACAGCGTAGGCGCCTGCGCGATTATAAGCGGATTTCGGATTGAGGGAACTCGAATCAAATGTGATGCTAGGCACATTGCTTGTGGCCCAGCTTGCACCGTCGTACTCACCTCCGGTTGAGGTGAAGTACTCTCCTATTTCGCCAGCACCACTAACACGAGATGGATTATTATGTGAGCTGGATATTTGGCCGAAACGATAACCGGCTGCGGGTAGGAAAAGACAGTCTTTAGGGATTTCCGCGAAGTCACCTTCCGTTTCACCGGAATATCCGTCACAGAAAATGATTTCACCTCTTACACCATTGATTGTCGCCCATACGTGTTTGTGATGATTGAAAAGATAAAACGATTCTTCTGCCGAAATTGCCCTCCATAGTCCCTTCTGCCCGTTGACAGTGAAATTGGGATTCGGAGTGGTTTGGGTGGCATTCGTGAAGAACACATCATTGTAATTAGCCGATGGGTCATCATAATAAACAGCAAGGGAGATATTGGCATTCTTGCTCCACATAAAATGAGAGATATGCCCTTCATCTCTTAAATTTTTCTCAGAGTATATATCATATTTTACTTTGAAATCATATTGATTTTCTTCGAAATTGAAAGTGGCTGATTCCGCTTTCTCGCTCGTCATTCCATACCACAGGTTACCCTTTGCGAAATAGACCTTCTTGCCACTGCTGTTGATGGTGAAGGTACCGAAAAGAGCTCCACTAATGTGCCATTTGGCATAAAGAGTAATATTGGAAGTCACGACTTCCCTGGCGAAGTCCCACTCGAGTGTGCAGTCCTTGTCTTTGTACCAGCCCCAGAAGGTAAAGCCGTCAACAACAGGGTCGGTCGGCTTGGTGGTGAGGGTGGTATGGTATGGTACGGAAATGGCGGACGGAGCCGTGCCGGGCTTTCCGTTCATGTCGAAGGTGACGGTAAAGGACGGGGTGGATTCTCCTGACTTTTCAGTGACAAGTCTGACGGAGCAGCCGTAACGTACTCTGTAATTCAATGACTGCGGAGAGGTATAATTCTCACCAAACACCAGATCATATGCGCAAGGAGTAGGATCACCTTCAGAGTATCCGGCAACAGACGAAGAGTAGGCACCAGCAGATCCGGCTCCGCTAATCATACCTG
>JAZRWN010000090.1:0-16292 GCA_045599725.1 Candidatus Cryptobacteroides sp. | reverse complement strand
GGATCCTGAGTTCCTCAAGAAGTTCCTCAACGAGCAGGGCAAGATCCTCCCTCGCCGCATCACCGGTACATCCCTCAAGTTCCAGAGAAAGGTTGCCCAGGCTATCAAGAGAGCCCGCTCAATCGCTCTTCTCCCTTATGTAACTGACCTCCTTAAATAATTGAGAGTATTATGAAAATCATATTGAAGAAAGACGTTGCGAATCTCGGCGAGGCCGGTGAAATCGTAGAAGTTAAGACAGGTTACGCTCTCAATTACCTCGTTCCTCAGGGATTTGCCTGCATCGGCACCCCTTCAGCTATCAAGCAGCATGAGGAGACCATCCGTCAGAGGGCTCACAAAGAGGCAAAGAACATCGCTGAGGCTCAGGCTTACGCTGAGAAGATCGCCTCTTCTCTCGTGAAGATTCCTGTAAAAACCAATGAGAACGGCAAGATCTACGGCTCTGTCACCACTGCTCAGATCGAAGAGGCTCTCGTGGCAGCAGGCTTCGAGGTGGACAAGAAGAACATCACCATCGTGTCCGAGGACATCAAGGAACTCGGTATCTACGATGCAAAGGTCAAGTGCTACAAGGGCGTTTTCGCAGACCTCAAGTTCGAGGCTGTCGCCGCTGAATAACATTGACGCAAATATTGAAAAATGGTCGGCCAAGTGCCGGCCATTTTTCATTTATGCAGATAAATGTTTATATTTACAACTGCTATTATTACACTGAACCAATAATCATTCACATTTCAGCTATGAAAAAACATGTTTTATGCATTCTGGCTGCTGCCTTCATGTGCAGCGGTACCTTCGCCTACGCCGATGAGTACCATGTGGCCAAGACTGGTTCCGACAAGAATCCCGGAACCGCTGAATCCCCATTCCTGACCATTTCCAAGGCCGCGAGCACCGCGAAGACAGGTGATGTTGTCACCGTCCATGAAGGAGTCTACCGCGAGTGGGTGAACCCTCTCAACTCCGGAGCAACCGCAAGAAACCGCATCGTCTACCAGGCGGCGGCGGGAGAAGAAGTATGGATAAAGGGCTCAGAGGAGATTGATAACTGGAAGCGTGAAGGCAAGACCAATGTCTGGAAAGTCACGATTCCGAACACATTCTTCGGAGGATTCAATCCATTCGCCGTGATCCTCGAAGGTGACTGGCTTAATACTACCGAACCGTATTTCTGCCTCGGAGAGGTCTATCTGAACAACAAGTCGCTCTATCAGGCTGAGAATGTTGAAGCCGTGAAGGATGCATCTGAGCACCTGCGCTGGTGCGTGGATGTGGACGATGTACAGACCACTATCTGGGCGAATTTCGGAGGCGCAGACCCGAACAAGGAACTTGCCGAGATCAATGTCCGCCCGGCAGTGTTCTATCCGGTTCAGCCTGGTGTCAACTTCATCACTGTCAGAGGTTTCCATCTCTCACAGGCAGCGACTCAGTGGGCTCCTCCGACCGCATATCAGGAGGGTCTCATCGGACCTCACTGGAGCAAGGGATGGATCATAGAGGACAACTGGATCAGCAATTCCAAGTGCGTGGGAGTCAGCCTCGGCAAGGATCGTGCATCCGGCCAGAACAGATTTATGCTTGAGCATGAGCTCATCGGCTTCAACAGAGAGCTCGAGTCCATCTTCAAGGCTTACAACATGGGCTGGAACAAGGAGAACATCGGCTCGCACATCGTCCGCAACAACGAGATCTTCGACTGCGAGCAGGCCGGTGTCGTCGGACATCTCGGTGGAGTGTTCTCAACCGTCGAGAACAACTATATCCACGACATCAATGCAAAAGGACAGTACACAGGTGCCGAAGTGGGCTGCATCAAGCTCCACGCTGCCATTGATGTAATAATCAAGGACAACTACCTCGACAACGGCGTGCGCGGCTTATGGCTTGACTGGCAGGCCATCGGCACCCGCGTGACAGGCAATGTGTTCGTCAACAACTCTTACTGCGACATCATGATAGAGGTCAGCCACGGACCATGTCTCGTGGACAACAATGTCATGCTCTCCCGTCTCGCTTTCCTTGATTTGTCCCAGGGAAGTGCTTTCGTCCACAACATCATAGCAGGCAACATCTCCTCCCGTCCTGTAGGCAACCGATACACCCCGTACCATGTAGCTCACTCCACTGACATAGCAGGAGTCATGAGCTTCCCTGGAGGTGATGACCGCTTCTACAACAACATCTTCATCGGAGGCGGCAGAGGCCTCAGCGTTTATGACGAACATCCGCCTTTCTATCCTGGAATTTACAAGGACATGAATACTCTCAAAGTGGACGAGAAGATGCCGGAGCCTTTCGCCAGCAAGCTGAAGAGCGGAAGTTTGCCAGCCGGCAGCAACCAGGGAAACAATTTCTGGCTTGCAATGCATGTAGGTGGAAACGTCTACTACAACGGAACTGCTCCATACAAGTATGAGACAAGCGGTGTCCAAGGAGGCAACATCCCTGCACCTGAAATCATCCACAGGAGTGATGCCATCGTCATGAAATTCACTGTGGACAGTTCTGTCGATAAGGCCTCCACTGTGCTCGTGGACACGGATTTGCTGGACAAAGCGTACTACTCAGAGGGCTATTATGAGAACCCTGACGGCACATCGCTCACCATCAACACTGACTACAACGGACAGAAGAGAAACCTCAGCAAACCGAAGGCTGGACCGTTCGAGGACCTGAAGGCTGGTGAGAACGAAATCATACTCTGGAAGTTTTAATAATAACATCCTGCATAATATAAAGGCTGACCACCGAATGGCCAGCCTTTTTTATTGTATTACAGCAGAAGATTATGCCGTGGCGGCCTCGAGCTTTTTGCGAAGGGCGAGCATGATGATGCCGGCGATGACGCAGAGGCAGATGAGGATGGCCCAGTTCCACATAAGAGGAATCTTGTTCCAGAGAGCGGAAGGGATACGGCTCAGATAGTTGCCGATGGCGGTGGAAGCGAACCAGCCACCCATCATGAGACCCTTGTACTTAGGAGGAGCGACCTTTGTCACGAATGAGATGCCCATAGGTGAGAGGAGAAGTTCCGCGATGGTGAGGGTGAAGTAGGTTCCGATCAGCCAGTGTGGGTCAAGGATGCTCTGGGTTTCAGCCGCAGACATATCCATAGGAGACTTGAGGCCGAATGAAGCCAGGGTGATGACGACGAATCCGATGGCTGCGACAAGCATACCGATACCGATCTTCAAAGGTGCTGAAGGTTCCTTGCCCTTCTTGCCAAGTGCGCCGAACACTGCTACTGAAACAGGGGTCAGAGCGACGACGAAGAACGGATTGAACTGCTGGAAGTCAGAAGAAGTGACATTGATAGCTGGGTTCATGGTCACAAAGAATGCGATGGCACCAGCCCAGAGAGCCAGCGTGGCGACTGTGCAGATGATCTTGGATTTCTTGGACTCGCTCTGGAAAATGGCGAAGAGAGTATAAATAGAGACAGCTATCAGTGCCAGAGACCAGATATTGAACCACATACGTGTGCTTCCTGAAACATCAGTCAGCTTTGTGTACTTGTCAGCGAAGAAGGTAAGTGCCGAACCGTTCTGATGGAAGGCCATCCAGAAGAAGATCACAACTGCGAAGACAAGGCAAAGAGCGACGATGCGGTCCTTTGTCTGCTTAGGGGTGAGTTCCTGTACAGGTGCGGACTGAGCCTTCGCCTGCTTTTCATTGACATCAGCGTGCTTGAACCAAGGACGGCAGAAGTAGTAGATCAGGATAGACACCACCAGAGAGGCGCACGCCACATAGAAGCAAAGGCGGTAACCCTCGCCAAGGGTGGTGAGATAGTCCTGGGCTCCGTCTCCGAAAACACTCTGAGCGTTTGCGACAGGAACGAAGTTCTCATATCCATGAGACTGAAGATAAGGCACATACAATGCCTTTGCCATGGCTGGGGCGAACATCGAACCGATGTTGATGGCCATATAGAACAGGCTGAAAGCCGCATCTCGTTTGTCAGAATACGCCGGATCATCGTAGAGATTGCCCACCAGAACCTGCAAGTTTCCTTTGAACAGACCCGTTCCTATCGCGATCAGGGCAAGACCAAGGAACATGGTCAGTTTGTCGGCTGAGTTCGATGCCATAGGAATGGCAAGGGCGAGATAACCAAGAAGCATTACGCTGACACCGGTGGTGACGCACTTGCCGTAACCGATCTTGTCAGCGATGAAGCCTCCGATCAGAGGCATGAAATAAACACCTGCCAGGAAAATGGCATACACATGGCCTGCCTGGCTCTGGTCCCATCCGAACTTGGCCTGCATGTACAGGGTGAAGATGGCCAGCATGGTATAGTAGCCGAAGCGTTCGCCGGTGTTGGCGAGGGCAAGGGCGAAAAGACCTTTAGGTTGTCCTTTGAACATAGTTTATGAATGTTTGAATAAATAATTATCAGTTTCAGCTCTTTGACAAAGATAATGATTTTAGTATATTTGTCAAAATACGACCGTCATTTGAAGAAGTTTTGCGCATACCTGCTGCTCGGCATCATGAGACTGCTTTCAGCCCTACCGCTGAAGGTCCACTATTTCCTGTGCCGTGGCATCTCCCTTCTTGCCGAATATGTCTTCAGATACCGCAGGAACGTGGTCAGAATCAATCTTGAGAACTCCTTTCCAGAGAAGAGTCCCGAAGAAATCGCAGGCATCTCGCATAAGTTCTACAGGCATTTCGGGGACATACTTGCCGAAGCCATATGGTTCGGCAAATACCGCAGACGCGAGACTCTCAGGAAAAAGGGAGTTGCACGTTTCGAGAATGTGGATGGACACAGGGAGGACTTCGAGAACGCCGGCAGCGTGATGGTCCTCACCTCGCACTGCGGGAACTGGGAGATAATGGGAGGATGGTACGCATACGCTCCATACGGGGACCTCGGCTACTATGAGGACGCCATCACTGTGGTGTACAAGAGCCTTACCAGCAAGATGTGGGATACCATCATGACCGACAACAGGCTCGCTCCCCTTCTCCGTACGAAGTTCAACGGATATGTGGACTCCACGAAAGTCCTGAGACATGCGCTGGAGCACAGGAATGAAAAGAGGGTCTATGTCTTCCCTACCGACCAGTATCCGTACAAGAACGCGACCAAGCACGAGGTAGGGGAATTCCTCGGTCAGAGGACATTGGCCATGACCGGAGGTGCGGCACTGGCACACAAGCTTGGCATGGCGGTTGAATACATGGGATTCGAACAAGAGTCCAGAGGCAAGTACAGGATGCGCTTCGAGACCATCTGCCGGGACGCCTCCACCATGTCCCCGGAAGAGATCATGGAGAAATACTACCAGTTCCTCGAGAGGGACATCAAAATCCAGCCTTGGAACTACCTGTGGACGCACAAAAGGTGGAAGAACCTATACGATTACAAGAAGAAAACCGATTACAACAAAAACTGACATATCATGACTATCAAAGACCTTGAACCAAAAGTAGTGTGGAACAACTTCTATCAGATCACACGCATCCCACGTCCATCAAAGCACGAAGGCAAAATCAGAGCATACCTTCTCGACTGGGGCAAGTCCCACGGATTCGAAACCATTGAAGATGAAACCGGGAACGTCATCATCAGAGTCCCTGCCACTCCTGGATTCGAGAGCCGCAAGGGAGTCATCCTTCAGGGCCATATGGACATGGTGCCTCAGAAGAACAATGACACCGTGCACGACTTCGAAAAAGACCCTGTAGAGACCTGGATAGACGGAGAATGGGTGAAGGCGAAAGGCACCACACTTGGAGCGGACAACGGTCTCGGCGTGGCTATGGCTCTTTCCGCACTCGAAGACCCGTCAGTCAAGCATGGACCGCTCGAGGTCCTCGTGACTTATGACGAGGAGACCGGCATGACGGGCGCACGTGCCCTCAAGCCCGGCAAACTCAACGGAGACATTCTCATCAACCTCGACTCCGAGGCTGAAGGAGAGCTTTATGTAGGCTGTGCAGGCGGTCTCGACGCCACAGCGTCAGCTAAATACGAGCGCAAACCATATCCTGAGAAAGGATATGCCTGCTACGAGCTGGCAGTGAAAGGCTTCAAGGGAGGTCATTCTGGAATGGACATCATCCTCTGCAGGGCAAATGCGAACAAGGTGGCGGCACGCGTCCTTCTTCCTCTCCTCAAGGAAGCCGGAGTGCTTCTCTGCGACCTGGAGGGCGGCACCCTGAGGAACGCCATCCCTAGAGAGGCTTTCGCCACTGTCTATGTGCCTGAAGGCAACATCGCCAAGGCTGAGGCCATAGTCGCCGATGTCGCAGCGAAGGTCAAGGCCGAACACGCCGCCACGGACCCTGAATGCGAGTTCATCTTCAAGCCATATGAGTGCAAGGAAGGTGAATGCTGCGACCATGGCGAGGACTGCATGTACGTCGAGGAGAAGACAGCAGTGAAGTTCATCCAGGCCATTCTCGCCTGCCCTGACGGAGTCGACAGGATGAGCGACGCGGTCCCAGGCCTCGTCGAGACATCGAACAACATGGCCATGGTGAAGGTAGAGAAGGGTGAATTCTTTGTGAAGTCTCTTCTCAGAAGCTCAGTGGACAGCGGCAAGGATTACCTCGCGACCAAACTTGCCTCAGTGTTCGAGCTCGCCGGATGCGAAGTTGAATTCACCGGCGGCTATTCAGGATGGGCTCCGAACAGCTCCTCCCCTATCCTTCATACCATGAAGAAAGTATACAACGACCTTTACGGCAAGGAGCCGAAGGTCATGGCCATACACGCAGGACTTGAGTGCGGTATCCTCGGCGGCACATACCCGAACTGGGACATGGTGTCCTTCGGACCTACTCTCATGAGCCCTCACTCACCTGACGAAAGGGCATTCATCCCATCAGTGCCGAAGGCCTGGGAGTTCCTCAAGGCCGTCCTCGAGAACATACCGGTCAAATAATGAACAAAGATCTTCAACAGCAGCTCATTGAGTGGGCGGACAAATACAATGACCCACAGTATTTCCAGGAGGATCCAATAGCGTTCCCGCGCATCTTCGTGGAAAAGATGGAGTCCGGGGAGGCATGCCTTCAGGATGTAGAGATAGCCGCTCTTTTCGCTGCGCATTTTGCCTGGGGCAGACGCGACATGATAGTCCGTGACTGCAACCGTCTCATGGACGAGATGGAATGGAGGCCGTTCGACTATGTGAAGTCAGGAGACTGGAGGGATGATGAGACCAGCATCCACAGGACTGTCAAATGGAGCGAAGTGGCACGCATATGCAAGCGTCTGAAAGAGTGGTATTTCTGGCACGGTTCGCTGGAAAGCCTCACCCAGGATGAGTTCAGGACTACCATATTCAGACAGAAATCCGACCCGAAGGCCGCCAACAAGAAGATCAACATGATGCGCAGATGGATGGTCAGAGATGACGGAAAGGTGGATTTCGGGCTCTGGAAGAAAGTGAAGAAAACCGACCTGATCATACCGCTGGATGTCCATGTGTATGACGAGGCGGTCGCATGCGGCCTGACCCGCAGGAAACAGAAGGACCTCAAGACTGCCGTCCAGATAACGGACGCGTTCAGGGAGATATTCCCTGATGACCCATGCCTGGGAGACTTCGCGCTTTTCGGATACGGAATAGACAACTACAAGGATGCCTAGGCTCTTCATCATAGCTGGATGCAACGGTTCAGGAAAGACGACGGCGTCATACTCCATGCTGCCGGAGATGCTCGAATGCAGCCAGTTCGTCAATTCTGACGAATTCGCGAAGAGTCTCTCGCCATTCGACCCGGACTCTGCATCCGTGTCAGCAGGACGTTACATGCTTTTGAAAATCAAATACTTGTTTGACAGGCATGAGGACTTCTGCATAGAGAGCACACTCGCCACCAGATCGCTTCTGAGGATGGTCAGGGAGGCCAAGATGAACGGCTACCACGTGACTCTCATCTACTTCTGGCTGAACTCCCCCGAGCTGGCCATATCCAGAGTCAAGGACAGAGTGGCCGCCGGAGGTCACAACACCCCCGAGCCCATCATCAGGAGAAGATATCTGATGGGACTTTCATACTTCTTCGACGAGTATGTCCCGGAATGTGACAGATGGATACTGGCGGACAATTCCGAACCGCCTTTCACCATCATTGCAGAGGGGGACCACAGCATGGCTCACATCAAGGACAGCGACAAATACGAACGGACCTGGAAACTCGCCCATCCTGAAGAACTGGAATCACTGGAACAATGATTAACGACAAGCAATATTATCTCGACATTTTCAACGTCACGGAAAACGACATGCGCCGTCTGACAGCCGAAGGGCTCGGAAACGGCGGAGATTTCTGTGACCTGTACTTCGAGAACACTTCATACAGGGACCTGCTTCTACGTGACGGAGAAGTCACTTCCGGAGGCTTCCACGTCGACTACGGAGTCGGAATAAGGGTCCTGAGCGGCGAAAAAACCGGCTACGCCTACTCGGAGAGCACTGACATTCCGGCCATGCTGTCCGCAGCCAAGGCTGCGGCGGCCATCACCATGGGAAGTCCGGCAGCCAAGGACAGACGCACGAGTGACCACCGTCATTTCGGAAAACCCAACCCGGCAGCGGACAGATATCCGATGGCACTCGACTGGAGACAGGAGGACATGAGCGTCCATCTGCCCATACTGAAGAAACTTGACAGTTCCATCCGCAAGAGGGACACCAGGGTGATCAAGGTCATCGCGAAACTGTCCTCACAGGTCAGCGACATCCTGATGTACAATTCATTCGAAGAGATGAAGTACGACACCAGGCCGATGGGAAGTCTGGTGGCATCCGTGGTGTTCAGCCAGAACGGAAAAGTGGAGAACAAGTCAGTTTCAAGAAGTTTCCGCTGCGGGTGCGAGATGATAACTGACGAACTGCTGGAAGAGATGGCCGGAGAAGTGGTGGAAGGGCTTGACGCAAGGTTCGAAGCTAGAAGGCCGAAAGGCGGCGGCATGC
The DNA here is from genome assembly GCA_045599725.1 of Candidatus Cryptobacteroides sp. Taxonomy (GTDB): domain Bacteria; phylum Bacteroidota; class Bacteroidia; order Bacteroidales; family UBA932; genus Cryptobacteroides. Next base: position 7,344 of record JAZRWN010000090.1, on the reverse strand, counting down.
CTGTAGTACTGGGCGCGGGAGCCTCGGGCATTCTTCTTCATGAAGCGATGGGGCACGCCTTCGAGGCCGATTTCAACCGCAAGGGACAGTCCGTCTTCTCGGACAAGATGGGCTGCAGGATTTGCCCTGAAGGCATAACGATAGTGGATGACGGCACCATACACGGCAACCGTGGCTCTGTCAACTACGACGACGAAGGAGTCCCCGGACAGTACACCGCCATGGTAGAGGACGGCATACTCACATCATACCTTCATGACCGCATCAGCGCGGACTACTATGGCGTCGCCCCTACCGGCAACGGCAGGCGCGAATCATTCCGGTACATGCCGCTTCCGAGAATGAGGGCGACATATATGGAGAGCGGTGACGGAAAGGCGGATGACATCATCGCCTCAGTGAAGAAAGGCATTTTCGTGGACGAATTCACCAACGGCCAGGTCAAGATAGGCGAAGGGGACTTCACCTTTTACGTCAAGAGCGGATGGCTGGTCGAAAACGGCCGCAGGACCATGCCGGTGAAGGATATCAATATCATTGGCAATGGGCCGCAGGCCCTTGCCGACATACAGGCGGTAGCCGATGACCTGAAGATAGATGACGGTACATGGACCTGCGGAAAGGTCCAGAGCGTGCCGGTGTCATGCGGCATGCCGACAGTGCTGGTGAAAAATCTTACAGTGGGAGGTGAATGATGGACTACAGGCTGAGTGAAAAAGAAATGGCCCTGGCGGCCCGGAGCATGGCAGTCGCACTTGAAAAAGGGGCGCAGAAGGTCAGGATCACCTTGAACAAAAGCTGCATGGACATGATCGGGACGCTGAACGGTGAGATCGACAAAGTCACCTACTGTCTGGACATGTCGATGAGCATCGTCCTTTTCGTGGACGGGAAGTTCGGTACCTTCTCCACAAACAGGATGGACATAGTTTCGCTGAATGATTTCATCGACAATGCAGTCAAAACTGTAAGACTTCTGGCTGAAGACCCCTGCCGAGATCTGCCTTCCCCTGACAGAACAGCCAGTGATGCGAAGGAAGGTGACGAATTGGGACTGTATGACAGTTCATACGAGACAGTAGATGCGGAGAACAGAATACGCAGGGCTCTTGATGCCTCCATCTTCAAGAAGAACAGCGGCGGTGAAGGCTGGAAACTGATTTCAGAGGAAGCCGAATACTCGGACTGCGTATTCGATAATTATATCATTGACTCCCAAGGACTTGAATGCAGGCACACCGAAACTTCCTTCGAATACGGCGCGGATGTCACCATTGCCGACGAAGGAGGCAGCAGGTACAGCGGGGTCTGGTGGCACGCGTCACCGTTCGCGGAGTCGCTGTGCATGGACGATGTCTGCAGCACCGCAGTGGAGCGCGCCGTCGCCCAGATCGGACCGAAGAACCGCAGAAGCGGAAAATACAGATGCGTCATCGACAGCGAGTGCGCCTCGAAAGTGGTCACTCCCCTGCTGAACGCGCTCAACTCCTACTCGCTCCAGCAGAACAACAGTTTCCTCTGCGGCACCAAAGGGAAGAAGATTTTCCATGAAGGTTTGACCATCATGGACATCTGCAGGAGACCGGGAGAGACAGGCTCACGTCTGTTCGACTCGGAAGGAGTCGCGACGACCGAGCACTCAGTAATAGAGAAAGGAGTTGTAAAAGAATATTTTACAAATACTTATATGGCGGGCAAGACAGGCGAGCCTCCGACCATAGAAGATGTCATCCGGCCGAAGCTGATGCCATGGCCCGAGCCGGGACTGGACAGGGACAGCATCATGAAGAAATGCCGCAACGGCATACTTGTGACAGGGTTCAACGGAGGAAATTCCAACTCCGCCACAGGAGACTATTCCTTTGGCATAGAAGGCTTCGCGTTCAAGGACGGGAAGATAACCCACCCGGTCCGCGAGATGCTCATGACAGGCAATTTCATCGACCTGTGGAACAGTCTGACAGCGGCAGGAGATGACGCAAGGCTTTGTATGTCAAAACTTATTCCTACCTTAGCGTTTGAAAATGTGGATTTTTCAGGATAAGAAACAAAGATATTATGAAGATAGAAGCAAAAAAAGTCGTGGAGATAAGCTACGAAGTGGAAGTGGACGGCAGCATCGTTGACCGTGCCGGAGAGGAGAAACCGCTTGATTTCATCCAGGGCACAAGGATGATCATCCCGATGCTCGAGCGTGAACTTGAGGGCAAGGAGGAAGGAGAGAGCTTCGACTGCGTCATCCCTCCGGAAGAGGCATACGGTGAATACGACCTGTCAATGGTTTTCGACATCCCGAAGGATTCGTTCATGGTGAACGGAACCCTCAGGGAGGACCTTCTGGAAGTCGGAAGATTCATTCCTATGTTCAATTCCGCGGGAGAGGTCTGCCATGGCATGATAGTGGAGATAAAGGAAGACAAGGTCACGATGGACTTCAACGCCCCGATGGCAGGAAAGACACTGCATTTCACCGGGAAAGTGCTTTCTGTTCGCGATGCGACTGAGAAAGAACTTCAGGAAGGGCTTCACGGGGAGTTCCTTCCACCGGAGGAAGGCTGTCACGGAGGTTGCCACGGAGGATGCCACGGAGGCGGTTGCCACGGACACCATCACGAAGAAGGGGAAGGCTGCTGCCATGGAGAAGGAGGATGCCATCACGAAGATCACGATGAAGGTGGATGCTGCGGTCATCACGACGGCGGTTGCTGCCACCACGACGTTGAATAGCATGAAGACTGCCGTAGTCATACTTAACTGGAACACAAAGGATTATCTCGAGAGATTCCTTCCCGGGCTGCTTGACAGCACGGCAGGGATGGATGCGGAGGTGATAGTGGCGGACAGCGCTTCCACCGATGGGTCCATGGAGATGATGCAGGAAAAGTTCCCGGAAGTGCGGCGGATAGTGCTGGAAGAGAATTTCGGCTTCACGGGAGGATACAACAGAGCTCTGGCTCAGGTGGACGCGGACTATTATGTCCTGATAAACTCGGACATCGAGGTGCCGCAAGGCTGGCTGGAGCCCCTCGTGACATGGATGGACTCACATCCTGACTGCGGTGCCTGCGGTCCGAAACTCAAGTCCTGGTATGACAGGGACAGTTTCGAATATGCAGGAGCGGCAGGAGGCAGAATAGACAGATGGGGTTACACATACTGCAGAGGAAGAGTGCTGAAGAAAGTGGAGAAGGATGAAGGACAGTATGACTCCCCTGCCGATGTGTTCTGGGTGTCCGGAGCCTGCCTGATGACAAGGAGCTCATTATGGAGACAGATGGGCGGACTGGATGACAGGTTCTTCGCGCATATGGAGGAGATAGACTACTGCTGGAGACTGCAGCTTGAAGGTTACAGGATCAGCGTTGTCCCGGAATCGACTGTCTATCATCTCGGAGGAGGGACTCTCCCGAGCACTTCGCCATGGAAGCTGAAACTGAATTTCAGGAACAACCTCCTGATGCTTAATAACAATCTGGCGAAGACCTATATGACAGACGGGTACAAGCCGGCGGTCGCCGTGAGAAAAGCGGACAGAAAGATTTTCTTCAGAATGCTGCTTGACGGATGCTCTGCCGCAGTCTATCTGCTTACAGGGAAGAAGAGCTATTTTGACGCAGTGCTTGAAGCCCACAAGGAATACCGGGCGATGAAAAGCGCCACAGACATTGAAAAACTGGAACAATGGAATGCGACACGCAGTGACGCCTTTGTTAGAGGCCGTTTCAAGGGAAGCATTCTGTTGGGACAAAATGACAACAAGTTATGAGAATAGTCATTGGAGGAGCAGGTCAGGTAGGATCACACCTGGCGAAGATGCTCAGCCGCGAGGCAAATGAAATATCAGTGATAGACTCTGATGCCGGCATGCTGTCACAGCTTGCATCCACGGCTGATGTCGTCACGGTGCAGGGACTGCCGTCTTCAATCAAGGTCATGAAAGAAGCCGGAGTGCCGGATGCTGACCTTTTCATTGCCGTCAATCCTTTCGTCGCGCAGGATGTCAACATCATGAGCGCCCTGCTCGCAAAGAAACTCGGTGCGAAGAAAGTAACGGCCAGAATAGTGGACGAAGAGTACCTTTCTCCAGAAAACAAGCTTATCTTCAAGGAGATGGGGCTTGACCTCATGTTCTTCCCCGAAAAGATAGCCGCAGAGGAGATAGCTGATCAGATCAAGAGATCCGCCTCCACCGACTCCATGGACTTCGCACACGGAAAGCTCCAGATGTCAGTTTTCAAGATCGAGGAGAGCTCCTCTATGCTTGACATGAAGCTCGGCGAATTCGTGGCGCAGACCTCAGAAGAAGGACTTCAGTTCCGCGTCATCGCCATCGCCCGAGGGGACGAAACCATAATCCCGAAAGTGGACACCAGTTTCCAGTACCATGACCTCGTGTTCACGATATCCAAACGCGAAGGCCTGCCTCTCCTGATGAAGTATTTCGGCAAGAACAACATTGAGGTGGACCGCATAATGGTGGTGGGCGGCAGCGAGATAGCCGAGCAGCTCGCGAAGACTCTCTGCCATCAGGTCAGCGAGATAAAGATCATCGAAAAAGACAAGGAAAGATGCCTTGAGCTCATAGAGATGCTGCCATCGAACGTTATTGTAGTCAACGGTGACGGGCGCAACTCCGATCTCCTCATCGAGGAGAATATCAAGTCCTATGACGCATTTGCGTCCCTGTGCGGCAGCGACGAGACTAATGTCCTGGCCTGCGTCACCGCAAAGAAATTCGGCATTGAAAGAGTCGTGGCACAGGTTGAGAATGTCGAGTACATCAGCATTGCCGAGGAACTCGGCATCGACACTGTCATAAACAAGAAACTCATCACGGCCGCGAAGATGCTCAAGCTCACACTCAGCGGCAAGGCGCGCACAGTCAAATACATGAGCGGCACGAAGGCTGAAGTGCTGGAGTACACCGTCGCACCGGGCAGCGCCATCACGAAAGGACCTCTCAAGAACATAGGATTCCCGCGCAACGCCATTGTCGGCGGCGTCATCCGCGGCAGCGAAGGCTATATTGCCGTAGGCGACACCACCATCGAAGCATACGACCGCGTGGCGGTGTTCGCATTGCCGGAGGCGGTGAAAGAGGTTGACAGATTCTTCAAGTAATGCCATCATACCTGCAGATAGAGAATATTTCGAAGTCCTATGGTCCGAAAATCCTTTTCGAGAACATAGGCTTCAATATAAATGAAGGTGACAAGATAGCGCTCATCGCGCCGAACGGCACCGGCAAGACCTCGCTGATGCGCATCCTCGCAGGCAAGGACAAGTCCGACTCCGGAGGCAAGATACTGTTCCTCAAGCAGATAAAGATAGCATTTCTGGAACAGGAGTACAGCTACAACCCGTCAAGCACCATTTTCGACCAGATAATGACTTCCTCCCACGAGTTCACGGACGGGCTTGATGACGACCACCTGTTCGAATACGAACTGCGGATCACGAGGATTCTTACAGAGTTCGGTCTGGACGGAAGCCAGAAGATGAGTGAGCTTTCCGGAGGCGAAGTCAAGAGAGTCGCGCTGACACAGATGCTCGCCACAGAAGCCGAGTTCTTCATAATGGACGAGCCGACGAACCATCTGGACACCGACGCCATCGAATACCTCGAAAACTACCTCTCACACTCACGCTGCACCCTATTCATGGTCACGCACGACAGATATTTCCTTGACAGAGTGTGCAATACTGTGATGGAGATGGACCACGGAGCCATCTACATATACAAGGGCGACTACGAGAACTATCTCGAGAAGAGGCAGGAAAGGATAGACAACTACAACGCAGAGACTGACAAGGTGCGCAATGTCCTCAGGCGTGAACTGGAATGGATACACGCCACTCCTTGCGCCCGTTCCGGAAAGGCTAAATACCGCATAAACGCTTACCATGAACTCAAGGACAGAGCCGAACAGGTCTACACGACGAAACAGATAAGCATCAGTCCTGAAGTGGGACAGGCATCAAGGCTGGGGACAAAGATCATAAACTGCAAGGATGTCAGTTTCTTCTATGAAGACAAATGCTACCTGTCCCATTTCACATACAATTTCCAGAGATACGAGAAGGTCGGCATAGTCGGCAGGAACGGGGTCGGCAAGAGCACCTTCATAAACCTTCTGACTGGAGGACTGAAGCCGACATCGGGCATCATAGACCGCGGTGAATCGTTGAAAATCGGATACTACAACCAGGCAGGAATGGAGTTCGACGAGACCCAGACCGTGCTCGAGACCGTGAATGACACCCGTCTGCTCGGACAGTTCCTGTTCCCGCACGACATGCTCAACAACCGCATCTCACGGCTGTCAGGAGGCGAAAAGAGGCGTCTCTACCTGCTCACCATCCTGATGCGTCAGCCGAACCTGCTTATTCTGGACGAGCCGACGAACGACCTTGACATCGTCACCCTGAACATTCTTGAGGAATATCTTCAGGAGTTCAAAGGAACGCTTGTAATCGTGACCCATGACAGGCATTTTCTGGACAGGCTCGTGGACCATCTGTTCGTATTCTGCGGCGACGGTGTCGTCAAGGACTTCATAGGAGGTTACAGCGAGTACAGGAGTTATCTGAAAGACTACGAAGCTGAGCAGAAGAGAATCGCTTCCCAGAAGAAAGCATCTGAAAGACAAGCCTCCGCCCCTGTGCAGACTGTACAGGTCAAGAAAAAACTAAGCTGGAAGGAGCAGCGCGAGCTTGAGCAGCTGGAGGCCGACATGGAGAAGCTGAACACAGAAAAGGACGAACTGGAGGCCATGCTTTCCGGCGGCAGCCTGAGCGTGGAGGAGATCACAAAGGCATCTTCCCGTTTCGGCGAAGTGAAGGAAATGCTGGACGAAAAGGAAATGCGCTGGCTCGAACTGTCCGAGAGTATATGACAAAGTGTCAGCAAAAACACGCTGGCAGATTATTTGTGCCTTCCGGCACAGCAAACCAACAATGATTATGGCAAAAGAAGAAAAGATAACGGTAGAAGAAGTTCAGAATCCGGAAGAAACTGTCCAGAAAGAAGTGAAGACTGAACCTCAGCCATCAAAGAAAGAGCAGAAGAAAGAGACGAAGAAATCCGAGGAACTCGAGAAGAAACTCTCCGAGAGCCAGAAGAAGATTGAAGAGCTTGAAGCATCATGCAAGGACGCCAAGGATGACTATATCCGTCTCATGGCAGAGTTCGAGACTTTCAGGCGCAGAAGTGCAGAGGAGCGTCTCAACCTGGTCAGCAGTGCGTCTGCAGACACCATCAAGGGACTTCTCCCGGTACTTGACGACTGCGAACGCGCCATCGCCATACTCGCTCAATCCAGCGACGATGCCGCCAAGGAAGGC
>JAZRWN010000089.1:0-2356 GCA_045599725.1 Candidatus Cryptobacteroides sp. | reverse complement strand
TTTAGCGAAATGGACTGCAAAATTAGGCTTATTTTTTTAATAATCAAAATCATAAATGCACTTTTCCTGATCCTTATATGATAATTTTCAGTCACTTCTTTGATAATCGTGACATAGTCACGCATGTCTTCAGTCAATTCTGAATCTGTATACTGCGAATGTCCGGCCACCTATCTTGGTGCTGATGGTTGAGCAGCTGTTGTCCGATGAAAGCATTTCCATGGTGATTTCTGATGTTGACGGTACAACAGTCTCCGGTGCCTCCAAGGAGTTCTCTGCCATAGGATTGTCGGAATGCATGGTGGTCACGGAGACTCCGGTGACTTCTCCCGCACCCGCGAATTCAAGAGTCACTGTCTGACTGAACTCGCTGAGATTGGTCATCTTGACGATGATTTCATCTCCATCCCTCAGTGCTGTGGCGTAGAGCCTGCTCTGCCCGTCCTTGCCGGCGACAGGCTTGCCGTCCATGGTGGCGGGGATGACATTGCCGTCGCTGTTGAGCGAGTAAAGCTGCTGGATGTAGTAGTTGCTGGTCTTGACGACGTCAAGGTTGTCGAACCAGACAAGGTCAGGACGCCACTGCCAGCCCTTGACATGCGCCAGAAGCGGTGCGTAGGTGGCCATATAGACCACATCTGCGTTTCTTTCAAGCCCGGTCATGAACGCTGACTCGACGAGTGCGGCGTTGAAATGGTTGAACTTCTTGTCGTCGGTACCGTGGCAGGCGTATTCGCCCGCAAACACTTTCGTGCCTTCGCGAGGGTAGTTGTCGTAGCGGTCTGCGTTTCTCTCGTAGAAGGTCTCGCTGCTGTAGTAGTGCTCGTCCACAAGGTCGCAGCCAAGCTCGCGCATCGCAGGCCATAACTCCTCGAACCATTCACCTCCGAGGTAAGGACCTGCTGAGCCAATGAGTTGGATGTCAGGATATTTTGCGCGTATCTGCGCGACGAAAGGCTTGAGATGCTCCACGAAGTCAGGACCCCACTGCTCGTTGCCTACGGCAAGGAACTTGAGCCCGAATGGCTCCGGATGTCCCATCTCAGCGCGCACCTTGCCCCAGGTAGATGTGACAGGGCCGTTGGCGAACTCTATGAGGTCGAGAGCGTCATCGATGTATGGCTGGAGATCCTTGATATCCGCATCAGGATGGTCTTCAGGTTCGTTTTGGAACTGGCAGGCCATGCCGCAGCTGATTACCGGCAGCGGCTCGGCGCCGATCTCTTCTGCGAAGCGGAAGAACTCGAAGAATCCGAGACCGTAGGACTGGTAGTAGTCCGGGAACATCCTGTAGTCGAAGGTGTAGTTCCAGCGGTTCATGTTGGTAGGGCGGTTCTCCACCGGCCCGACGCTGTTCTTCCACTGGTAACGCTGTTCGAGTGTGGTGCCTTCGACTATGCAGCCGCCCGGGAATCTGAGCACGCCCGGCTTCAGCTCGGCGAGAGTCTGTGCGATGTCCTTTCGCAGACCGTTGCTGTCGCCGTTGTAAGTGTCTACAGGAAAGAGAGATATGTGTTCAAGGTCAACGCAGCAGTCCTCGCGGAGTTCATCCCCGTCCCAGCTTTCGAGGACGATTCTGAGGGTAGCGTCCTGAATGGTGCGCGGAGCGGTGAACACTGCTTCGTATTTCTTCCACTCGCTGCCATTGATTTCAATGGTTTCATCGTAGAACATCTGGCTTTCCTCCATCGTGTCGTCATCGCAGAGGTGGAAAGTGATGTGTTCCGTGGCAGCGGCCTTCGCTTTCCTGGCGTACGGGGCGGTGCGGGCCCAGACCGAGAAGCGGTACTGCTCACCCTTCCTGATGCCCATGCCGAAGTAACCTTCGTTCTCTATGCCGCTGAACATCACAGGATGTCCTGCATAGCGCAGACGTATGTAGTGAGGGCATCTGTCGAACGGACCGTCGTCCAGCACTTCGAACTTGCCGAATGTCTTCCAGCCGGCGAGCGGGTTGTCGAACTCGAATGACCTGTTCTTCACTAGCTCCGCGTACAAGCCTCCGTCAGCGCCGTAGTTGATGTCTTCGAAGAACATTCCGTACATGGTCTCCTGTACCGGGATGCCTTCTGCACGTGTGTCTATGGTGATAGTCTGTGCTGATGCAATAAGTGGCAGGCACAGAGCCGCCAAAACCGATGCTGTTCTTTTCATATCATTTCACTGACCATTCGTAAATACCGGTGGAGAGTTTCTCCGGAACCTTGACTTCCAACTTGACAGCAGTCGTCCTGACAGGCTTGAAATTGACCGTGCAGTCCTTGAAACTTGCTATCGGGTAGCCGTCCGGCTCCTCGACGCTCTGCCATTCTCCCTTGGCATCCATGTAATAGAGCTTCCATGCGTCAGGAACGTT
>JAZRWN010000088.1:0-12412 GCA_045599725.1 Candidatus Cryptobacteroides sp. | reverse complement strand
TGAAGAGTTTTTCCTTGATGTCATTGATGGTGACATCGTTCTCAGCATCGACCTTGAGCAGTTTTCCTGCACCATAGCCCTTGACTCCGGTGAGGGAGATCTCGGACATCTGATTGCGGCGGATTTCAAGAGGCTTTGAGATGTTTGCAGTCCAGCTGCATCCGTCAGTGCTCTCAAAGACAATCTGAGCTTTGGAATATGTTCCTGCAGGGATGGAGAAATAGAAATCCACTCCCTTGTCGGTCATATCGATGCCTGAACCGCAGTCGATATCTATATTGTAGTATACGCTCTTGGACCCGTTGACAAATTCGAGGTTTCCAAGCTTGTCAACGGAGAACTGTCCGGACATCGGCTTTTCAGAAACAATGCTGACTTTGGTGATCTTTCCTGATCCGGCCGCGTTCACATGGAGGGCACCGCCGACATTCTTGAACTTGATGGTTCCGTCCATGTCCAGATCCGTTCCTGATGCCAGCATTGGCACATAAGATGCCGTCAGAGGTCCGCTTTTCTGTACCGTAGGCCATTCAAGCGAGCAGTCGCTGATGGTATTGCCGGCCGTTTTGACTATGCTGGACGGGTAAAAGGCATACGGGCCATTGATGGTCGACGAAGGCAGTTCACATGAGAATTCTCCTTCGGCTGTACCTGCGCCTTTCTTCAGCTTGTATTCAACCGAGCCTCCATTGTATCCGACAGTGAAACTGTCCCCGTTTCCCCATACCAGGGAACTGCCCTGAATCTGCTCCAGGGAGACTGTCGCAGTGCATGTTCCGCTCTCAGGAATCACCGGAACGTCAGGCTTGACCGGATCTTTTTCTGTCGGATCGCAGGAAACGGTCATAACAGCGGCAAAGACCGCCAGTGCAGTGTAAAGATATCTTTTCATGCTATTCATCTTTGTTCCTCATTGAATACTCGCAGCCGCAGTACAGCTGGTTGTAGAAATCCATTTCCTTGATGATCTGGTTCCTCCTGTCCTGCAGTCCGCCCTTCCGCCAGTTCTGCGGCCACCAGGTTACCGTTTCCGCTGCGGGAGTCTGTCCCCCGACAACCGCCTCACTTCGTTCGGCCCCTCCCATCGCGAGCGATGGGCCCCTCCCTCTTACGTTGCCGAGGGCGGCACGGGTTGCTGCGGGACAGCTCCCGTCAGCGAAAAATGCTTGATTGACGGTGTCGCAGGCCCACTGGCCGGCGGCATTGACCTGGTCAAGGTCCTTCCATCGTGACGAGGCCAGCGTCGTGGTCAGCACGGTGAAACCGTTCTCCGAGGCATATCGTGCAGCACGCAGCAGCCTGTACTTGAAGCACTCAAGGCATCTGGCACCGCGCTCCGGCTCATTCTCTCGCCCCTTCGCCACCTCGCACCTCCAGCTGTCGTGTACATAATCGTCATCAACGATCTCCAGCCCCAGGGACCGGGCGTACCTGGTGCACTCATCCTTGCGGTGAAGGTACTCCTCCAGAGGGAAAATGTTCGAATTTGAATAATAAATCACAGGAGTGATGCCCTGCTGGAGCATGCACTCGATGATAGCGGACGAGCAAGGCGCACAGCAGGTGTGAAGCAGCACCTTGGTCGCCCCGCCCGGCACTTCCAGAACAAGTTTATGTTTCGGCTGTTGGATCACTATTCTACAGAATTGACATCCAGAAGTCCGTTCAGAAGAGCATAGACTGTAAGACCGGCGACTGTCTTGATGCCGATTTTTCTGGTAATGTTCTTCCTGTGCGAAATGACAGTGTAGATGGAGATGTTGAACTTGTCAGCAATCTCCTTGTTAAGCATACCCTTGGCCACGCATAAAAGGACCTCTTTCTCCCTTTCGGAGAGTTCCTCTTTTTCTTCCGGGATGTCTTTCTTCTTCTTGGCTTCATAGGTCCGGCATTCCAGGATGCGCACCATCGGGACGAGGATGTCATCCTCTATGCTGGTATGGCGTTCCAGATCGTACTCAAGAGAACAGATAAGATAAAGGGTCTGCATCCGCTGGCTGCCGTCGCATTCATCAGGAAGCGATTTCATGACCAGGTTCTTGAGGTCGGAGACCTTCTCATTTATGCTGTTATGCTCGTCATCGAATGAGTCGATGTTGAATTCCCGGTCCTGCTCCCCGTCGAGAAGAGACTGCACATACGGCATGACCTGCATCTCTTCAAAATAGAAATGCCGGTTCAATTCTTCCTTGTATTCCGTATAGAACTTCCAGAATACACTTTTCTGAATCTCGCTGCAAGGGGACAGAAGGGCGCTCAACGCGTCGGACAGGGATTTCAGAGCGGTGTTCAGGTAGTATCTGTGCGACAGCCTGAGATAGTTCATCACATCCTCGACGCTTCCGTCGCGCAGGTTCCTTTCCGAAGGTTTGTATTTGCTGTCAAGATAAGTGTTGTACAGCATTATGAAAGTTCCGGAATGCATACCGTGGCGGGTGCAAATTTCCTCCACGGTATGGTCTCCGAAATTGTCTTCTATGCCCATCCGTTCAAGCATTCCCAGTACATGGAAATCCCTGTTGACCAGATCGGCCACTTTCATCTTGGCATTTATCTCGATGGTGCTCATTCTAATGCGTTCTCGGAGCAGAGGCGCTGTCAGCCGGGAGATCGTTGAATGTCGGAGTGGCTATGGCCGCCGGCTGTTCTCCGGATGAATATCCGAAAACAGTGAAGTCGATGATGCCCCTAGGAGCACCGGCCGGCCATTCCGTCACTGTGAGTTTCACGAAGCGGCACTGAACCGGATCGAACTCATCGAATGTATTGGCCTTGGAGACCGTGTTCTTGGTCTTGTCCACAACGGTCGTGAAGTTCTTTCCGTCCATCGACACTTCCAGCTTGTATTTGTAGATCTGTTCGGAGTAGCTTCTTCCGAATCCTCCTGCTCTGCCCTGGGACACACCGCCGAACATGATGCGCATGCCGTCCACAGTGAAAAGCTGGACTACGTCGAAGCGTGTGGCAGGAGACAGTTCCACAAGAAGTGAAGGTTCCTTGTCATCCTCGGCCGGCATCCAGACGGTGCCGCTGAAATCATCGACAGCATATGAACCGAAGAATCCGAACTGCTCGGAAGATGTCTCTGACAACGCGTTCATCGCGCGCATCTTGTTGATGGTCACAGGAACTGACTTAGGAGCATCAGACGGCTTCGCCAATGGTGCCGGCTGCGGAGTGTCGGTCACAGTCACGGACATGTAGCCTTCCTCGTCGAAGACGACCTTGTCCATGCCGATACGGCGTCCTCCAGGAGGGTTTGAAAGGACGATGGTGTAGAACTGCCACCAGTTGTCGTCCGGCCCCTTGACGATGGAGCCGTGGGCTGTTCCTGTCACGAGACCTTCAGTCTTCCTGAGAAGAGGGTTGTTAGGAGCGTACTCCCATGGTCCGAGAGGGGACTTTGCCGTGTAGTATCCTTCTGCATAGGTCTTCCACTGGGTGCCGGAGGCTGAATACTCGAGATAGTATGTGCCGTTTCTCTTGATTACCCAAGGACCTTCGATCCATGCGACTCCCGGATACTCGTTCATCTCTCCGTAGCGCTCCCATTTGTGCATAGGGTTGAACTCGAGGAGGTGTACTGGCTTGCCGACGAACTCGTTGAGCTTGTTTGGATTGAGCTTTACACCATAGATGCCGCTGATGCCGCGTCCAGGCCAGAAAAGGTATGGCTGGTTGTCGTCATCGACGAAGATGTGAGTGTCGAACGCACCGTTCCATCCTTCAGAGATCTCTCCCGTGTTTGACCATTCGCCCAGGAGGGTGTAAGGTCCCAGAGGATCGTCGGCCACATAGAGAGGAGAGTCGTTGCCAGACATATAGAACTTGCCGTTGTATTTTGCGACATCAGGTGCGACAGGGATGCGGGCGGTATGCTTTACTTCCTTGTATTCCCAGTTCAGGAGGTCGGAAGAGACCCATGCGCCGCCTCCGGTGCAGAACATATAGTATTTTCCATTGTGCTCTATAACGGAGACGTCACCGGATGCGTTTGCTCCTGGGCCGATCTCCATAGGGAGAGGGTTGCAGTACTGGCGGCTGAGCGGCTGGGCCTGAACGCCGGCAGCGATGGCCAGAGTGGCAATAAGAATGATTACTTTTTTCATGATTATAGTGTTTATGTGATTCCCGAAATCTGTGTCAATGTAGTCAAAAAAATGCAATTATTGAAATGCCAGGTCAAATATCCCCATAAATAGGGATTGTAATTCTTTCTGCGTGGCAGTACCTTTGTACCGTAAGATTCCACCGATGAACTGTAACAGAGACTGCATATCCTGCCCGTTCGCTTCCGGATCCGTTCCGGAGAGGGGCTGCATCACCATAGCTGCAGTCGGTTCAGCCTTCACTTGCCCGGGAATTGACCTGAATGTGCAGGACAGCGTCTCCATGCTGCACAAAGGCTACAGGCTCCGTTTCATAAATCTTTGCGGCAACGATGTTCATATCGGGCGGAGGATCCTTGCGTCCAACCCCGACATTGTCCTTGACTCGATAGATTCCACCGACCTCGAAAACAGTCTCAGGCTCACGACCCGCCTCATCGACATGGATTCCAGCGTGGTGATGGCTTTCACTTCTTATGACAAGCTTCTGGCGACTGGTCATTCGCTTGATCATCAGACTCTTGCGGAGCTTTTCGGCTTCAGGGGCGCGGTGCTCGACGAGAGTAGCGCGGAGAGCTTCAGCCGTCTGCTGTCGCTGATAGTCGAGGCATACGAGGTTCGCGGGACCCAGACCAAGCATGTCCATGTGCCTTACGGCAAGGATGTCGACGAGGCCATTGACGCTATCACAAAAGAGATCTCTGAGTCGCCGCAGCTGGTCAGCTATCATGACCGTTATCTGGCTGTCAGGCTGCTCGAGGATCCTCAGTACATCTACCCGAATATTGAAAGTGTTGACAATTCCGTGGCGATAGAGGCTGTCGCCAGGAAAATGTCCATCGCTCTTGAACGCGAGCTGGGCGAGGCTCCGTCCCAGCTTATCCGCGAGGCCCGCCTCGGCTTCATCCATGGCGCCCTTCAGGAGACTCTGGTCCATTCGAGCGACAATTCCGACCATACGCTTCTTCAAAAGATTGATTCACTTCTGACCAACCGCTGGCTTGGATTTCCGTTGCTGATTCTTATCCTTCTGGCGGTGTTCGAGGCTACTTTCACACTGGGAGCATTTCCTCAGTCGTGGATTGAAAACGGCATTGCGATGCTGGGAGACTGGCTTTCCGGCATCATGAAGCCGGGATGGTTCTCAAGTCTGCTTGTAGACGGGGTCGTTCAGGGTGTGGGGGCTGTGCTTGCATTCCTGCCGAACATCATCATACTGTTCTTTTTCCTCTCTCTGCTCGAAGATACCGGATATATGGCTCGAGCGGCGTTCCTTATGGACAAGGTCATGCACCGCATAGGTCTGCACGGACGCTCGTTCATCCCTATGCTGATCGGTTTCGGCTGCAACGTTCCCGCCATCATGGCGGCGAAGTCCATCGAGGACCGCAAGGACAGGACTTTGACAATGCTGATGATCCCGTTCATGTCCTGCTCCGCCCGCCTGCCTGTGTATCTGCTTTTCGTGTCGGCATTCTTCGCCCGTCGCAAGGCGCTGGTGATGATAGGACTGTATGCGACTGGCATCGTCCTTTCGATACTCTTTGCCTTCATCATGAAGCATACGAAGTATTTCAGCAAGCCGCAGGATGACTATGTCTCCGAGCTCCCTGCATTCAGAAGACCGACATGGAGAAACACGGGTCTGCATATCTGGGAGAGGGTTTCAGACTATTTGCAGAAAATCACCACCGTGATTCTGGCCGCGTCTGTCGTCATCTGGGCGCTGGAGTATTTCCCTGCCGGGAGGACGAACGGCGGTGAGTTCAAGGAGGAGTCGTACCTGGCTGCGGTCGGCCGCGGGATGGAACCTGTGATGGCGCCGCTGGGTTTCGACTGGAAGATGAATGTCTGTCTTCTTACGGGCTTGCCGGCCAAGGAGGCCATCGTCAGCACGATGGGGATTCTCTACCATACTGACGGCGACGACGCTTCGCTTGTCGCCGCAATGCAGAAGGACGGCGGAGTCACTCCTGCTGTCGCGCTCGCGTTCATGCTCTTCGTGCTGCTGTATTTTCCATGCATCGCCACTGTAGCCACTCTCAGACGTGAGATCGGTGGCGGGTGGGCCGCTTTCACGGTCATCCACTCCCTCCTCCTCGCCTGGCTCGTCGCTTTCCTCGTCTTCCGCCTCGTCTCCCTCCTGCTTTGACAGTTCCTTTGAGCTTATTGCGCCGTCATTCCGGGTTTTTTCCCGTCATTCCGGGCTTTCCTCCGTCATTCCGGGCTTGACCCGGAATCCAGACTTCTCACGTACGGGAGACGGCCGTTCCGTGTGCGCTGGGAGCCGTTTTCGCCCCCGGATTCACTCTCCGCGCCGTTCCGTGTGCGTTTCGCCGCCTTTTCGCCCCCGGCATGGCTCTGCTGCGTCATTCCGGTACTTTGATCCGGAATCTGAGATCCTGAGTCAAGCTCAGGATGACATTTCCATTTGCCAGTTAGGGAGAGAATGTACCATACAGTGCTGTTTATGTCACTAACTCACACCGAAAGTGGCCTATTTCTTCGAAAATGGTCTGAGTTAGGGAGAAATACCAGTCTCCACGAGTGTTTTCATCCCTAACTCAATTCGGCCAGATGTTCAGCCGCAATGTCCGACGCACATGGATATGCCAGAATATGTGCACAGCACTCAAAAGAAATGTATGTATTCCAATCTATTGCAAGGATTTTATCCTACAAAATGTCTATTAGCCCTGAAAATACCCCAAAAAGTGGGGAGGCCAGATAATACGAAAAAGACCGGCTGATCAGCCGGTCTTCTGTGCGGTAGGTGAGAGTCGAACTCACACACCCCAACGGGCACTACCCCCTCAAAGTAGCGTGTCTACCATTTCACCACTACCGCAGTTATGTAGACCTTGTAAGGTTTGGGATTGCAAAGATACTGCGAAAAATTTAATACGCAAACTTTTTTTATACTTTTTCTAGTCCCCTCCGACGACGGAAAGCAAGTAGGCGCATTTGTCAGGATTGCCCAGCGTCTTTCCCTTGTCGCAGGAGAGTTTCACGCAGTCATGCCATTCCCTGAGCTCGGTGATGCGGCCCTTGGTGAGTTTCACCACGATGTTCATAGGATCGCAGTTCAGCACGTCGCAGGTGAGGAATGTGCCGACACCGTACGAGTCCTGCACGCGTCCCGCGCAATAATTGTGTATCTCAATGGCTCTGTCGATGTTGAGGCCATTGCTGTAAACGACCTGCTTGGTGGCCGGGTCTATGCCCAGTGACTTGTACTTGGCGATGATCTTCTCTGTCTGCTCCTCTTCGTTGCCGCTGTCCACGCGGAGACCCTTGTACATCATGGCCATGCGCTTGGAGAGGTTGTTGAAGAAGACCTTGTCCCCGAAGCAGTCATAGAGGTAGATTCCGTTGTCACCGTCATAGACATCACTGAACTTCTTCATCACGTTGAAGTTGCACTCGAAGATGCCGCTGACAGTTTCCTCGAAGGAAATCAGCTGGTGGGACATGGTTCCAAGGCACTTGGTCCCGTATTTCATGGCGAGCCAGACATTGCTGGTGCCTGTGAACACTCCCGGCCAGACCTGGGACTCGTAAACTTCCTTCATGGTCTTCACCACCATTTCCTGATGGTCGAAGGACAGGCGGCGGCGTGTTCCCATGTCACCGAATGTCAGGCCGTTGGCAAATATCTGGACAGCCTTGTCATAGGCGCGCTTCTGCTCAATTTCGGCGTCATATCTTTCAAGGTCGCCGCGGAGAGAGTGCATCAGTTCGGAGATGGAGGAGAGGATAGGCATCTCCCACATGATGGTGGAGAACCATTTTCCGCAGACTGTTATCTCCAGATGTCCTTCCTCGTCCTGTGATATCTGAACCTCCTTCGGGTTGAAACGGTAGCCCTTGAGGAAGGTGAAGTACCACAGCGGGAGGAAGTAACAGGTGTCCTTCATATACTTTATCTCCTCCTCGGTGATGGCGACGTCCGCCATACCGTCGATCTGCTCCTGAAGCATCTGGGCGAAGCCTTTCGGGTAGCAGGTGCCGTTACGGTCAAAGAATGAATACTGGACCTCGGCGCGGGGATACTGCTCGAGGATGTAGTACTGGCAAGTGAAGGTGTAAAGGTCGTTGTCAGTGAAATGAGTTACGATCTGTCTCATTATCTGGTCTTTAAATTGAATTCTGAAATGATGCCCTCAAGGGTGGAGCCGTCGTCGATGGAACCGGTGCAGTCCTTCAGCACCACGATCTTGTCTCCCAGCCCGAGCTCGACAAGACGCTTGATGGTCAGGCCGACGCAGTAGTCTCCGCAGAGGCCGCAGATATCGATCTCCTCGCTGGAGCGGAGAAGTCTGAGCTGGTTGTCAGTAATCTTCCTGTATGCCTCGTACTCCTCTTCGTAAGAGCGGTCGCCCTTGTGATAGTATGAAACATGCTGTCTGGCGGTGTCGATGGCTGAAAGCACTTCATCCGGAAGAGAAGCGCCCCAGCTGTATTTGAGACAGTGGACAGGCCAGATGCCGCCGTTCTGCTTGAATGAGCAGTGGTTCAGCGGATGCCAGTCGAGGGTGAAGTAGATATTGTCATAGTTCGGGACAAGTGCGGCGACTTTGGCGGGGATAGCATCACCGCCTGTCACGCAAAGCGAGCCTTTCGGGTCGTAGAAATCCTTCTGAAGGTCGACTATTACAAGTGTTTTCATTTGCGTGTTAACTGATTATGTATTGCAAATATATAAAAAATACCTAACTTTGCCGTCACTTCCCTCGAGAAGGGAAGGATTAAGGTACAAACTTTAAAAAACAGATTCACAATGGCTGTTAAAATTCGTTTACAGCGCCACGGAAAGAAGAATTTCGCATTCTTCCACATTGTTGTGGCTGATTCACGTTCACCACGTGATGGTCGTTTCATCGAGCAGATCGGTTCTTACAACCCGAACACAAACCCTGCCACTATCGTTCTCGATTCTGACAAGGCTCTTGCATGGCTCAAGGTAGGTGCACAGCCTACTCTTACCGCCCGCCGCATCCTCTCTTACGAGGGTGTTCTCCTTCGTCATCACCTTGATGGTGGTGTAGCCAAGGGAGCTCTCACACAGGAGCAGGCAGACAAGAAGTTCGTTGACTGGAAGGCTCAGAGAGACGCCAAGATCGCTGCCAAGAAGCAGGGTCTTTCAAAGGACGCTGCTGCAAAGGCAAAGGCTGCCATCGAGGCAGAGGCCAAGGTAAACCAGGAGAGAGCTGAGGCTATCGCCAAGAAGAAGGCTGAGGCTGAAGCTGCTGCTGCCGCAAAGGCTGCTGAAGAAGCTGCCGCTGCTGCTGCCGCAGAGGAAGCTCCTGCAGAGGCTGAGGCTTAATCATGTCTGAGGCAAGTTCTGATTCATTGCTTCAGATTGCCAAGGTACTGAAGTCCAACGGTACTGAAGGCGGTCTCCTTCTGGGATTCCGCGACATCTCGCCCGAGGACATCGATCTTAAGGAACCGGTATTCATCTATTTCGATGGACTGCCGGTTCCATTTTTCATTGAATCATTCCAGCGCAGGGGCAATGACAAGGCCATTGTCCACCTCACAGACATGTTCACCCTCGCTGATGCAGAGGAGGTGGTCGGGCGTGTGGTCTATGCCGGAGAGGATACCATTGAAGGGTATGAAGATGACGATGAGATGTCCCTGGAGGACTTCATCGGATGGACCATCTTCAACCGTGATGCCAGAGTCGGGGAGGTTGTTGACTACGAGGACATTCCCGGCAATCCTTGTCTGTACATACAGACGGAAAACGGACAGGCGATGATCCCTCTTCACGAAGATTTCATCCTGTCCGTAGATCCTGAGTCCGGGGAGATGTCGATGGACCTCCCGGAAGGTCTTGTATAACACTATCTAGATGACAGTTCCTGTTTCCGCTTCCACCTTCAAGTCATTGTAGAAGGCGGCGATAGTTGTGTACATATAAGGTATCAGCCACAGATATCCGATGCCGAGAGTGAGGATTCCCAGCAGAATCCAGCCTATGAAGCTGAGTTCCAGATAGAAGAGATCGAACTTGTGCCCCTTCATCATCATGCGGCTCTTGCGTAGTGCATCAGACACTTTCATCTCAGGGTTTTCAACCAGGATGTACGGTGTCAGGAAATATGCGAAAGCCATTATGATGCCCGGTATGAGGAACAGGAGTGACCATAGGACTATCAGAAGAGACATCAGGAAATATCCCCATACTATATGGAGCCAGTTGGTGAATCCAAGCGAGAATATGTTCCGGGTGAGTTTGTTGTCACCCTTCTCGTACAGCAGCCTGAAGGAGTTGAGATATCCGACTTGTACAGGTCCGACGATGAGGAAGGATAAAAGGAGTTCCGCTCCTGCCAGCATCAGCAGAGCCCCTGCGGCCACAAGGGACAGTTGTACGAGTGACCCGCATCCGCTGATGGAGACCGCTATGGCGAGGAAGACAATCGTCGCCACGACAGCCGGGGACCAGTTGCCTTTGAGGGCGGCCAGAGCCGCATCCTTGTATTCCTGATTCGTTTTCATAGACTAGTAAAGGAGTTGCATGTTAGAAGTTCCACTTGACACCGAGGCAAGGGTTGCACATGAATCCCTTGCCTGCGAAGTTGTATGAGAGCTCGATCTCGCCGCCGAGGTTTAGGTGCTCGCCGACTGCATACCAGAGCTGAGGCTCGGAAAGGAATGAGACGTTAGTTTCCTCAAGGCCGAAATAGTTCTTGTTTCCCCAGATATCGAAGAATCCCTTGAATGTGAGTCCCTTGGCTCCGAAGAGGTCATTGAATCCCCACACACCAGAGAACTTGATTGGCACGTCAGGCTCAAATCCTCCGAAATGAGCATCGTAAAGGAGAGCTGCGGTGAAGGTGTTGTTGTAGTCATCTGAGTGGAAGAAATACTTCGCGCCTACACCGAGGATACCCCATCCCCAAGTGCTTCCGTCATACTCGATGAGTGCGCTGAAATCCTTGAGGTCAGAGTCCTGCCACATGTTGATGCCGCGCTCGATCTCGAAATATGAGCCGCCTGTGGCACTATACAGGTCCAGATCGCGCTTTTCCTTTGTGGCATAGTAATGGTCGATGAAGAAGAAGGTGTCTCCGTATTCGTCACCCTTGAACATCTCGAAGGTTGTGGTCACATACTGACGGTCCTTTCCGAAATCATAGAAGACCTGAAGGTTTGTCTGAGCCTTTGCTCCTTGAGCGAAGAGCAGCACAGCGAAAGCTGCTGCAAGGATTCCTTTTTTCATTGTATTCAATATTGGTTAGATTTTCACGAAGTTACTGATTCGCAGATTTTTTTCCAAATAATTGTCCATTACTTCCTGACATTTCTCAAAAGCACTTCGCCATCGGCGTCAGAGTCCACTTCTATGGCGGAGTCCCTGCTGACCGAGCCTTCGAGCACGGCGCGGGCAAGTTTGTTGACAAGTTCCCTCTGGATGAGACGCTTGACCGGGCGGGCACCATAGACCGGATCGTATCCGTTCTCGGTCATGTTGTCTTCGAAAGCCTTGGTGAAGGTCAGGGTCACACCGTCCTCTGAAAGTCTGTTCTGCAGTTCGGCCATCTGTATGCGTACTATCTCGCGTATATTCTCCGGAGTCAGCACGTCGAAGTTGATGATCTCGTCGATGCGGTTCAGGAACTCCGGCCTCATGACCGCCTTCAGTTCCTCATGCTTGAGGTTGGATGTCATGATGAGGATGGTGTTCTTGAAGTCCACGGTGCGTCCCTTGTTGTCGGTCAGACGGCCGTCGTCGAGCACCTGGAGCAGCACGTTGAACACGTCAGGATGTGCCTTCTCTATCTCGTCGAGCAGGATCACTGAGTATGGCTTGCGTCTCACCGCTTCTGTCAGTTGTCCACCCTCATCGTATCCTACATATCCCGGAGGCGCGCCTACCAGTCGGCTGACCGTGTGCCTTTCCTGATACTCGCTCATGTCGATGCGGGTCATCATCGATTCGTCATTGAACAGGAACTCCGCCAGCGCCTTCGCCAGTTCGGTCTTGCCCACTCCTGTCGTTCCGAGGAAAAGGAAAGAGCCGATAGGGCGTTTTTCGTTGGAAAGGCCTGCGCGGGAGCGGCGTACGGCATCGGAAACGGCCGCGATGGCATTCTCCTGCCCTACGACGCGTTTGTGAAGGGCCTCCTCCATGCGTAGAAGTTTCATCTTCTCGCTCTCCAGCATCCTGTTCACAGGGATGCCTGTCCATCTCGCCACCACTTCCGCGATGTCTTCAGGAGTCACGGCCTCGGTGATGATGGGATCCTTGATCTCAGCCTGCTTCGCGGTGAGTTCGTCTATCCGCTTCT
>JAZRWN010000087.1:0-8202 GCA_045599725.1 Candidatus Cryptobacteroides sp. | reverse complement strand
ACCGGCAATCATTGCCTTCGGTTTCTTGAATATTTCGACAAAGTCAGATAACCTCAGCGACAGATCGAGGTCGAA
This sequence comes from Candidatus Cryptobacteroides sp., assembly GCA_045599725.1. Classification (GTDB taxonomy): domain Bacteria; phylum Bacteroidota; class Bacteroidia; order Bacteroidales; family UBA932; genus Cryptobacteroides. The sequence goes on along the minus strand of JAZRWN010000087.1, from coordinate 8,127 downwards.
CAACAACACCGTCAGGATCGGCAGTACTATCAGTATGCTGTTGAATTCCATTTCCCATCATTAAATTCGGTCACAAAGATACACTTTGCCCAGCGACAAACCAAACATTCAGCAGCAGGTAAAAGAAAAGAAGATGACTCTCAGGAGTCACCTTCTTACTGTTTCCGACAACGGTGAAGACCGGAACGAAGATAAACTAAAGCTGGTTCTTCACGATAGGACGTCCCATGGCGGAAGCGTCCATCCTGTCGCTTTCATCGAGGTTGAACACCATGAACTCCGGTTTCTCCTGAGTATAGGCGTTCCAGCCGTTTCCGGGATCGCCGTTCCTGGCGAAGTCCGTCCAGCATGAAACGATATACTCCGCAAGATCCCAGTCCGCTTCGGTGAACGGACGGTCGCTGTGTTCAAGGGACTTGAACATGAACCAGAGTTCCGATGAGTGGAATGCTCCCTTCATGTCATGGGAACCGGCCTCGTCATCAGGAAGTTCGTGCGCGAACTGGTATGCGTAGACCGGGGTGCCGGCATCATTGCGCAGAGCGCAGAAATTGTCGACTGCATCGGGGCTTCTGCCCATGTCGTCCTTGGTGAATCCTATCATGTAAGGAATATCCTTGATTCGTCCGGCGCATGCCGCCGCATCGAAACTCTCCACTGACACATAGCCGTCGACGACTGGTGAGGTCGCCAGCCTGATGCGGTCACCTGTCTCTGCGGTATAGCGGGCTCCAAGTCCGAACACTTCTTCAGTGGATGCGGCGCGCATCTTCTCGAGAGTGTCATATCCGGCCCAGTCGAAGACTTTCTTGTAATTGTCACCGCTATTGAGCATCTGTACTGGGGCAGCAGGGGCAGTTGGCGAGACTTCAGGGACAATATTCACACCGCCACCGCTCTGGATGATGGCCTTGCTGATAAGACCTTCTGTGAGAGGAGAGCTCACGAGGGTCTTGACGCTGCCGGCGCCTGCACTCTGGCCGAGGATGGTGATGTTGTCCGGGTCGCCGCCGAACGCGGCAATATTATTGTGCACCCATTTGAGAGCGGTGATCTGGTCAAGTATGCCGTAGTTGCCGCTGACTCCTTCAGGACTCTCTTCCGCGAGGAGAGGATGGCACATGAAGCCGAAGATTCCGAGACGGTAGTTAATGGTCACCATCACTACACCTTTCTCAGCCCAGACCTTGCCGTCGAATTCAGGTTCCCAGCTCCATCCGCCGGTGTATGCACCACCGTGGATCCACATGGCCACAGGCAACTTCTCATCGATCTTGCCCGGCGCGCTGGTCCATACATTGAGGTAGAGGCAGTCCTCGCTGAACTCAGGGTCATTCTGATAGAACTCGCTGGTCCAAGGGTTTGAAGAGTCGTGAGGGGCCTGCACTGCACCAGCGCTGAACGTGTCGGCGACCTTGACCCCTTCCCAAGGGATGACAGGCTGAGGAGCCTTCCAGCGCAAGTTTCCTACCGGAGGCGCCGCGAAAGGTATGCCTTTGTAGACATAGACACCCTTGGTGACGGTCTCGACTCCCTGGACCTTACCACCTTCTATTTCAAGGACAGGATTCTGAGGCTTGCACCCTGCAAGCAACGCTGCCATGCAGGCAACGGCGATAACGACTTTTTTCATATCAGTTCAGTTTATAGGTTCCATTTTCTATAACAGCCCGCGGCCACGGAGGAACGGCTCACTGCTGTACTCGCGTCCGACGAACGAGCGGAAGAGGGTCATAGGCTCCTCGCTGCCACCCTTCTCAAGGAAGGTCTCCTTGAACTTCTTTGCCATGTCAAGATCCCAGACACCGTTCTTCTCGAACTCAGAGAAAGCGTCCTTGTCGAAGACCTCAGCCCAGAGATACCCATAGTAACCGGCACTGTAGCCGCTGGAGAAGATATGGTTGAAGTAAGTGGTGCGGTAACGCGGGATGATTTCATCGATGAGACCCATCTCCTCGCAGACCTTCGCCTCGAACTCATCGATGTCGATGCCTTCGACGCTCGTGAGCTCGTGCCACTTCATGTCAAGGATGGAGGCGGCGCAGAGTTCCGCGGTCATGAAACCCTGGTTGAACTTCGAGGCAGCGATGATCTTGTCCACAAGTTCCTGAGGGATGACCTCGCCGGTCTGATAGTGAACGGCATACTTGGCCAGAAGTTCCGGCTGGAACGCCCAGTTCTCATTGAACTGGGAGAATGTCTCCACGAAGTCACGTGATACTGAAGTGCCGCTGACTGAAGGATAGTGACACTTGCTCAGGAACCCGTGAAGAGCGTGGCCGAACTCATGGAACGCAGTCTGCACCTCATCGACTGTGAGAAGTGCGACGCCGTTCTCGTCTGGAGAAGTGAAGTTGCATACATTGACGATGACAGGGCGGATCTCATTGCCTTCGGCATCGAAATACTGGTCACGGAAATTGTTCATCCAGGCTCCGCCGCGCTTTGAGTCGCGAGGGAAATAGTCGCAGATGAATATGCCGATGAGCGAACCGTCGTCTGTGTTGGTGAGCTTCCAGGCCTCGGCGGCGTCATTGTAGAGACTGATGCCTTCAAGCTTCTCGAAGTTGATGCCATAAAGTGTATGGGCGGCCTCGAAGACACCCTTCTGGACATTGTGCATCTCGAAATAAGGCTTTGTGAGTTCCTCGTCAAGGTCATACTTGACCTTGCGGACCTTCTCGGCGTAGTACCACCAGTCCCAAGGCTGAATCTTCGTGCCAGAAGGAAGTTTGCCAGCGGCAATATCCTCGTCCATGATCTTCTGCATGTCAGCGACTTCCTCCTTTGCCTTGGCGACAGAAGCCTTGATGATACCGTCAAGGAACTCGTCCACGGTCTTCGAATCGTGAGCCATCTTCGGCTCGAGGATGAAGTCGGCAGGAGTCTCATAACCCATGATCTTCGCCTTCTCGATACGGAGAGCCATCACGTCAAGGGCAAGCTGACAGTTGTCGTACTCCCCTCCCTCATGGCCACGGATGGAATAAGCCTTGAACATCTCTTCGCGGAGAGAACGATCCTCAGTAGTGGTCATGGCCGTAGGGTATGCGGAAACGCTGACGCCGAATTTCTCCTTGAAAGCGTTATTGTTCGCCAGGTTGTTGTTGCCGATCTTGTTGGTCTTGAGAGACATCTCGGAATTGATTTCACGAAGACGGGCCTGCTTCTCCTCACTGAGGCCGATACCGTTGCGCTCGAAAGCCTCGAAGGTTTTCTTGAGAACCATCTGCTGCTCGCGGGTGAGGCCGCTCTGGTCAGCGTTATAGACGGCCGCGACCTTCTCGTAAAGGGCCTTGTTCATATAGATATTGTCACTGTGCTCCGAGAGAAGCGGTGTCGCCTCCTCGATGATGGCCTCGAGTTCAGGGCAGTTGTCGGTCTCCGAGACATTGTAGAGAACACCCTGGACCTTGGCGAGGATGTTTCCGGAAAGTTCCATGGCACCGATGACATTGTCGAATGAAGGAGCCTCCTGGTTGGCGATGATGGCCTCGATCTCGGCTGTCTGCTGCTCTATGCCCGCCTTGATGGCCGGCATATAGTCAGTGTATTCGATCTGGTCAAACGGGGCGATGCCGTATGGGGTGCTCCACTCCTGGAGGAAAGGGTTTTCACGCTGGGCTGTACATGCTGTCATAGCAAGAATGGCTATTGAACTGTAGATAATCTTTTTCATAAATATTTCTATTGTAACAAATTCATTGAAAGGATATACAAAAATACGGTATTTTGCTGTATCTCCAAAACAAAAAGACGGCCCCGGAACCCGGAGCCGTCCAATTATTCCATCTGCGAAGATTATCTGCTGCTCTTCGGCTGGCCGAAGAAAGAAGCCTCGGCGTCATTCTCATCAAGGCAGAACACCATGAAGCTCGGATCCTCCTTCGTGCAAGGCTTCCAGTCACCCTGAGGGTCGCTGTACTTGGCGAAGTTTGACCAAGCGGTGATCATCTTCTCGGTGAGGTCCCAGTCACCCTGAGTCCAAGGTCTCCAGCAGTGCTTGAGCGACTTGAAGATGAACCAGAGGTCTGATGAATGGAATGCTCCCTTAAGCCTCTGAGTCACTTCAGGATGCTTGCCGTCATCCGGAAGAGGACGGGCGAACTGATAGGCGTAAGCCTTGCCTCCCTTCTCCTGACGGTCCTGACAGAATGCTGCGATGCCTGGAGCCATGTTTCCGGAGTCATTGAGGGTGAAGCCGATCATGTAAGGGACATTGGCGAGGTTGCCTTCCTTGGCTGCGGTGTCGAAGTCCTGTTTGCAGACATAGCCGTCGATGACAGGGGCGAACATGCCGGCGCCACGCACGTTGTTGATTCTGTTATAGATATTCACGATACTGAAGATCTCCTCGGTCGAGCAGGCTCTCATCTTCTCGATGGTGTCAAGTCCGGCCCAGTCCATGATTTCCTTGTAGTGCGCGGCCTGTGACTCGAGTGTGGAGGTCTGTGTCTGCTGAGGTGCCATGGCAGGCATGCCAGGTCTTGGAGGAGTCGGCATGGCGAAGCCCTGAGCGCTCATGATGACAGCCTTGTGGAAAAGGCCGCGGGCGATAGGAGACTCGCTGAGGGTCCTGACGCTACGACCGCCACCGCTCTGTCCGAAGATCATCACATTGTCAGGGTCACCGCCGAACTGTGCGATGTTCGCCTTGACCCACTTGAGGCACTGCACCTGGTCCATGATACCGTAGTTGCCGGATGAACCGTGCTCGTTCTCAGCGATGAGGTCTGGATGAGACATGAATCCGAACATGCCGAGACGGTAGTTGAAGGTGACAAGGACCACATCCTTGGCAGCCCACTCTTCTCCGTCGAACTCAGGCTCGAATCCCCAGCCTTCCCTGAGGCCGCCGCCGTGGATCCAGACTGCTACAGGGAGTTTCTTGTCCACTTCGCCAGGAGCCTTTGTATAAACATTGAGATAGAGGCAGTCCTCGCTGTAGGCAGGCTCATCACCATATCCCCACTCCGTGGTGTATCCGCCAGGATAGTGTGTGGACTGAAAGCCAGGATGTCCGAAAGTATCAGCTATCTTGACCCCTTCCCAAGGTTTCACCGGCTGAGGCTCTTTCCATCTGAGATCGCCGATAGGAGCGGCTGCGTAAGGGATTCCTTTGTAAATGTAAACGCCGTCGAGCTCGCCGAAGACGCCCTGGACCTGTCCGCCCTCGATGGTGAGGACAGGATTCTTCTTCTGTCCACAGCTGACGAGAGCCAGCGCGGCAAAAGCAAATAACAAAAATTTCTTCATAAAGGATTATGGAATTAGTGGATTATTTCTTCTTTTCAGGAACAGGTGAAAGTCTGAACGTAGCGACATCGTGAGAATTCACGGTGACATTCACGACATTGGAAACCATCTTGCCCTTGGCTTTGCCCTTACCCTTGACGAGGGTGGTGAAAGGCTTGGCGGCAGCGTTCCAGAGGTCCTTGACATTGTAATTGACAGCATCGAACTTAGTGCTGCGGCTGCTGAACTCGTCATTCACCTCAAGAGCGCTCCAGTCGATGGCGAGAGTCTGGTCTTCCTCGCCCCCGTTGAGGAGACAGAAAGCCCAGTCACCGTTTTCGAGAGGCTTGAACCAGTACTGGACATCACCCTCTTTCTTGAGACGAAGTCCCTGGATGCCAAGAGGGTCCTGGTCAATGGCGATGATATCCTTGTTGGTGACTGTGGCAAGAGCCTCAGGAGTCATGTTGGTGATGTCGTTGCCAAGGATAAGAGGAGCGGCCATCATGCACCACATGGTGAAATGTGCGCGGTCCTCGCTGACGGACATACCGTTGCCTACCTCGAGCATATCAGGGTCATTCCAGTGTCCTGGTCCTGCGTATTGACGGAGAGGCTCGTTCTGCTCAATGATTTCAAGAACGCTCTGGCCCCAGCCGCGCTGCTTGGCAGTGCCGGCGAAACGTGCGGCAATATCACCGGTGGTGCGCCATGAATGGCCCACTTCCGCAGCCCACTCCCAAGGCTTGTTGGTTCCCCACTCGCACATACTGAAGAAAATAGGGCGTCCGGCCTTGCGGAGGGCATTGCGCATAAGAGTATATGCACCCTTCGGGTCAACGTTGTTAGTGTAGCACCAGTCATATTTGAGGTAGTCCACACCCCACTGGGCGTACATATAAGCATCCTGATACTCATGTCCGAGACTGCCTGTGTAGCAGGCGCAGGTGTTTGTGCCGGCGTCGCTGTAGATGCCGAGCTTGATGCCCTTGCTGTGAAGATAGTCGGCGAGAGCCTTCATTCCTGAAGGGAATTTCTCCTTGTCCTCGTGGACAAAGCCCTGTTCGTCACGCTCACCATGCCAGCCGTCATCCAAGTTCAGATACACATATCCTGCATCGACAAGGCCGAGGGCGACCATCTGGTCTGCCGTCTCCTTGATGAGTTTTTCATTGATTTCTGTTCCGAACTTGTTCCAGGAACTCCAGCCCATCTGAGGGGTTTCCGCGAGGCCTTCCCACTTCGGGAGAGGTGCGTCGGGCCTTCTTCTGTTCTGTGCATCAGAGACCTGTGAAACGAGAAGAAGCGCTATGGCAGCTGCGATGATTGAAAACTTTTTCATAATATGCGGTTTTGTTGGTTATCCCTAAAATGCGTATATTTACAAACTTAACAAAAGTGCGTGAAATAGTCAAATATTAGTCTAACAATAGATGAAAGTCAAGCATATTCTCTTTATCGCCCTGTCCATCTTCTTCCTCGTAGAAGGATGCGGGAAAAATAATACAGAACCAGCCAAGCAGGTTTTCGAGGTGTCAGGCACGACCCTTTCATTCAGTGTCGACGGAGGGACAAGCACTCTGACTATCAAGTCCAGTTCTTCATGGCAGTACTCTGCAAATGCAGCCTGGGTGAGCGTCACTCCTCCGGGACGTGCCGGTTCTGATACTCCGGTGGAGGTTTCCATCACCGCCGGCAAGAACAACGGCGATGAACGGACTGCGACCATCACTTTCACATCCGGCTCACTGTCAAAGACGGTGAACGTAACTCAGGAGGGAGTCGTGGATGACGGCATCCCGAGAGTCACCATCAAGGAGTTCAGGAACAAGAAGGACAGTTCGACCGACTGGTACCGCCTCACCGGAGAAGTCGTGTCCATCGCCAACAGCCAGTACGGTGACCTGTACATAATGGACGAGACCGGATATATTTATGTCTATGGCCTGGCGGCCGGCAAGGGTGGCGACAACGCGAAAGAATATGCCGGACTGGGCATAAAGGCAGGCGACATCATAACCATCGTGGCCAACAAGAAGACCTACAACAGCATCATCGAGACGGATGCCGCTTACCTTGAAAACAAGGAATCCGGCTCATATCCAGGTTTCAGTGCGGCGAAGGCAACTGCCGGATGGCTGGAACTTCCTCAGACATCAGGCGAAGACGCATATGACTATCTATGCCATCTCGACAAGGACGGAAAGAGAAACTACTCCATCTATTATGACAAGGCCGCCCGTGTGGCCAGATGGGTGGCATACCCATACACCAGCGGGGACAAGAACAGTTCCGGGCGTTCAGATGCGTATGCGTACGACCCTCTGGTAGGAGAAAAAGACCAGCCTAGTCTCTCCAAATCATCATATTCGAACAGCGGCACAGGGCTCAGTGAGGACAGATTTGTCCGCGGCCACATGGTCCCTTCATATGACAGAGGCGGAAGGCGCAACATTGATGTATTCCTCACCACGAACATCATGCCTCAGAGCGAAGAATTGAACACCGGCACATGGGGTGATCTGGAAGACAAAGTCCGGTCACTTTCCTATGCCTGCGACACTCTGTACATCGTCATCGGCACTGTGTACAACGATGCTTCCATCAAGGTGAAGGACAACAACAATCTGGACATCACCGTTCCTGACGGCATCTACAAGGCTGTCCTCGCTTATTCCCAGAATTTCGGATACAAGGGACTCGGGGCATATTTCACAAACAGAAAGTCGGATGCAAACGCCGAGCTGAAATCTAAGTGCATGTCCATCGACGAACTCGAAAAGAAAACGGGCGTGGACTTCTTCGTGAATCTCCCCGACGACATCGAAAAGGAGATTGAGGCCAAGAACCCGACCGAGGACTCCTGGTGGAATTTCTAAAGGCTCTAAAATG
>JAZRWN010000086.1:0-3893 GCA_045599725.1 Candidatus Cryptobacteroides sp. | reverse complement strand
CGGAATGGATGTCACCAAGTATAATATTGAACCAAAGAAAAAGAACGTATAAAAAATGAGGCACAATAAAGCAATCAATCATCTTGGTCGCAAGAGCGGTCACCGCAAAGCCCTCCTCGCCAACATGGCTACTTCTCTCATTCTCGAGAAGAGGATCATCACCACTGTGGCAAAGGCCAAGGCCCTCAAGAGCTATGTAGAGCCCCTCATCACCAAGTCCAAGGACGATTCTACACATTCACGCCGCGTCGTTTTCAGCTACCTTAAGAACAAGGAGGCCGTTACTGAGCTTTTCCGTAACATCGCCCCTAAGATCGCTGACCGTCCAGGTGGATACACCCGCGTACTCCATGTAGGTTTCCGTCAGGGTGACGCAGCTGAAATGGCTCTTATCGAGCTCGTTGACTTCAACGAGGCAGCTCTCGCAAGCGCACCTCAGAAGGCAGCCAAGAAGACCACTCGCCGCAGCCGCGCCAAGAAGGTCGAGGCTCCAGCAGAGGCCGCCGCTCCAGAAGCAGCACCAGCAGAGTAGTCAGTACTATTAAAATATTTTAAAGAAGTTCAGTCCATCAGACCGAACTTCTTTATTTTTTATTAATTTTGTATATCTAACCGCTGAACAATGAAGAAAATCACCATCAAGGATGTCGCTCGTGAAGCTGGAGTTTCCGTAACCCTCGTTTCATTTGTCATGAATGCAAAAATGGGAAAAGACGGGAGGCTTGACTGCCCGGTGAACCCTGACACCGCGGCGAGGGTCCTTGAAGTGGCGAAAAGACTCGGTTACAGGCGCAATGTCGCTGCAGCATCACTCCGCAGCGGTCGTTCCGACACCATAGCGGTCATCACCACCGACATCTCGAACAATTTCTTCGCCGGCATTTCCAGATATATAGAAGACAAGGCTGTGCAGTACGGCTACACTGTCCTTTTCGGCAGTTCTGATGAGAATGCGGAGAAACTGGACCATGTCATGGACACCGTGCTGGCCTACAACATCGACGGCATCATCGTCGCCCCTGTTCCGGGCGGTGAGGAATCCATCAGGAAGGCCATAGACGCCAAGGTTCCGGTTGTTCTTCTGGACCGTGACCAGGAGGGGATAGAAGGCGTTGGCAAGGTCCTGCTTGATGATGTGGAGGCCGGAGAGATGGCCACGAACCTGCTTTATGAGAAAGGTTACAGGAAGATAGAGATGATTTCCTATGACCTTGGCATTTCAAGCATAGCCGAACGTGAGACCGGATACCGCAGGGTGATGGAGAAGTATGGTCTGGATGTCCATGTGAACTGCACTTCCTACAGAGACCCTGAAAATCAAATACCAGACATCATAAACGATGCTCTTGCACGTGGTGTGGATGCGTTCTTCCTTCCGACATATTCGCTTACCGCCATGGTCATTCGAGTCATGAACAAACTCCATCTCAGGACTCCGCGCGATCTCGGCATCGTGGCATTCGATGAGAGCGACCTGTACAGTCTCGGTCCTTCCACCATTGCGCATATCGTCCAGCCGCTCCGCCAGCTCGGAGAGAAGTCTGTCGAGGTGCTGCATTCGATGATTGAGGGCGAACAGGCAGAGAAGATAATCATCTTCAAGCCAAGCCTCGTGCCTGGCGGCTCTGTCGCTCAAAAATAAAAGATGCCGGATCAAGTCCGGCATGACGTCCCATGTGTCCGGCCTGACGTTCCATGTGTCCTGCATGACGTTCCATGTGTCCTGCATGACGTCCCATGTGTCCGGCCTGACGTTCCATGTGTCCGACATGACGTCACCCTGAACTTGATTCAGGGTCCCTTCTACTCACCATAAAGGTATTTTCTCTGCTCCGGAGTGAGAGTGTCGATCTCGCATCCCCATGCCTTCAGTTTGCGGTTCGCGACCGTCAGGTCAATCTCTTCCGGAATCTCGATGACCATATGGCCCGGCACACGGGAGAGGCTGTCCTTGTGGTCCACCAGATACTTCGCGCTGAGCACCTGGATGGCGAACGACATGTCCATTATCTCAGCAGGGTGTCCGTCGCCGGCGGCGAGATTGACCAGCCTGCCTTCAGCCAGTATGTATATGGTTCTGCCTCCGGCAAGCCTGTAGCCCATTATGTTCGCGCGGGCAGGGAAGACGGATTCAGCCATTGCCGCCAGGCCTGCGACATCCACTTCGCAGTCGAAATGCCCCGCATTGCAGCAGATGGCACCGTCCTTCATGAGCTTGAAGTCTTCGGTGGTGATGACTCCGTCGCAGCCCGTCACGGTCACGAATATGTCTCCTTCCGGCGCGGCCTGACGCATCTTCATCACCGTGAAGCCGTCCATGACAGCCTCGATGGCCTTCACCGGGTTCACTTCCGTGACAATCACCTTGGCCCCGAGACCTTTCGCGCGCATCGCGACTCCCTTGCCGCACCAGCCGTATCCTGCTACGACAACGGTCTTGCCGGCGACGATCAGGTTTGTCGTGCGGTTGATGCCGTTCCAGACAGATTGTCCAGTGCCGTAGCGGTTGTCAAAGAAATGCTTGCATTCTGCATTGTTCACCAGCATCATAGGGAACCCTAGTTTTCCTGCGCGGTCAAGCTGCTGGAGTCTCAGGATGCCTGTCGTGGTCTCCTCGCAGCCGCCGATGACGTTAGGGATGAGTTCCGGGAAGTCCTTGTGTATGGTGTTCACGAGGTCTCCGCCGTCATCTATGATGATGTTCGGGCCGGCCTCTATGACCTTGCGGCAATGCCTGGTGTACTCTTCAGCGGTCGCATTGTACCAGGCGAAGACGTTCAGACCCTCATGCACCAGCGCAGCCGCGATATCGTCCTGAGTGGAGAGGGGATTGCTGCCGGTGATATACATCTCTGCGCCCGCTGCGGCAAGCACCTGGCACAGGTATGCGGTCTTGGCCTCCAGATGTACTGAAAGGGCTATTTTCAGTCCTTTGAACGGCTTGGTTTCCTTGAATTCGGCTTCCAGACCGTTAAGGAGTGGCATGTTGTGGCGCACCCAGTTTATCTTGAGCTCTCCGCTCTGCCAAATTTCCGGATTTCTGATTTCGCTTGCCATATTATTTCCGGCTGTTAAGATAGTTCATCACTTCCTTTCGAATGTCCATGCCCGGTTCGAGCCAGATGGTAGGGATGCCTGCGGCTATTGAACCTTCGACGTTCGGCTTGTAGTCGTCGATAAAGAGCATATCCTCCGGCTTGACGCCGATTTCTTTGATGACTTCATCATAAATCTCGCGCCCTGGCTTCAGAAGACGCATCTTGTAGGAGTAGAATTCCTTCTTGAAGACTTTGTCTCCGTCAACACCCATTTTCAGGAGCATGCCCCTGAACTTGGCACATGTGATCGGGTTGTTGTTGCTCAGGATGTAAAGGTCATACTTGCCGCTGAGTTCCTTGATGAGTTCTACGGTCTCGTCATAGATGCCGCACAGCAGCGAGCAGAGGCACTCCTGGATGGTCTTCCTGGTCGTTCCCGGCCTGCTGCGTTTCAGACACTCCTCGTAGAAGCCGTCTTCGTCGATGACCCCTTCTTCGAAATCGCTGATAAAGCCTTTCTGGTGATATCTGTCGAGGTAATCCTCAATGAGGTCGAATCCTGCAAGTTCCTTGAAATTGGTGATGCAAAGCTGCGGGTCCAGCTTCACGATCACCCCGCCCATGTCGAAAATTACTGCTTTTGTCATATTTGATCCGTTTATCCTGCAAAGATACTGAATTTCGCAGGTTTTTTCTATCTTTGCATTCACAAACGCCTTGGTGGTGAAATGGTAGACACGAGGGACTTAAAATCCCTTGGACCGAAAGGTCCGTGCGGGTTCGATTCCCGCCCGAGGCACGAAATTTAGAGCTAACTTATTGATTTTCAATGGTTGGCTCTTTTCTTATGCTCAT
>JAZRWN010000085.1:0-6018 GCA_045599725.1 Candidatus Cryptobacteroides sp. | reverse complement strand
AGATTCTCGCCCCATTTTGTATTGTATTGGATTCTGAAAGTCGTTATCATACAACAAAGTTAATCAAGTATTGAACATTATACAAAAGATTCACTATCTTTGCAGCGGTTTATGGTGAGGACGGAGGTGTACTCCCGCCGTTCTTGAAAAGGGAACCCGGTGTGAATCCGGGACTGTGCCCGCAGCTGTATGACCCCTTAAGATTCCGGAATCTTACGCCATTGTCTTTCAAAGATGAGAAGGCCCGGGACAGGGGCAAGTCAGAAGACCTGCCATAATCAAGTCAAACAATGAAACGCCCGGGGGCAGGTGTTCCGTAAGACAAATAACTAATGCAGTTTTCATTTTTAGCAATGGTGGCAGGCCTGCTGGTGGCAGGAATGCCCGAATCAGAGGGTTCGTCTCCCATCGAGGCGGCAGACACCCTCAAAGCCGTCACTGTCGTGGCGGACAGAGGAATCGTAATCTCCAGGACCGATACCGTCAGCATACGGCCGGAGCAGAATGTCAGCGACGTTCTTCACAGGCTGCCTGGAGTCAGCATCAGCGACAACGGTGGAGTGGCAGGTCTCAAATCAGTGAGTCTGAGAGGATTGGGAAGTGCCCATACAGCCATCTACGTTGACGGGGTCAGAGTCGGCAACGTCCAGAGCGGGCAGACCGACCTCGGCTCGCTTCCACTTTCGAACCTCGGGGAAGCTGTCGTTGACTATGCACAGAACAGCATTTCATTCACCACCCGCAAGCCTGTGTTCGCCGAAGGAAGGAAGGTCGCGGGAAGAGCGGTTCTGCAGGCTGGTTCGTTCGGAACATGGCAGCCGCTCGCGCGCATCGATTTGAAAGCTTCAGAACGTCTGGCGCTGAGCGCCAATGCTTCCGCGAACATCAGCGATGGCGATTTCTCCTATGGAGAAGGACTGGTCAGGACTAACAACGACATCAGGCAGTACATGGCCGGACTGGACGCTTTCGGAACACTGGAGCATGGAAACTATCACGCAAAGGCTGGATGGAACAGTTCACAGAGAGGTACTCCCGGTTCTACTTCATGGCCTTCAGAGGACAGGCAGAACGACAGGAACACCTACATCCAGGGAACCCTCGAGAACCATTTCTCCGGCGTTTATACCTTGAATCTGAGTGCCAAGGCTTCCTCTGACAAAATACAGTACCTGAGTTCCTGGGGAGACAGCGACTATGACCAGACAGAATTCCAGCTGAACTCTTCACACCGTTTCAAGATCAATGACTGGTGGATAGTGTCCGCAGCCGCTGACATGCAGTGGGACGGACTTGAGTCAACATATTACAACTCCACCAGACTGGGGACCATAGGGACAGTCACTTCAGTCTTCTCGTTCGAAAGGTTCATGGCGGAGATCGCGGCAGAATATCAGGCGGCATACGACCATGATGAAGCTACATCGGAAGAAAAGAACAGGCACAGCCTCTCCCCTTCCCTTGACCTCAGGTTCAGGGCTGCAGAGAGCCTTGATTTCGTGGCCTTTGCCCGCAGGGCGTACAGGATCCCGACATTCAACGAACTTTATTATGCCGGATACGGCAATCCCGCCCTCCTTCCGGAAGACGCATGGCTCACCGATGCCGGACTCGAGTGGCATAACACCGCCGCCGGCGGATGGAGCAGTTCACTGAAATTCAACGGCTTCTACAACCTCCTGACTGACAAGATAATATCTGCGCCGGACCCTTCCGATCCGTATGGTTACACCTGGCTTCCATACAATATCGGCCGCGTGGTGGCGATGGGCCTTGACTTGTCCACCAACATCAGATACAGTTCTGATGTCTGGAGTGGAGGCATATATGCACACTACTCATATCAGTCGGCTCTGGACAAGACTCCGGACAGCTTTACCTTTGGGGAGCAGATCCCTTACGTCGCCAGACACACGGCATCAGTATCAGCGGACATCTCACGCGGCGGCTGGACTTTCAGCGGGAACTGGAACGGTCGCATGGGAAGGAACGATTCATCAGGAGAGATGCCGTCATGGAACACCCTTGACCTTTCTCTCAGGAAAGATTTCAGTTTCTGCAACAGCTCGAGCCTCTCGGTTTTCGCGAACGTCAAGAATATGCTTGACTGCCGTTACGAAATAGTCCGGGACTACCCTGTCTCTGGCAGGAACTTCATCTTAGGAATAGATTTCAAATTCTAGGAATATATGATTTTCAGTCTTTTGTATGTATTGATAAGCGGAATCGCCCTCCCTGTGGGAGGCATACAGATGCAGTATTTGTGGAGGAACCAGCTCGGAGATGTCTATTCTCTCGGGCTGGGTTCAGCCGCATGTCTTGGTGCCGCCGCTGCAACCATGTCCGGCTGGTGCTCATTGACTGTAGGTTCGTTCATCTGCACCCTGATCTGCACCTTGATCTGCTTCTTCGTGACATTGAAAGTTTCCACCCAGAACCTTATCACCTTCGGAATCATCTTCGGCACCTTCATCGGCTCCATCGGCACCATAGTGGTGACGAACGCCCCGAGCGGAGACTTGCTGAAACAATACTATCTCTGGGGTGCGGCAAACTTCCATCTTGAGGGTGTGACCGGCGGTGACATCATCTTCTCGCTGGTGCTTTTCGCCCTCGGATTCGCTGCCGCCATCTTGTCCGCCCGCGACCTGACACGGCATTTCAAAGGTGAGATAGAACTCTCCAAATGGCGTAAGGCATTGACTCTCGTGCTGATCATGTTCCTCGTGACAAGTGCGGTAAGCATCTGCGGTACAATCGGTTTCATCTCCCTCGGAGTACCGAACATCAGCCGGACCATATGCAAGTCCACTGACATCAGGAAGCATTATCTGATCTCGAGCGGCATCAGCGTCGGACTGCTTCTGATCACCTACCTTGTCTCCGAGTACGCCAACTTCGGCATCTACCTCCCGATCAGCGCGACCATGGCCATCATCGCCCTCCCGCTGATGATATTCCTCTTCACAGGCAAGTCCTCCGCCGCAGGGACTGCGGCATGATCGATCCCGTATTAGTCACGGGGGCGTGCGGAGAGCAGGATTTCAAGGAAAAGTAGTATCTTTGCGGCCGCTATGAATGTAGAACTGGCAGGACATTATGGTTTGAGGCGTCTGGTGAAGACCAGTCTGCCGATGATCGCGATGATGATCGTCACATCAGTCTACAGCATCGTGGACGGCTACTTCATCTCCAACTTCGCTGGCAGCACGGCATTCGCGGCAATGAACCTCATATGGCCCGCCCTCGCCCTCATCTCGGCAGTCGGGCTCATGGTCGGCACTGGAGGCAGCGCATTGGTTTCCAAGACTTTGGGAGAAGGAAACATCAGTCGTGCTGACGAGATTTTCACCATGCTCGTACATATTGCCCTGATCATCGGAATCATACTCACTGCGGCACTGTTCATCTTCATGAAACCGCTGGTCATCGTTCTCGGAGCCGAAGGAGAAATGATTCAGAAGGCTGTGACGTACGGCAGGATCGTGGTTCTGGCCATGCCGGAATTCATAATGCAGATGACCTTCCAGTCCTTCTACATGACCGCGGAGAAACCCGAACTGGGCACGGTCATGAGCATCATCAGCGGCTGCATAAACATTGCGCTGGATGCGCTCTTCATCGTTGGCTTCGGCTGGGGGCTTACAGGCGCTGCGGTCGCTACAGCCCTTGCACTGGCAGTAGGAGGCATCTTCCCCCTCTGGTATTTCTCATCGAAAAAGAACACTACGCACCTTCAGTTCGTCCATTTCTCCCAGATAGACTGGAAAGCCATAGGCCGCACATGCACGAACGGCATGTCCGAATATGTCGGCAATATCGCGCTCAATATCGTCAGCATAGGATACAATCTCCAACTGATGAAATACATAGGTGAGAATGGTGTCTCGGCCTACGGCATCATAATGTATGTCGGCTTCATCTTCGCAGCGGTCTTCATCGGCTACAATCTCTGCGTCTCGCAGGTCATAGCCTTCAACTTCGGCGCAGGAAACCGTGCCGAATTAAGAAGTCTGCTCAAGAAAAGCCTGCTGCTGATCGGAGCGGGAGGTGTGATAATGACAGGAATTGCCGAAGGCAGCGCTCCCCTGCTGGCGAAGATATTCGTCGGATACGACGTGGAACTTTGTGAATTGACCGTCAGAGCATTGAGGATCTATATGCTGAGTTTCCTGATCTGCGGCTTCAACATGTTCTGCTCCGCCTGGTTCACAGCACTCAACAACGGGCTTGTGTCAGCCCTGGCGGCATTCGCGAGGACTCTTGTCTTCGAACTTGGAGCCGTGCTTATCGTCCCGGGACTGATCGGCATCGACGGCATCTGGCTTGCAGTCAGCATCGCCGAAGTTCTCGCCGTACTGATGTCAGCCACATTGATTCTCGCATATCGCAGACGCTATATCCTAGGCTGACGCACGCCCGGATCATATCTCAAATATGTCATAGAAAGTAGAATAAGTCTGCTGACGAACAATGTTTTTGACTATCTTAGCAAAATAAACTTATTATATGCTGAAAATGCGATTCAAAACACTTATCATGACCACCGCTGCACTGGCTGTGCTGTTTTCGGCAAGTGCAAAAGCACAGAATCCTGATCCGAACTTCTACATCTATCTTTGTTTCGGACAGTCCAATATGGAAGCAGGAGCGATTCCTGCCGAACAGGACAAGGATTTCACCGACCCGCGCTTCCAGTTTCTGGCTGCAGTAGATATGCCACGGTATGAGAGGACAATGGGCAACTGGTATCAGGCCACCCCTCCAATCTGCCGTCAGGAAAACAATATGGGACCTGTCGACTTCTTCGGCAGGAAGATGATAGAGAACCTTCCAGACAGCATCAGAGTGGGTGTCATAAATGTCTCAGTGGCAGGAGCCAAGCTCGAACTCTGGGACAAGGATGCCTGCGAGGCTTATCTTGCGATGGAGAATGCCGACCCAGGTCGTCAATGGCTTGGCAAGATGGCTGAGCAGTACGGAAACAGCCCTTACCAGAGACTCCTCGACATGGCGAAGATAGCCCAGAAGGACGGAGTGATAAAAGGAATGCTAGTGCACCAGGGAGAATCAAATCCTGACGATCCGCAGTGGTGCGGACGTCTCAAGAAAATTCACGACGATCTCTGCAACGAGCTCGGTCTGAATCCGGACGATATTCCGCTGATGGCCGGCGAACTCAAGCAGGCGGAGCAGGGCGGAGAATGCTCGGCATTCAATCAGGTAGTGCTCGCCCACCTTCCTGAAGTCATGAAAAACGGATATGTGATTTCATCCGTCGGATGCGAAAGCACAGGCGACCAGTTCCACTTCAGCACCGAAGGAATGCGTCTCATGGGCTACAGAATGGCGGAGAAGATGCTCGAAGTCCAGGGCTTCAAACAGCCTGAGACACGCACATTGACACTTATGCCGGAGTCAAAGGGCATAACCATCAGCCCGACCCTGGCCGGTATCTTCTTCGAGGACATCAATCAGTCTCTCGACGGGGGCATCTGCGCCCAGCTCATCCAGAACTACTCATTCCAGGCTTACAATGTCCCGGAAGCACCTAACGAGAAGGAATTCTCCCAGTCCGACACCACCATCTTCGGATGGACCGTCCTCAGTGGCAACGGAGCGTCAGGTTACGCCCATGTCGTGGAGACCAAGCCTCTCGTGAAGAACCAGCCGCGCTATTATGACTTCGACCCGAATGACGATCTGGATGACGAACTCCGCTACAAGCAGTACAGCGTCCAGTTCGATATCACCAAGCCGGGCGAGGGCTTCGGCATCGCCGCAAACGGCTATGGCATAACCCCTTACGGCAACGAGCGCCAGGGTTTCTATTACTCGAACAACACTCAGACCGCTTCCATCCCGGCCAAGAAGGACGTCAGCTACGAACTTTCCCTCTACCTCCAGGGCAAGAAATACAAGGGCAATATCAGCATCTATCTCGAGGATGCCAATGGTGAAAAGAACTCCAATGTCATAACCATCAGCAAACTCAACAAGGACTGGACAAAGTATGAC
>JAZRWN010000084.1:0-18196 GCA_045599725.1 Candidatus Cryptobacteroides sp. | reverse complement strand
TACGATAGGCCCTTCGAGGAAAACCTTTGAAGTGATGAGGCCGATGGAGGCGTTGCCCGCGAAGCGGTTGATATTTCCGTCATTTGTGCTGATATCCAGCACGGAGGACATCCTGCCGCCATATTTTGCCGGGAAATCACCTTTGTACAGGTCAGCGTTCTTGACGGCATCGCCGTTGAACATCGACAGGAAACCGAGGAAATGGCCTGAATTGTAGAGAGGAGCACCGTCCATCAGGATGAGGTTCTGATCCACACCACCTCCACGTACGCTGAAACCGGTGGAGCCTTCGCTCGGGCTTTGGACACCCGGCATCATCTGTATTACGCGGATGATGTCCGATTCGCCCATCAGCGCCGGCAGTTTCTTCGCCAGGACTCCGTCCACAATCTGACGCCCCATCTGAGGAAGCGAGATTTCCTCGCGTTTGCTTCGCGAGAACACCGTGGCCGCGGCCAGCTGCTGCTTATCCTCTTCAATCAGAAAATCATATGTCTGCGAGTGTGAAAGGTCGATTTCGGCCTCTTTGATGACATATCCGGTGAACGAGCACTTTATGACCTGCAGGCCAGGCTTGGTATGAAGGGAGTAGTAGCCATACTCGTTCGTGCTGACTCCGGTCTTGAGATCCGATGTATAGACGAGGGCACCGATGATGGCTTCACCGCTGGATGCATCTTTGACATACCCGGACAGACTGACAGTTTGTCCGAATGTCAGGAAACTCAGGAAGAGCATACCAAAAATAAGCAGCATTCGTCTCATACAAGGATATGCCGCCAAAACCGTACCAATTTGCTCAACTGGAAAGTTATTTGCGGAGAGCGGAGAATTTCCGGAGAAGGGACTTCTGTCCGAGGAGGCGGATGTCGGAGAGCCAGACTCTGTACCACTCGAGGCCGGAGTAGAACGCCAGCGGCGCAAACTGGAGGAATACCAGCACAGGGACACCTACCTTCCAGAAACTTATCTTCGAGAAAATGAAGACAAGAGCCAGGACTATCAGAAGGATACCGTTGACTATCAATATGGCAGCCATTCGGAGGGAATTGGAAAAAGCCTTGTCCTCGAACTTGTTGGCTATCATATACTCCGCTGCAAAGACAGAAGGGAGGGCGAAGATGCCGTTAAGGATCTGGAGAGGCAGCCAGAGAAGCAGGCCGAGAGTCTTGAGCACCGTTCTGAGGGCAGGGTGACGGAAGCCAAGGGACTTGTATGAAATCCTTGAGGCCAGACGCTCATTATCGAACTCCAGCGCAGCTGGAAGTTTGGAAGCATCAATATCGGCGATGATCTCCTTGTTCTTTTTCAAACGGGCAGTCAGTCGGGAAGATTTAGGACCGGCTGCCATTATCTTTGTATACGCCCATCTGGCATCATACTCCTCATCATCAGGAATATAGGTAATGAGTCCCTCAAGTCTCCCGCGAAGAGTGGCAGTGAGACTGCGGTACATCTCGGCATCAAGAGCCTCTGAATGGGACTCCTTGTACTCCGAGACAGGAATAGGTTCCCCGAACTGTACGAGAGAAGTGCCGCCGAAACGATAGTAGTCGCTGTATTCTATGCCGACAGGCACGACATAAATTGGTTTGTTCAGGTTCTCATTGGCCTTCATCGAGATACGGAACACACCCTTGCCGACAGTCAGAAGAGAGTGCTTCGGACGGTGAGTGCCTTCAGGGAATATGCAGAACGGCACATTCTCTCCAAGGACTTCCACTATATCGTCGATAATGTCGAGGTTCCTGATGACCTTGCGGATGCCGTCACGCTTGCGCACGATAGGGACGATTTTCAAAAAATGAAGAATCTTCGCGACAGTCGGATTCTCGAACATGTCAGCACGGGCGCCGAAGACGGTAGGTCCCCTGCGGGTCCGCAGAACCACCAGCGCGTCCATGAGGGTGTTGCAATGATTCGGTGCGAAAATGACCGCGCCGTCCGTCGGGATGTTCTCTTTCCCTGTCACCTCGACCTTATGGAAGGACATGAAGGTCCCGAGATCCACGAGCGGGCGGAGGATCTTGTACCAGAACCCCACCTGATGAATATCAGTGCGATGAAATTTCTTATTGAGCTTTGCGGACATCGTTCCTGTGGAAGATATATGCAACCGTCAGTCCTGCGATAATGTGCCAGATGCCCCACCATGCCGTGATGACCAGCATTCCTCCGTGAGGAGGGAAATTGCCGAATATGGCAGGATTGAACAGGAGCACCAGACCAAGGCCGGAGTTCTGAATACCGGTCTCGATGGTCATGGTCCTGCGGTCAGCCTTCGGGACCTTGAACGCAGAACCGACACCGTAGCCGAGGCTGAGCGCCAGGGCGTTGTGGATGAGGACAACGATGAATATGTATTTGATGCACTGCAGGAATGCGTCAAGGTTGTTG
Organism: Candidatus Cryptobacteroides sp.; assembly: GCA_045599725.1. GTDB lineage: Bacteria > Bacteroidota > Bacteroidia > Bacteroidales > UBA932 > Cryptobacteroides. The sequence continues at coordinate 15,799 of JAZRWN010000084.1, read as the reverse complement.
CTGAATGACAGCACCACCATCGCAAGGAAAAACACGATGGAGATATACTGGAGAGGCTTTTTGAGGGCATCAGCCACTTTCGGGAGGAACTGAGAACAGAGAATGCCGAGAGTGAGCGGAATTCCCAGGAGAATGAAGATAGTCTTGAAGACCTCCCAGAGCGGAATCACGAGATAAGGAACATCAGCAGCCACTTTCGCCACATTGAGATAGATAGTTCCCCATGCCCAGAAATTGAACGGAGTCATGATGACCGCCAGGGCTGTGCTTATGGCTGTAAGTGAAACTGAAAGTTCGATATTGGCCTTTGAAAGCGATGATATGAAATTCGAGATGTTGCCGCCCGGACAGGCCGCCACCAGAATCATTCCAAGACCCATCATCGGGGAGATGAGTCCGCCGAGAAGAATGGCCAGAGCACAAGTGAGTGCAGGAAGAAGAATCAGCTGGCATCCGGCTCCTATGAGCACGGACTTGGGATTCTTGAAGACATCGACGAAAATTCTCGGTTTGATGCCTAATGCGACACCGAACATCACGAATGAAAGGATCGCGTTTATGGTGTTCATGCCACCGACATTCAGGTTGACATTTATGCTGTCAAGGGCGGATGCTATTTCCGGATTCATACACAGTATTGAAAAGTTTCGAAATATACGCATATTCTTCCTATTTGCAAAAAAAAGGGAATACACTATATTTGCATATATGTTCGAAGACTACAGAATAACGGTGTTCAAGGCCCTGGTCGCTGAAGGCAGTTTCACGAAGGCCGCCAGAAGCCTCGGCATAAGCCAGCCTTACGTCAGCCAGACCATAGCAGACATCGAGAAGGAGGTCGGGGCGAAACTCTTCGACAGGAACCGCAGTTCTGTGACACTCACTTCGAACGGTCGGAAGTTCAAGGAATTCGCTGACCAGATAAACTACTGGTACAAAGCTGCTTCCGAGGAGTTCAAGAGCAACTCCGCGGACCCTGTCTGGCTCAGCGGAAGGCCTAAGAAAGAGATGAGGATAGGAGTGGCGGAAGGCTACAGATGCTATCTTGTCCCGAACGGTTCCGAAGATATCGACATCGACATCGAAGACACCGGAGACGGCACCACTGTCAAGGTGATACAAAAAGCGGCAGGATCAAAGGACCCCGCCGCTGGACTGTTCTGATTCTGATGATTATTCTGCGCTGATAGCTCCCATAGGGCATGCATCTGCACATGCGCCGCAATCAATGCACATATCAGGATTGATGCTGTAAACATCTCCCTCTGAAATAGCGCCCTGAGGGCACTCTGACTGGCAAGAGCCACATGCTACACAGATATCAGGTGAAATTTTGTGTGCCATAATTATAGGTTTTAAGTTAACAATTTACAGAATTTCAAATTCAGTGCCACAAATGTAACCTTTTATATCCGAAATATCAAGACAAACACGGCATTTGTCAGAAAACGTACTCTGAACCCGGAAAATGCTTATATTTGCTATACAAACGGCCACATCATGAAAACCAGCATTCAAGGACATATCGTCGACGTCATAGGTGAAAGAATCTTCGACGGAACAGTCACCATCGAGGACGGCAAAATTGCAAGCATCTCAGAATCAGACATATCCGGAACAGATATCCCATATATCATGCCTGGTTTCATCGACAGCCACATGCATATCGAGTCCACACTCATGCTGCCGGAGAACTTTGCCGGACTGGCAGTCAGGCATGGCACTGTGGCAGTGGCCACCGACCCTCACGAGATAACCAATGTGCTGGGCAGGGACGGCATCGAGTTCATGCTTCAGAACGCCTCCAAGGTAAAGTTCCATTTCTTCTTCGGCATTCCGTCCTGTGTGCCAAGCACCTGTTTCGAGACCGCAGGAGCCACCATCACTTCCGAAGATGTGAAAGAACTTGTCACGCGTGACGACTTCTACGGTCTCGCCGAGATGATGAACTACCCGGGAGTCTTGAACAATGACCCGGAAGTATTGGCAAAAATAAGATACACTCTCGATGCAGGGAAAGTCGTGGACGGACACGCCCCTGACCTGACCGGAGAGACCGCACGCAAGTATATTGCCGCAGGCATCAGCACCGACCACGAACTGTACTCGTACGACAGCGCCGAGGAGCGTTTGGAGATGGGTATGAAAATACAGGTACGCGAAGGAAGCGCCGCACGCAACTTTGATACACTCAAGCAGTTGCTGAACTATGACAAATATAAGGGCGGAATAATGTTCTGCACCGATGACATATATCCGGACGAACTCGAAGAAGGCCACATCAACCTCATTGCCGCACGTTCAGTCGCAGCGGAAGCGCCATTATGGAACATCCTTCACGCAGCGTGCGTCGCTCCCGCCAGACACTATGGCATGAGTGTCGGACTTCTACAGGAAGGAGACAAGGCCGATTTCATCGTCGTCGACGACCTGAAGGATTTCATAGTCCGGCAGACATGGATTGACGGTGAACCTGTCTTTGACAACGGCAGGCTCGACATATACAAGAAGGGGCAATCCCTCACAGTCCAGGAGACCGCCTTCCCAAACCAATTCCACGCGAAATCACTGTCCCTCAAGGACATACAGATAAAGGCCACCGGCAGCCGGATGAAGGTCATAATTGCAACCGAAGGGTCGCTCTACACTGAAGTGAACGAAGCAGCGCCGAAGGTAGAAGATGGGCACGCCGTCAGCGACACGGACCGTGACATCCTGAAACTGGTCGTGTACAACAGATATTGCGAAGCCAGACCAGCCATTGCCTTCATCTCAGGCTTCAGACTCAAGCGCGGAGCCATCGCATCGACCATCGCACACGACAGCCACAATATCATTGCGCTGGGCGCGGACGATGAAAGCATTGTCAAAGCCGTCAACGCCCTTGTGGAGAGCAAGGGAGGTCTCTGCATCGTGGACAACGGCAAGATGAAAACACTGGCACTGCCGGTCGCGGGGCTCATGTCCCCTCTCGAGGGAGAGGTGGTCGGCAAGGCACACAAAGAACTGAAGGCCATGGCGGCGGCACAGGGATGCAGTTTCGCGGCCCCGTTCATGACGCTGGCGTTCATGGCGCTGCCTGTCATCCCTGAACTGAAACTCACCGACCTCGGCCTGTTCGACGGCATCAGATTCCAGTTCACAGACCTTTTCACGGACTGATTTTTTGAGTATCTTTGCAGACATACAGGAAATAACAACAAACTACATAGCATCATGGCTTTAATAGACAACATCATCGCGCGCGCAAAAGCCAACAAGCAGCGCATCGTGCTCCCTGAATCATTGGAGGAGCGCACCATCACAGCGGCGGACAAAGTCCTTGCGGACGATATCGCTGACATCATCCTTATCGGCAACCGTGAGGAAATTCTCTCATACGCTGACAAGCTCGGTCTCAAGAACATCGGCAAGGCAACCATCATCGATCCTGCCACAAGCGAGAAGACCGCTGAATACACCAACCTTCTTTATGAGCTCAGAAAGAGCAAGGGAATGACCCCTGAACAGGCTGCCAAGCTCGCTCAGAACCCTCTCTACTTCGGCTGTCTCATCATCAAGAGCGGCGATGCCGACGGTCAGATAAGCGGTGCTCTCTCCACCACCGGAGACACTCTCCGCCCTGCCCTCCAGATCATCAAGTGCACCCCTGGCATCTCCTGTGTCAGTGGCTCGATGCTCATGATCACAAAGGCTCAAGAATACGGTGAGGAAGGCGTTCTCCTGATCGGTGACATGGCAGTCACCCCTATGCCTGATGCCAACCAGCTGGCCCAGATTGCAGTCTGTACTGCTCAGACCGCAAAGAGCGTCGCTGGATTTGCAGAGCCACGCGTGGCCATGCTTTCATTCTCGACCAAGGGAAGCGCCAAGCACGAAGTTGTCGACAAGGTCGTCGAGGCTACAAAGCTTGCCAAGGAACTTGCTCCTGAGCTCAAGATTGACGGAGAACTTCAGGCTGATGCAGCCCTCGTCCCTTCAGTGGCGGCGAAGAAGGCTCCAGGAAGCGAAATCGCTGGAAAGGCCAATGTCCTCGTAGTGCCTAACCTCGAGGCCGGCAACATCGCATACAAAGTCATCCAGCGCCTTGGTCGCGCAGACGCGCTCGGCCCGATCCTTCAGGGTATCGCACGTCCTGTCAACGATCTCAGCCGCGGCTGCTCCGTGGATGACATCTACAAGATGGTCGCCATCACAGCCTGCCAGGCCATCGACGCGAAATAAGACACCCTCAATAAGTAAAAAGAAAAACAGACGGATCATAAGAACCGTCTGTTTTTCTTGTGAGGCTTAGCAGATTTGAACTGCTGACCTCTTGCCTGTCAAGCAAGCGCTCTAAACCAACTGAGCTAAAGCCTCGATTCGGTTTGCAAAGATAATCAAAGAAACGTTAATTGCAAAAATATAATTAATTTTGCACGGTCAATATGAGCATCTGATGAAATACAAGTGCATAATCTTCGACTTTGACGGAACCCTCGCCGACACCACGGCAGGGATTGTCAGCACATTCCAGCACACTTTCCAGGAGATGGGTCTCCCCTGCCCTTCGGTGGAAAAACTGAAATCGACCATCGGTCTGACTCTCAAGGACGGCTTCCAGGCCGCCATGGAAAGCCTGACGGACGAGCAGGCGGACACCTGCGTGGCCACATACCGGAGACTTTTCGATGTCATAGCCATCCCGTGCACAACCGCCTATCCCGGAATCGTCGATGCGCTGTTCAAACTAAAGTCACAGGGTTACATGCTCACGATAGCCACTTCCAGAAGCCACAGGTCACTGAACATACTCAGTGAGAAACTCGGGATCAAGGAGTGCTTCTCCGGTTTCTATGGCGCCGAGGATGTGGTGAACCACAAGCCGGCTCCAGACCTTGTGAATCTCATTCTCGACACATATGGTCTGTCATCTGACGAAGTTCTGGTGGTCGGGGATGCACATTACGACATGCTCATGGGACAGGGCGCCGGATGCCGTGTATGCGGTGTCACCTGGGGCAACCAGTCGCGCCCGCAGCTGGAGAGCGTCAACCCGGACCACATCATCGATGACATTAACGAATTGTTTGATATCATATGAAAAAGACTATCGCCACACCTTATGCGCCGAAAGCAGTAGGCCCATACTCCCAGGCCGTTGAACTCAACGGAACTCTCTTCATCTCCGGTCAGATTCCCGTGGATCCAGCAACGGGGACAATGATGGAAGGAATTGAAAATCAGACCCATCAGTGTCTGAGAAACATCGGCGCCATTCTCAAGGAGGCCGGTCTCGGATACAATGATGTGGTGAAGACCACCGTCCTTCTGGATGATATCAAAAATTTTGCGGCGATGAATGCTGTATACGCAGAGTACTTCCCAGAGGCCAAGCCGGCACGCGCCTGCTTCCAGGTCGCGGCACTCCCCCTCGGCGCCCACGTCGAGATTGAAGCCATCGCCGGGAAATAATCACGGCTTCAGATAAAATCAAAGGGTGCGAAGTTTTTCTTCACACCCTTTAATTTGTTATTTCTTGATGTTAGGTTCCTCGAGGCCGAGATGACGCTTGGCGTCAAGAGCCTTGAGATAAAGCGCGATCAGCAGGGCGGCCACACCGAAGCAGGCGAAGATGATGAGCGGAACGGTGTAGTTGTAAGGTATGAATTCCGCACCTGCGGCCTTGGCCGCGATGACTGCCTCATTAGCCTTGTTCGATGACTCGAGAACGCTGCCGATGAGCTTCGGAACGAAGCAGAGACCGATGTTCTGCACCCAGAAGATCAAGCAATAAGCGCTTCCAAGGATCTTCTCGTCTATGATCTTCGGAACAGAAGGCCAGAGAGCTGCAGGCACAAGAGCGAAACTGACACCGAGGACAACAATGGTCGCGTAAGCCAGAACGCTGCTATGGGTGGCAGGGAGAAGGAACGCGAACACAAGGTGGCAGACGATCAGAAGAAGAGCGCCGTAGATGAGCATCGTGGCACCCTTGCCCTTGCGGTCAAGGAAGTTGCCGAGGAACGGAGTGATGACAGCCGCACCGATCGGGAACCAGCGGAAGATATTGGCTGCAGCCTCAGGAGTGATACCATTCAGGTTGCACTGGAGCATGTTCGCGCCATAACGCTGGAACGGGAAAATCGCAGAATAATAAAGCACGCACAGCAGAGCGACCACCCAGAAGCTGAGGGAGCTGAAGATCTTTCCGAGGTCCTTGATGTGGAACTCATCTTCTGAAGCCTCATCTGAAGCCTCTCCTACAGCGGCGAGCTGAGCATCGAACTTCTTGTCCATCACTGAGAAAGCGATGAAATTGATGACGCCGATGAGAAGGAGGACGGTGCAGAAGCCGACAGGAGCGGCGATGGTGCCCATCTTGGTGGCAATGATAGGACTGATGGAGAAAATGGCGAAAACGCCGACGCGCGCGATAGCCATCTCAATGCCCATGGCGAGAGCCATCTCCTTGCCCTTGAACCACTTGGCGATAGCCTTGGAGACAGTTGTACCTGCCATTTCGCAGCCGCAGCCGAAGATCATGAAGCCGAGAGCGGCCATCTTGGCGCTGCCTGGCATTGCGACCCACCATGTACCGAGCCAGTTGCAGAACGCTGTTCCCTGGAACCACTCGCTGACACCGATGTACTTGATGACGGCTCCACCGAGCATCATCGAAGTGGAGAGGATACCGGTGAAACGGACTCCCATCTTGTCGAGGATAATGCCGGCGAGAATCAGGAATCCGCATACATTGAGAATGTACTCAGCTGATGCATAGGTGCCGAAGATACCAGGAGTCCAGCCGCGCTGTTTCTCGACGAGAGCCTGGAGCGGGGACATGACATCCACGAACATGTAACCGAAGAACATCGCCAGTGCGATGAGGATGAGGGCAGTCCAGCGGAGAGCCGGTTTGTCGTTCATCAACTGTTGAATCTTTTCTGACATATGAAATGTGTTTATTAATTGTCAATGGCAACGATAATATGCAAATATAATAAACTATTTTGAAAACACTTCCGTAACTTTGCACAGTATGGAACCGGAGAAGATCAATCTGGATGAATGGTATGCGACCGGCCGTGGAGGATATGCAGACACTTATTTCCACAAGACGGACGGGGCCCTTATACTCAAGCTGAATTTCAAGGAATTCGGCCCCGAGAAGGCATATGACGAGTTCATCCGCTCCAGAGCCGTCTTCGACCTGGGAGTCCCCTGCCCCGAGCCATTGGTGTTCGTCACGGACGGCGAGCGCTACGGACTGATCTCCCGACGGATCGTAGGAAAGAAATCACTCACCAGGATAGTGTCAGAAGACCCGTCCCGTATGGACGAGATGGCCCGCCGTCTGGCAGGAATGGCGAAAAGACTTCACGCAACCTCCTGCAACACAGCACTGTTCCCCGGCATAGCGGAAAGATACAGGACAGACATCGACGCCTGCCCTCATTTCCCTGGTGACGTGAAAGCCAGGCTGAACAGCTACCTGGACGAGCTCTCCCCTTCGACATCCTGCCTGCACTATGACCTCCATCCGGGGAATGTGATAACGGCCGGCGGGAAGGACTACTGGATAGACCTGGGCGACTTCGGCTACGGCGACCCTGACCTCGACTTCGGAATAATGATCGTAATGTGCGAATGGACTCCGAAAAAAGTTCTTGACGACCTGATCCACCTGTCCAGGAAGCAGTGCCGCGAGTTCACGGAACTTTACGGCAGGTATTATTATGGAGAAAGATTCGATGATCCGGTCCTGCTCAGGAAACTGTATCACTGCGCGCTTCTGCGCTACGCACACAGCCTTTCGTTCTCTGACGGAGGCATAGCCCCTCTCATGTCCATCTTCAGAAAACAGAAAATCCGCATCCGGATCATAATGGCTCTGCTGGACATTCTCGTCAAGGAGAAAAAGCACAACTAGCACCGAATGCCAGGAATGCAAAAAAGGCCGGCGTAATAATTCCGCCAGCCTTTTTTCAATTATCCGGAAGGATACTAGTATGTCATGACACCTGGGAGTTCCTTTGCCTGATCGATCATCCTCTGGACCTCGATCTCCACAGGAACACGGCGTACAAGGTGCTTTTCGTCATTGACCTCAAGCATCTTGGCGGCGAGGTTGGCGGCATTGCGGTGGCCGAGTTCTTTCACTGTGTCCACACCGGCTGCCTCGAGAAGTTCTGCGAACTGAGGACCGATACCCTTCACTCTGTAAAGGTCAGCGTGATTTGTCCAGGTAAGGATGAGCTTTCCGGAAATGCCAGTCTCCTCCTCAAGAGCCTTGCGGCCTGCAGGAGCTGCACACTTGTCAAGAAGTTTGGCTGCGGTGTCGATACCGGCTGCGATGAGTTTCTCGGCGTACACTGGGCCGATACCTTCGATGTCAATAATTTTATAAGCCATAGTAAATAAATGATAAATAGTTAGTTTTAGCTTTCATTAGATAATGCAATTATAAGAATATATTTTCATATATCCCAAAAAAACAGTAATTTTGCGATAGACGATTTACCATATTACTATGGGCATGGCAAACGAGGGGGTCCTGATCTGGTTCGCAGCCTGCATCAGGAACGGACAGTGGAAGAAGACCGGCCGGCGCCTGGAAGAACTGGGCGTCGAGTATTATATACCCGCGGCATTCAACACCCTCCTGTTCCTCCGCACGACGAAGGCCTATGCGCTGACGCTCGTGAACTCCGGTGAGATAGGTGCTCACTATATCATCGACAGGAACACCCACACACTCATGCAGGTGCCCGAAAAACAGATGGCAGATTTTATGAAGGTGCTTGACCTTTCCCCTGACGCGGAGTGTCTCTCGGACATCCCGTTCGTCAAAGGTGGAAAAGTCAGGGTGATAAAGGGTGCGCTCAGTGGAGTGGAAGGCGAGATACTCGAGAAGCCGGAAGGCTTGTACCTGGTGGTGCGGGTCTGTTCGCTGCTGTGCGCGAAAATAGAAATACCAAGAAATTACGTCATTGCCCTGGGCTAGATGCGGCAGTGACATTTGAGAAGACAATGGGTGAAATCATTAGAAAAAAAGTTGACAGTCCTATAGGAAAAGGCAGCATGATCCTGCTGCTTGACATGGGCATTTCCATAATATCGTCGATACTGGCGCTACTGATGCTCAGGCTCATTCACGAGCCATTCGTCGGCTTCCAGCACTACATACTCGTCTGGCTGCTGCTGAACGCCGCCTGCACATTCGCAGCATTCATATTATTCGGCACATACAAGATAGTCATCCGGTACTCCACCTTCCGCACCGTCGGCCGTCTCACGGCAGCCGTCCTTCTGGGCGAGATTCTCATGGGAATCATCATCGCCACCGGTCTCATCAAGGCAGGAACCATTCAGGTCGAGATATTCACCCTCATCCTGGACGCTCTGGTCACCGTGACCTTCCTTGTCGTCATCCGCGCCGTCATCTTCAAGGTCATCGACACCATGTCCACGAGTATTGACGACAAGCTCAACTGCATGAACGTTGCCATCTACGGTGTCAGCAACAAATCCATCGCCCTTCTCACCCGCCTGAAAACATCCACACACTACAATGTGGTCTGCATCCTGTCCGGCGAGAAGAAACATGACGGAATGGTGTTCGAGAGCAAGCATTCTTACTACATCGGCAGTCAGGAGGACCTGGCGAAGGTCAAGATGAACCTCGGCATCGATGGAGTGCTCTTCACAGATGAAATGGAAAGCCTCAACGAGAAAGACGGCATCATCAACTTCTGCATCTCCCAGGGAGTCAGCGTATTGAACGCCCCTAAGATCGGCGAAGCCGACATCGCCACCCAGGACGAACTCGCCAGGATAACCCGTGCAGCATCAGTCAAGGGAGAGTACATCCGCGATGGTATGACATCCTTTGAAAAGAATGTCAAGCGCTTCATTGACATGATGATAGCAGCCCTTTGCATCATCGTCTTCTCCCCTCTCTTCCTCATCATCTACTTAGCCATCAAGAAAGAGGACGGAGGACCGGCTCTGTACAAGCAGGAGCGCATCGGCCGTTTTGGACGCCCGTTCTACATCTTCAAGTTCAGGTCCATGAGGACAGACGCAGAATCAATGGGCCCGGCACTCTATTCCGGAGAGGATGACCCGAGACTCACAAAAGTCGGCAAGTTCATCCGTGCCCACCATCTCGACGAACTTCCTCAGCTTTTCAATGTGCTCCGTGGAGAGATGGCTTTCGTCGGCCCGAGACCTGAAAGGAAGTTCTACATCGACCAGATCATGGAAGTGGACCCGAGGTACTACTACCTCTACCAGATACGGCCGGGAGTCACATCCTACGCCACTCTGTTCAACGGATACACCGACACCATCGAGAAGATGATCAAGCGTCTCGACTACGATATCTACTATTTGAGAAACCGCTCATGGTGGTTCGACATCAAGATACTCGGAATGACATTCATGTCCATCGTGTTCGGAAAGAAATTCTAATACTATGCAACTTGTACTACTATCCGGAGGCTCAGGAAAGCGCCTTTGGCCTCTCAGCAACCACGCACGCAGCAAGCAGTTCCTCCAGTTGCTCGACAACGGCAGAGGAGAGAAGGAGTCCATGGTTCAGAGAGTCATCCGCCAGGCAGCGGAAGCAGGTCTCGCGGAGCACATCACCATTGCCACAAACGCGTCACAGAACGACATCATCATAAACCAGCTGGGCGACAAGGTCGCCATGGTCACCGAACCTGAGAGAAGGGACACCTTCCCTGCCATCGCTCTCGCCTCTTCATACCTGAGCCTCGCGAAAGGGTTCAAGGATGACGAAGTCGTGGTGATCATGCCATGCGACCCATACACCGAAGCCGGATATTTCGAGACCATAAAGAAGATGGTCAAGGCCGTCGAAGCCGATACGGCAGAGCTCGTATTGATGGGAATACAGCCCACCTATCCTTCCGAGAAATACGGCTACGTCGTCCCTGAGAGCGGAATTGACGCCGACGACGCCCTCGCATACCCTGTCAAATGCTTCACAGAAAAACCTTCATCAGCCAGGGCCGAGGAACTCATTCAGGCCGGAGCGTTCTGGAACGGAGGTGTGTTCGCATTCAGGCTCGGATACATGATGAACATTGTCCGCAAGTACATCCAGTCCGACAGTTTCGAGGACACCCGCGCCAGATACGGCGAGTTCCCGAAGATCAGTTTCGACTACGAAGTCGCGGAGAAGGCGCAGTCCACGGCGGTCGTGCCGTTCTCGGGCGAATGGAAGGACCTCGGCACCTGGAACTCGCTTGCAGACGAGATCAAGCAGAACGTCATGGGCAACGCCACACTCGGCCCGGACTGTGAGAACACCCATGTCATCAACGAACTCCAATACCCTGTCTTCGCCAACGGTCTCAAGGACGTCATCATTGCGGCATCGCCGGACGGCATCCTCGTCTGCTCGAAGAAGGACAGCGAGAACATCAAGAAGCAGGTGGAAGCCCTCGACTGCCGCCCGATGTACGAGGAGAGGCGCTGGGGCTCATACCGTGTCCTGGACGACGTGGTCCATGAGAACGGGAGCCATTCCCTCACGAAGACCATCACCATCAAACCCGGCAAGAACATCTCCTACCAGATTCACCACCACAGGACTGAAAGCTGGACCTTCGTTGAAGGAGAAGGTCTGTTCGTGCTCGACGGAGAGATCAGACTTGTCACTGCAGGCGACACCGCAGTCATCCCGGTTGGACATTTCCACGCCATCAAGGCCATCACCGAACTCACGTTCATCGAGGTTCAGATAGGCAATCCGCTCATCGAGGAGGACATAGACAGATTCGATTACAACTGGCCGTCCGAAGACTGGCTGTAAGCCAATATGAAAATCCTGTACACCATAGCAGGGACCTACCGTCCTGCAGGAATGGAAAGAGTGCTGGCCAACAAGGCCAATGCCCTGACCGCCGCCGGACACGAAATCATCATAGTCACCACAGACCAGAAAGGCAGGAAGAACGCATTCCCGCTCGATCCTTCGATACGATGCGTTGACCTGGCCGTGGGGTACGAGGACAACAATGGGAAATCATTCATTGACAAGCTTGTCCGCTACCCTTTCAAGCAGATCAGGCACAGGCGCGGACTCCGTGCGTTGCTCAAGGAGGAGAAACCAGACATCACTGTCTCCATGTTCTGCGGGGACGAGCGTTTTCTACCATCATTCAAGGAAGGCGGCAGGAAAGTACTGGAAATTCATTTCAGCCGCTTCAAGAGGATGCAGTACGGCCGGAAAGGTATCTGGGCACTCGCGGACAAGTACCGCAGCAGGCAGGACCTGAAAGTCGCGTCTCGCTTCGACAGATTTGTCGTGCTTACTGAGGAGGACCGGGAATACTGGGAGGCTGACGCCCGCGCGAACGGCATCGACCTCTCCGGCATGCGCGTCATCGCGAATGCGCGGAGTTTCAGATGCTCCGCACCAGCAGCACTTGACGAGCATTCAGTGATTGCCGTAGGCAGATACAGCTGGCAGAAACACTTCGACGCACTTCTCGAAGCCTGGAAACTGGCGCAGACAGGAGACTGGAAACTCTGGCTGGTCGGTGATGGTGAAGAGCGGGAAGCACTTGAGAGAAAGGCGCTTGAGCTGGGGATTTCAGACAGCGTCAAGTTCGGGAAGGCGGACGGCAGCAGCATTGCAGGAGTCTATCAGAGCTCATCCATTCTTGCCATGAGCTCACGTTACGAAGGTCTTCCGATGGTCCTTATCGAAGCACAGGCGGCAGGAGTGCCGGCAGTCAGTTTCAAATGCAAATGCGGGCCCGTGGATGTCATCAGCGACGGTGTGGACGGCATCTTGGTCCCTGAAGGAGATATTGATTCTCTGGCTTCGGCGCTGTCGAGGCTGATGAGCGACGAGGCGCTCCGCAAGAGAATGGGAGTGGCGGCGTTCGAAGCATCGGCGCGCTACGACGAGGCGGCCGTGATGCAGAAATGGTTTGATCTTTTCGAAGAACTTGCCGGAGGCAATGAATAAGACCATCGTCATATCGGCGGTGAATATCCGCAAGGGAGGCACTCTCACGATTCTGAGGGAGTGTCTGAAGTATCTGTCGGGACTTGGGGTCACGGGCGGGTATAATATCGTCGCGCTAGTGCACGACAAGAATCTCTGCTTCTATGACGGCATTGAATATATCGAGATACCTGATACGATAAAGAGCTGGGGCAGAAGGCTCTGGTGCGAGTATGTCACCATGGGGAGAATCTCGGATGAACTGGCTACCAGATACGGTTCGAAGGTATATCTCTGGCTGTCGCTCCACGACACTTCTCCGCGGGTTCGCGCGGAGCATCAGGCGGTATACTGCCAGACCTCTTTCCCGTTCCTCAAGTGGAAGATCCGCGACTTGAGGATGGACCCGAAAATCCCGCTGTTCGCCCTGTTCACGAAGTACGCTTATCGCGTCAATGTCCATTCTGATGACTGGCTCATAGTGCAGGCGGAATGGCTCAGAAACGGGCTCAGCAAGATGTTGAAGATGCCTTGCGACAAGTTTATCGTTGCTCCGGTAGAGGCCGCAGTGGCGGAGATTCCTGAGGTTTCCAGGCGTGATGGAGAGCCGTTCACTTTCCTCTACCCTGCCTCGGATGACTGCCACAAGAACTTCGAGACTCTCTGCGAAGCGGCCAGATTGCTGGAACAGGAAGTCGGTCAAGGACGGTTCAAGGTTATGCTGACCATCGGAGGGGACGAGAACCGTTACTCGCTTTGGCTCCGGTCCCGCTGGGGGTCTGTGGAAAGCATCTGCTGGAACGGCAAGATGAGCAGGGAGAATCTGTTCAGACAGTATGCTTTGTCCGACTGCCTGGTATTCCCTTCCAGGGTTGAGACCTGGGGGCTCCCGATCAGCGAATTCCTGCCTACGGGCAAGCCAATGATTGTTTCTGATCTGCCGTTCGCCCACGAAACCACCGCCGGAGCGTCACAGGTGGTGTTCTTCGACAGCAGTTCTCCTGCGGATCTCTGCTCCGAAATGAAGAAGATTCTTTCCGGGGATCTCTCTTCGGCAGTTCCAAATCCCACCAAATCCATCGCTGATCCTGTAGCCAGAAACTGGAAGGAGATATTCGAACTGCTGCTGAGATGCTGAAACTAGTTCAGCATGACGGACTGGTAAGCATAACGGACTGACGTCATTGCGGTAAGCATAACGGACTGACGTCATTGCGGTAAGCATGACGGACTGACGTCATTGCGGTAAGCATGACGGACTGACGTCATTGCGGTAAGCATAACGGACTGACGTCATTGCGGTAAGCATAACGGACTGACGTCATTGCGGTAAGCATGAACTGACGTCATTGCGGGCTTGACCCGCAATCTCCTTTCGAAGAAAAAAATCAAGGCCCGCGAAATGCGGGCCTTGATTTCATTTGTATCTGGTATTAGATTATTTGCTCTCGAAGAGAACGCATCTGTCAAGACGACCGTCAGCGTGCTTGTCAGTGATGATGGCATCCTTGATGACAACCTGCTCTGGAGCAACCTTGAGATCGTTGATGAGATACCTCTTGACGTTGTTGACACGACCGGTGCTCAAGCGCTTGTTGATAGCCTCGGTACCAGTACCCTTGTCTGCAGATCCTGTGAGGTAGAAGACATGCTTAGGATCCTGTGCGAGGACGAGGTTGACGAAGTCGTTGATGTGGAGCTGCTCGCAGTCACGGATGTTGTCCTTGCCAAGGTCGTAGTAGAGTACGAGACCAGCCTCTGCGATTCTCCTGAGGAGTTCATCATCGCCATAGTTCTTGGAAGCGTCAGCCGCAAGCTTCTTGAGAGCGTTCATCTCGTTCATGAGTTCATCGTTCTGATTGCGGAGAGCATCATTCTCATCAGCAAGTGCCTTTCTGGCCTTCTCAGAATCAGCGAGTGAAGCGAGAGCTGCTGCCTCAGATGCGAGAGCTGCTGCCTGAGCCTTCTCGAGTTCGTGAGCACGTCTCCAGCCTGGCTTGAAGATATTGATTGAAAGACCGAGCAATGCATTAAGAGCAGTAGTACGACCACCATCTGTAGCATGGTAACGACCGCTGAAATTTGAAGCGCGGAGATCAAGATTCAGGTTGATGCGGTCAGTAATGCGGAATGTATTGAGAATACCTGCTCCGTATACAGCCTCACGGTCATAATTTGTCTTATATGCATCAGGGTCGAACATCCTCTGAAAACCACCATGGATGTATGGGGAGACATTCCAGAAACGATTGTACTTATAACCAAAGAAAGTGTTCGTAGCGCACCAAAGCATATCGGCATGAGCATAGAAATAGTTCCATGACAGGACACCGTCGCTGTAAGGGAATGGTGAGTGATTCATAAACTGAGGAGAATAAGTCTCAAGGCCTTCCTTTCCCTGACCGGCCTGGACACCGAAACGGAATGCCATGGCAGGCATGGCCCACTTGGTCACGCTGATATCAAAAGCAGGGGTGGCCATCATGTCGCTGACCTTTGCAGCGAAAGATGAGAGACTGCCGTCAACTGAAATCACCCAGTTATCATACCATTCGTTTGTAATGTAACCCGATCTTATCACTTTCCCATTCTCATCACGTACCGAAGTAGGATATTCACTGGTGAACTCCTGAGCTGATACACTGATACCCGCAGCCAATGCAATAATGATGACTGCAAATAATTTTGAATTAAGCAACTTCATAATTTAGCTATTTAATTTATTATTTTCCTTAATCGTACCTTGCCCAAAGGAGCAAGGACATTCGCCCTTTTTACTTTGAACTGCCAATATTATAAACTTTCTACTAAATATGCAAATATTACAGAAGA
>JAZRWN010000083.1:0-3375 GCA_045599725.1 Candidatus Cryptobacteroides sp. | reverse complement strand
ATCTTCCGACTACCTCCAGAAATACTGGGGTTGTTCGGATGTGACCGAACTGAAATTCCAGAACAATCACCTGATGGCCGGCATCGAATTCATGCTGAGGTACTGCGGAATGGACCAGATTCTGGATCTGCTGTAGAACTCAAACAAGCCGGGCGATGATGTCGTCGGAGACGAAGAAACGGTCTTCCGGAATGCGGATGGAAGCGCCAGAAATGGCGAGCGAGCCCTCTTCCAGGTTTCAACTTCAACGAAATATTCTTTCTCATCTAAATCCTTGTAGGAGATATCATAATCACCAGAAACAGCCTGACCTGGTTTTAATATTCCGAGTTCAACAAATGCTTCCGATCTTTACAGGCTACTGCGAAGACAAGGCGTGACGGCTATGAATATTGCAGGTTAGAAAGCTATGACAAGTCCGAGATTCAGTCGCGTATCAAACTTGCTGACAGGCACATACTCCGGCGTGAACTCCGTAATGAAGGAGTCGGTTCCGACGAAGAGGTTGAAACCGGGAACATTGAGCGAAAGCGCAGCACCGAAACCGGCGCCGAAACTGCTGACTCCGGCACTTGCAGCGAGGCTGAGGAGCCTGCCGGGATTGAAGGACGCTCCTACGCGAGCTTCATAGCTTGCATACCTTCCGGCACGGGCAGTGGCAAGCGCTCCGATGGTAAGCATCCTTGCAAGGTCATATTTCACACCTACATTAAGGGCGGGGCTGAGAGTCCTGAACGAATTCACCGAACCGTCATCGGCCTTGAAAAGGCTCTCGATGGAAATGTCATCCATATCTTCCATGATATCTCCGGCCAGACTGGTCCGGCCGGTAATGCCATTGAGCCACACCAGGCCGCCGAGGTCCTGAATGGAGGCAGTCATGCTCAGTCCTTTCAGGCCAGGGAAATCCATCTCGACGCCGAAGTCCAGGGCAGCTCCGTATCCGCCCGGCTTCACCCTGGTGTCGCCGTCAAGATCGAAATTCAAGTTTCCGTTCTCGTCAGGATGGAATTGGGCGCTCAATGCGTGCACTTCCGCGTTTCCGCTTGCGTTGACGATGATGGATTCATCGGCTTCAGCCTTAAACGAGTCGACCATGAGCTGAGCGTCGGCGATGCCTGCCAGCAGTTTTACCCTGCCGCCCAGCCTGATAAAATCGTTGAGTCTGTACGAATGGCCACTGGCAATCTCAAAATATCCGGTAGCATTTATGAATGAATCCGTCCCTGTATATGTCGCAGGTACAGTTGCTCCGTTTTTCAGAAGTGAGAACAAGCCCTTAGGCACTCCGGCAGAGACATTGACCTTCGCATTGACTTCAAATGTATGGAAGGAGTCGTTTTTCCCCCTGTAACCGAATGACAGAATATTGAGAGATGCTCCTGCCAGGGCCGCGCACCTTTCATCAAGTCCGCCCAGGAACTGTTCTGCGCTGATACTTTCATCGAAACCGCTCACAAGTACCTTCCTGCCTTCGACGACGGAAGGGAACAGGAATGAGTCGACCCCCACATTTGAGCTGATGCCCAGGGAGATGTTGTCCACACCCGCGCCCAGGAAGCCCTTGTTATACTCAGGTTTGGATGCCGGGCTGAGCTGGTATGAGTAAGTATAGTTCTTCAGGAAATAGGCAGTCTGGAAATTCTGTGCTTGAAGATCATAGGCAGTGAGGACCGACATTGCCGCTACAGCGGCAGCATATATACACTTTCTCATAATCAGATGCCGTTTTCGAATTTGACATAATCGCTTCTTACGGACAGTTTCTGCCCGCTGTTGAGCCTGAACGGCTTCTCTGCGGACATCACGCTGACCTCCACTTCGAAAGGAACGTAGCAGTTCAGCCCTTCCTGGCTTTCCACTGTCCATGTCATTTCTGTCACGCCCGGGCTTGACATGGTGCCGGCATGGATGGTATCGAAGCCTTCGATGCCGCCGACGAACCATCCGTATTCATCCACTGCGGACTTGAAGCTGATGTCGGCAGGGATTGTGCTTTCGAAAGAAAGGCCGGTCGTGAACAGGACGTACTTGTTCCTCAAGCCCGGGAAGTCGTCATTCAGTTCCAGATTGTAGAACAGATAACTGTCATAGTGGAAAGAGAACTTCTGGCCCGGCATGATCTCCACAGGCAGGCTGGCACTGGCCGACAGCCTGCAAACAGGTTTCGGCAGTTCATGCCCTTTCCTGCTATAGGTGAATCTCAGGTACTGAAGGCGGGACAGATTATCTGAAATGAGAATCGCCAGCTCCTCTGTATCAAGCACATATTTATTCTGGCCAGGTTTGAGGACAAGGCCGCCGAATTTCAGTGGATCGCCCCCGCCACCGGGCTGGACTTCGATCGAGAGTTCGCCTTCAAGCCCGTCAGGATTCTCCACTTCTACTTCTATGGGGAAATGCATCGCCACACCTCTGTCGTACAATGGAGTAAGAGTCGGATATTGCAAACTGTACACAAGCCTCAAGTCACTGAGATTTGTACGGTCGGCGCCATGGGAGAAATTCTGGTCGGTAATGCTGCATGAAAGCACTTCCGCCTGAGAATCATAACCACTGGCATGAATCCTGAAGTCACCGTTTGCATCTGGCCTAACGTAATCAGAATCGTTGTAATAGGTCAGAAAATCCTTAAGTGGAATCTCATACGAGACATCTCTTTTGGAAGAAACACCGGGAAGAAGAGACGCAGTTCCTTCGATGTTCTTGAGGGAATAGTCCTCGTTGATGCTGATACACGCATCCACAGCCATGACTGAGGCTGTAAACAACAGCAGGCAGGTAAGCTTATTCTTGATTCTTAACATATACGCAAATGATACTATGAGAGGAGAAGGTCGTTCTCCCTTATCCAACCGATTTTCCTGAAAAACATCCCCATCAGCCAGCAGAGCAGTGCGGGAAGCACCACGCTGACCAGGGCAAGTCCGATCCAGTTCATCGCAGTGACGCTGATAGCCTGTGCACCACCAGCCAGAGCTGCGGCAGAAGGCTCGACCCAGCCTGTCCAAACACCGATAGGCCCGCAGAGGCCGCAGGTTCCCATACCGGAATTGATGGCGGCACCGTTCATCTCCAGATGGAAGATGCATGTAGCCACAGGACCCGTGATCATGCTCGCGATGATTGGAGCGGCCCAGATGCGCGGATTGCGGACGATGTTGCCCATCTGCAGCATGCTGGTGCCGAGGCCAACACTTACCAGTCCTCCCCACCTGTTCTCCCTGAACCCGAGGACAGCGAAACCAACCATCTGTGCGCAGCATCCGGCCAGAGCTGCACCTCCGGCAAGACCTGTGAGCCCGAGTGCGGCACAGATTGCAGCGGACGAGATCGGCAGCGTCAGGGCTATTCCCACCAGCACGGAGACGACGA
>JAZRWN010000082.1:0-4639 GCA_045599725.1 Candidatus Cryptobacteroides sp. | reverse complement strand
CGGTGGTATGCGCACATGACCTCCTGAACGTTCCCTTCGACAACGAGGGACTTGAATGCAGGAAGATAGGTCTCCCAGAGGTCTCTCATGGAGACAGTGACGTCGAACTGGTGGCGGAGCGGCTCCGGTCCGCTGTGCACTGCATAATGCTTTGCGCAAGCATGGGTCTTGTAATACTTCTTGTCATTGCCCTGCATACCCTTTACGGTCTCGGTGCCCATGACTGAAGAAAGATAAGGGTCCTCACCTGCTGTCTCCTGGCCGCGTCCCCATCTAGGGTCACGGAAGATGTTGATGTTCGGGCACCAGAATGAGAGTCCCTGATGCCAGATGTTTCCGTTAGGAGTGGTTCTGGTCAGATCGTGGTGGTCTGTTGTGTTCCAGACAGCACGAGCCTCATCGGATACGGCAGTATAGATTTCATACTGCTGCGCAGGGTCGAATGTGGCGGCAAGGCCGATGTTCTGAGGGAACACAGTCACATCATCATAGCAGATTCCGTGGCAAGCCTCATTCCACCAGTTGTAAGCAGGAATGTCCAGTCTCTCAACAGAGATTGAGCCATTCATCATAAGTCCGATCTTCTCTTCCGGAGTCAGGAGAGAAATCAAGTTTTCAACTCTCTTGTCGATGGAGAGCTTCGGGTTCAGGTAAGGATACTCATAATCCTTGCTGCCACTGCATGATGCCATCAGCACCACAGCTGCAGCCAAACCGGCGATTTTAGTAAACATTTTCATAAATGTCTGAAGATAAGTTGGTTATAATAATATTTGTATAACAAATTTCTCCTTGTAATACTCGTCTGTGAGCCAATTGTCCAGCCTCCATGTACTGACGCTCCCCTTCCTCATCCGCTCACGGCTCATCAGAGTGTGAATTTCTTCGTTGATGTCTCCGCCTTTCAAATAGAAGACGCCCCTTTCGAACTTCCCTTTCACCCAGGGGTAGAAGTTGTCCAGAGAGGTCACAGCCCTCGACACCACCGCATCAAACTTGCCAGGCAGGGCCTCGGCACGTGCATTGACAGCCGTGACATTCTCGAGGCCAAGTGCCGCTGCCACTTCTTTCACCACCAGGATCTTCTTGCCTATGCTGTCGCAAAGTGTGAACTGCATCTGCGGGTACATGACCGCGAGGGGAATTCCCGGGAAGCCTCCCCCTGTCCCGAGGTCAAGGACAGTTGCGCCCTCATTAGTCTCGAACGCGTTCTCCCGCCGCCAAAAGGCGGCAATGCCCAAAGAATGGAGGACATGGTGGGCATAGAACCCATCAACATCCTTTCTGGAGATAACGTTGATCTTCGAGTTCCAGTCCAGATACAGCGCTTCCATGTCACGGAACTGCGACAGCTGCTTCTCTGTCACATCCGGGAACTCCGTCATCAATATATGCTTGAATCCTTCAAAGTTCATGACTCGTCATCCTCCTTCTTCATCTTGTCCATGATTGCTTTGGCACGGCGGATGCGCGTGCGGACCGTGTTCAGTTCCATCTGCATCTCATCCGCTATCTCCTTGTACTGCTTCCCTTCCACCAAGCGCTTGTACGCTATCTCCCTGTAAAGCGAAGGAAGCTTGTCTATGTAGCCCTGAGTCTCCTCACGGTCTTCAGTCCTTATGATGGATTCCAGCGGAGTGTCCACCTGGTCCGCAATGCTCTCCACCACATATATCTGCCGGCTGTCATCATCGATGGAAATGACCTGGCTATGCAACCTGTTCTCATGCTGGAGCATATCCAGAGCCGTATTCCGCGCTATGGTTCGCAGCCAGGTGATGAACTGGCTCTTCTGCGGGTCATACGCACTTATCTGCCGGAAAGCCTTTTCGAAACTACGGCTGCAAATGTCATCTACATACAGGTCATCAAGGTTCTTCAGCCAGTTTTTGACAAAAGACCTCAACGAGTCGATATGCAGGTCCCACAAAGCGGTGAAGGCGGTACCGTTGCCTGCGACAGCCTCCTTTACCAGATCATTAATGGGATTCGAGCCAGTTTGTTCCATAATCGCATTCTACAGTAAGCGGGATGGACAGTGATATGACATTCTCCATCTCGGATTTAACAATATTCTTGATAACCTCCTTTTCTTCCGACACAACCTCAAACAGCAGTTCATCATGTATCTGAAGCACCATCCTGCTCTTCAGGCCTTCAGACTGCATCCTGCTGTCAATACGCGCCATAGCTATCTTTATAATATCAGCCGAAGTGCCCTGGATAGGTGCATTGACCGCATTGCGCTCGGCAAGAGCTCGCACAGTGGCGTTCTTCGAGTTGATATCGTTGATATATCTTCTTCGCCCGAACAGTGTCTCCACATAACCGGTCTCCCTCGCCATCGCTACTGTGTCGTCGATGAACGAGCGTATGGACGGGAAGGAAGCGAAATAGTCGTCAATGATTTTCTTCGCCTCAGACCTCGGGCAGCGGAGCCTCTGAGACAGACCGAAGGCCGATATGCCGTACATGATCCCGAAATTCGCTGTCTTGGCGATTCTTCTCTGGTCTGAAGTGACGTCCTCAAGGGCGATGCCGAAAATCTTGGATGCCGTGGCCGCATGTACATCAAGCCCCTTGCGGAAAGCGTCGACAAGATGCGTGTCGCAGCTGAGATGCGCCATGATCCTGAGCTCTATCTGCGAGTAGTCCGCGGACATGATCAGGTCACCCGGCCTTTCTGCCACGAAAGCCTTGCGTATCTCCTTGCCGCGTTCGGTGCGGACAGGGATGTTCTGAAGGTTCGGATTGGATGAAGAAAGTCTTCCCGTCGAGGTAAGCGCCTGATTGAAAGTGGTATGTATGCGTCCGTCTACCGGTGACACATAGGACGGGAAAGGTTCGATATATGTCGAAAGAAGCTTCTTCGTGGCCCGGTAGTCCAGGATGGCGTCAATGATCGGACTGCGGTCCGAAAGTTCAAGCAAGGTCTCTTCGTCAGTGCTCCAACTACCCTTGGAACTCTTCTTAGCCTTCGGGTCAAGCTTCATTTTCTCAAACAGGACCTCACCTATCTGTTTCGGCGAAGACACATTCAGCGCAGGCTCCCCGGCGAGAGCGCGGACTTCCGCTTCACGCTCCATGGTGGAGCGCCTCAATGCCTGCGCGAACTCGGAGAGAGAATTCAGGTCAACCTTCACTCCGTTGCGTTCCATTCTCGCAAGGACTCCGATGAGCGGCTCTTCCACACTATGATACAGTTCCGCCATCCCCGCCACTTCAAGTTCGGCGACGACCTTGTCTGCGACAAGCAGAAGCGCAGCGGTCTCGCGCGAGCGGTCCCTGACCTCCGCTTCGTCCGAGAAATCGCTTTCGCCGAACAGTGACCCTGCGGTGTCATCGTCCTGTTTCTCCACATCCAAACTGATATCCAAGTAGTTGCGGGCCAGAACATCGAGAGAGTGACTGCGCTCGGGATTCAAGATATAATGTACCAGTTCCACATCCACCAGACTGCCTTCGAGAGACACTCCGCTTTGAAGAAGCTGGCTGATCTGCAATTTCAAGCCATATCCGTTCTTGGTGACAGCAGCGTCCTCAAGCAAATCCTTGAAATACTCAGGCGCAGCTTCGGCCACCTTCACTTCATTTTCATCTCCTGCGGCCACTGTGACTTTCGTCACGGTATCGAAAATGCCATTGCCTGAAGCATCGGTGACAATGGCGCACTTGCCCTTGCTGCGGGCAATAGACATGATATCCTCTGCGGAAACCTTCACCACATTGATCTCCTTATCCCGCTTTGCCGACGGGGAGGCGGGCTGCACATGGGCGATGAAGCGCTTGAGTGAGTTGAATTCATATTTTTCGAAGAGATCGGCTATGGACGGGTTGAAATCCATGTTCATGACCATATCTTCGGCCGCAGTCTCGAGCTGGATATCAGTCTTGATGGTGACAAGCGCCTTGCTGAGAGCGATGTGGCCCCTGGCGTCCTCGAACATCGCGCGCTGACGCTCGGACAGGTCGTCCAGATGATCGTAAATGCTTTCCACGCTTCCATACTTGGCGATCAACTTGGCCGCTCCTACTTCTCCCACGCCTTTCACACCGGGGACGTTATCGGCGGTATCGCCGCAGATAGCCAGCATGTCGATCACCTTGAGAGGGTCGCAGATGCCATACTTGGCACATACCTCGGCAGGACCTATGACTTCATCGTCACCACCGGCCTTCCCCGGCTTGTACTGAAAGACATGAGGTCCGACCAGCTGGCCGTAATCCTTGTCCGGAGTGACCATGTACACATCGAATCCCTCAGCAGCAGAGCGCAGGGCCATGGAGCCGATGACATCGTCGGCTTCAAAACCCTTGATCATCAGCACCGGTATGTTCATGGCCTGGCATATCTCGGTAAGAGGATCCAGGGCATCGATTATAAGCTGCGGTGTATCAGGGCGGTTCGCTTTGTATGCAGGATACATCTCATTTCTGAAAGTTCCTCCCGGAGGGTCGAACGCCACTGCCAGATGAGTAGGTTTCTCCCTCTCCACCATCTCCAGAAGATACTTGGTGAAGCCGAAGAGAACAGATGTGTCCATGCCCTTCGAATTCACCATGGGGCGCCTCAGGAATGCATAGTACATCTTGAAGATAAGGGCGTGACCGTCAATCAAAAACAATTTACCACTCATAG
>JAZRWN010000081.1:0-2445 GCA_045599725.1 Candidatus Cryptobacteroides sp. | reverse complement strand
GGCGTCGCTGAGGATACCCTCGTAGATGCGCATGGTCTCCTGCTTGTCGCCGCCGAAGAAGTCGCACTTGATGCCCTTGACATTGTTGTCGTGCAGCCATTTCATCTCCTTCTTGCGGATGATAGGGTCATCCATCCTGTTGACAGGGCTCTGGTAGATGTCATTCCAGTAACCGCTTGATGAGTACCAGAGGAATACGTCCACGTTCTTTGAGTTGGCGTACTTGATGAGCTCGGACATCTTCTCATAGCCGATATTCTGGTCCCAGCCGGCATCGATGAGGATATACTGGAAGTTCAGGTCGTGCGCGAGGTCGATGAAAGTGACCTGGTCATCCCAGTTGCAGGATGCATCCTGCCAGACGATCCAGCTCCAGGTGCTCTTGCCGAACTTGTAGTCGATGCTCGGCTCGTAGAGCTGCTCGGCTACGTCCCATGTGACAGTGCTCTCTGCGATAGGCTTGAGGGTGCTTCCGATGGCGATTGTACGCCAAGGAGTGGATCCAGGAAGAGAGAATGCAGGCTCGATGGAACCGAGTCCTTCGTTCTCTTCAGGCATCGGGAGACCGATCTGGAATCCGCCTTCCTTCCAGTCAAGAAGCCTGCAGCCGCAATACTTGCCGCTGGTGCCGGACTCGCTGATGAGCGCCCAGCCGTCCTCACCTACCTTGAAAAGGCAAGGGAAGGTGAAGCCATGTCCGAACTCTGATTTCTCCTTGAGAGGCTTGTCGAGTGCGTAGTACTCTTCATAGCTTGGCTTCGTACGCTGCCAGCCTACCATAGCGTCGCTCTGCGGGGTGAGGAAAGTGGTGGTGTTCTCAGGGAAATTGAAGAATGTCTCCTCCTCATATATCTTTACGCTTGCCCATGACGGGTTGTCAAGGACATACCTGAACGCAACGTCGCTGTCGCTGACCCTGAACTCCACCTTGTAGAACTGTGGAACTTCTCTTCTGCGTCTGAACTGAGGACCTGCAGCCTGAGGCTCTTCCTTCTTCGGGATGCTGAACGTGCAGACAAGAGTGTTGGCGTCATGCTTGATGGCCCCCTTCTTTATGCGGTTCAGTGTATAATCGTAGCTGATGCTGCCTTCAACGGCATCTGTCATGACAGTGGTTGTGAAATCACCTCTGTTGGACTTGAAGCCAAGTTTTGATGATTCGAGAATGGCCTTCCCGTCAAGTTCGATGGAATAGAAGGCATTTTCTGCCACGGTGACTTTGATCCTGCCGTCAGGGCTGCTGACAGTCTTCGGCTGAGCTGCAAGTGCACCGCACAGGAGAATGGTTGACAAAAGTGCGAGTTTTTTCATGTCGTTAGTTTTTGATATCATAAAATTGCATTTATCAGCTTCAAATATAACAAGAATAATTAGTAACTTCGCGAAGAAACCATACATTTTAATATCATGAGAAAACTTCTGTTCTCCGCCTTGATGGCGTTAATTCCTTTACTTTCATACGCTCAGACTTTCAATGAGTGGCGGGACCCGAGAGTCAACGAGGTCAACCGTGCTCCCATGCATGCAAGTTATTTCGCATACGAGTCCGCTGATGCCGCAGCCGCCGCTGTCCCGGAAAATTCTTCCAACTTCATGACATTGCATGGGGAGTGGGCTTTCAACTGGGTGAATGATGCTGACTGCCGGCCTGCGGATTTCTGGAAACAGGATTACAACGACAAGGGCTGGGGGACAATGCCTATACCTGGCATCTGGGAGCTCAACGGATATGGTGACCCGCTGTATGTGAACAACGGTTACGCATGGGGAAACCAGTTCAAGTCCGAGCCGCCGAAGATTCCTGTGAAGAACAACCACGTGGGCTCTTACAGAAAGGAGATTCAGATTCCTGCTTCATGGTCAGGCAAGGAAGTTTTCGCACATTTCGGTTCAGTGACTTCAAATATTTATGTCTGGATCAACGGCAAGTTCGTCGGCTACAGCGAGGACAGCAAGCTTGACTGCGAGTTCGACATCACCAAGTTCATCAAGCCTGGTGAGAAGAACCTTTTCGCCTTCCAGATTTTCCGCTGGTGCGACGGCTCATATCTCGAGGACCAGGACTTCTTCCGTCTTTGCGGCTTTGCCCGTGACAGCTATCTGTATGCAAGGCCGAAGAAGCATGTCGAGGACATTCAGGTCACTCCTGACCTCGATGCATCCTATACTGACGGCTCGCTCAAGGTGAAGGTCACCGCGAACTCCAAGCTCGCTCTCAATGTCGACCTTCTTGATGCCTCCGGCAATGTGATCGACTCCAAGTCAGCGGTTTCCGCCAATGCCGAACTGACTCTTGAAGCTCCGTCCGTGAACAAATGGAGCGCGGAGATCCCATATCTCTACACCGTTCGCGTAAGCACTCCTGAAGAGGTCATTCCTGTGAAGACCGGCTTCCGCAAGATTGAGATAAAGAATGCACAGCTTCTCGTAAACGGCCAGCCTGTT
>JAZRWN010000080.1:0-3184 GCA_045599725.1 Candidatus Cryptobacteroides sp. | reverse complement strand
GACCCCGTGCGCAGATCCATACCGAGAGAGGCAGAGGAGATAACTCCCAACGGCAAAGGTTCATACGCATATACCGTCGGGCACAGCCTGTACTGCATCAATCCGCAGGGCGCCATTTTCACCGTCGCTGAAAGCGTGAGCGACCAGATCACCTACGGACAGAGTGTCAGCAGGAACGAGTTCGGCATAAACAACGGCATATTCTGGTCTCCTTCCGGAAGGAGGATAGGCTTTTACCGGAATGACGAGTCACGCCTCACGGACTTCCCTATCCTTGACATCAAGACCCGCACGGGGGAACTTGTCACTTTCAAGTATCCCATGAACGGCATGGCTTCTGAGCACATCACCCTCGGCGTCTATGATATCGAGAAAGGGAGCACCATCTATCTGAATGTCACCGACTTCGATAACGAACGCTACCTCACGAACATAAGCTGGAGTCCGGACGACAGATACATTTTCGTCCAGGTCGTGAACCGCGCCCAGCACGAGATGCACCTCAACATGTACAAGGCCTCTGACGGCTCCTTTGTACGGAATCTCCTGAACGAGAGCAACGACGCCTGGATAGAGCCTTATTCTCCGCTCTTCTTCCTGAAAGACACTTACCAGTTCATATACAGCATCGACAACAGGGACGGATACAAGAACCTTTATCTCTGCGACACTCTCGGCACTGTCAGAAGGCTCGCCAGCACCGATGCCGACCTCGACTATATTGCCAACGACGGCAAGTTCGTCTACTACAACTCCGCCGAAGTCTCTCCAGTCGAGAGTCACCTGTTCCGCGTGGAGATCAAGCAGAACAAGAAGCAGGAACTTGCGAAAGCGAAGATATCCGCCCCGCAGCGCCTGACTTTCGAGGAAGGATGGCACAATATCTCCATGGCTCCGAACTGCAAGCATTTCATCGACAGCTGGAGCTGTTTCGATGTCCCGACAAAGGTCAATCTCACCGCCGCTGACGGCAAGGTGGTCCGTAGTCTCTTTGCAAGTCCTGACCCTCTTGAAGGCTACAGGACAGGCGAGATCAGATTCGGAAATATCAAGAGCGCAGACGGAAAATATGACAACTACTACCGAATGTTCCTTCCGGTTGATTTCGACCCGGCCAAGAAATACCCTGTAGTTCTCTATGTCTATGGAGGTCCTCATTCCCAGATGGTTACAGACACATGGCTCGGCAGTGTGCGGATGTGGGAAATGCTCATGGCTCAGAAAGGATATATAGTTTATGTCCAGGACAACCGCGGCACCGAGCATCGTGGAGCAGCTTATGAGAAAGCCATAAACCGTCAGTGCGGACAGGCCGAGATGGAAGACCAGATGGTGGGAATCAACTGGCTCCGCAGCCTGCCATATGTGGATGCAGACAGAATCGGAGTCCACGGCTGGAGCTACGGCGGATTCATGACCATATCCCTCATGACCAACTACCCGGACGTATTCAAGGTTGGAGTGGCCGGTGGCCCGGTCATTGACTGGAAATGGTATGAAATCATGTACGGAGAGCGCTATATGGACAATCAGGAAACCAATCCTGAGGGGTTCGCGAAGACTTCTCTGATAAACATGGTTCCGAATCTCAAGGGCAAGCTCCTCATCTGCCAGGGCGCCATCGACAACACCGTGGTATGGCAGCACTCCCTCAGTTTTGTCCAGGAGTGCATCGAAAAGAATGTACAGCTCGACTACTTCCCTTATCCTGTTTCCGAGCATAATGTAGCCGGCGACTGGAGGGAGCATCTGATGCAGAAAGTAACAAACTATTTTGAAGATTATCTATGAAAAGCCATTCACTGATCCTGGCCGCGTGCATGCTCGTCTGCACCGTCTCATTTGCCCAGAAAAAGCCTCTCGACCATAGCGTATATGATGGTTGGCAGACTGTGGGCAACACTGTCCTCACTGATGACGGTAAATTCATGGCATACACTGTTTCACCTCAGGAAGGAGACGCCACATTGTTCATCGTCAACACTGGCACCGGACAGGAGTTGAAAGTCGAACGCGGAGGTGCGACCAGTTTCTCGACTGACGGGAAGTGGGCCGTGTTCTCGATCAAGGCACCTTTTGCCGCCACACGGCAGGCAAAGATAGACAAGAAGAAAAGCGATGAGATGCCGAAGGACAGTCTCGGCTATGTTTATCTTGAAACTCTTGAACTTAAGAAAATTGCGGATGTCTCAGCCAGCAAGACCGCTCTAGAGGGTCATAATGTCATAGCATACCAGACCGAGTGGGCCAAGGAAGTCCCGGACAGTGTCAAGACCAAGCCGAAGGCTGAGAAAATAACCGTCATCTTCGATCCGGTCTCCGGACGTTCAGACACTCTCAGGAATGTGGACAAGTATGCTTTTGACAAGGATGGCAACCGCCTCGCGGTGGTGTTCAAGAAGGACAAGAAAGACTCCTTGTCCAAGGATGAACTCGTTCTGTTCGACCTTCCTGACATGTCAAGGACTAGTATTTCCGAAGGAAAAAGGTTCTACTCCCTGCCGACATTCAACGAAGAAGGGACCAAGTTCGCGTTCCTCGCCTCAACCGACACTAACGCTACCGGAAACAAGCGTTGCTCCGTCAACATCTACGAGGAAATCGTGACAGGAAAGGGCAGGAAAGCGACCATGAAACGCAACATCGAGGAACTTGTCCCACAGGACTACAAACTTGCGGACGGTCTCTGCGTCACTGAGAACAGCGCCCCGTTCTTCTCCAGGAACTCCAGCCGCCTCCTTCTCGGAGTGGCAGAATGCATGCCTCCTCATGACACTACACTCGTGGACTTCGAGACAGCACAGCTTGACATCTGGGCATACGACATCTATATGACTCCTCCTATCCAGAAGGCGCGCCTGTCTCAGCTGAAGACAGCCACCTACCCTTCTGTCATCAACCTTGCTTCAAACAGGCACAACATCATCCAACTCAGTGACGAGATCACCGCAAGCGTCAGATACATTGACGGTGCGGAGAATGCCACCTGCCTGCTTCTGGACAACAAGCCTTACCAGATCAGTTCCACATGGGACAGCAACACTTTCTGCGATGCTTATCTGGTAAACATGGAAACCGGAGCGAAGACTGAACTTTTCAAGAAACTCAACGGCTCTCCGAGTGTGTCCCCTGCAGGCAAGTACCTCACCTGGTACAGCTATGACGACCTCGGCTGGCACACATA
>JAZRWN010000079.1:0-20979 GCA_045599725.1 Candidatus Cryptobacteroides sp. | reverse complement strand
TTGAAGACTTGATGCGGATAGCGGCGATGTTGTCCTTTGCGGCGACAGCCTTGATCTGACCGATCTCGAGTTCATTGTTGATGAGGGTGCCTTCAGCCTCAGGCTGCATCGTATTGAGGATGCGGACAGGGATGTTGGCGTACTTGGCAGGCTGGATGCAGGTCGGGTGAAGCACCTTCGCACCGAAATATGCCAGCTCGGAAGCCTCCTCGAAATGTATATGGCGGACAGCCTTCGTGTTGTCAACGACACGCGGGTCATTGTTGTGCATACCGTCGATGTCAGTCCATATCTGAATCTCCTCGGCGCCGATGGCGGCACCCACGAGGGATGCGCTGTAGTCGGAACCACCACGCTGGAGATTGTCATAGTCATTTGATGAATTCCTGCAGATATAGCCCTGGGTGATGTAGAGATACGCCTTGTTCTCAGCCAGAAGGGCTCCGAGGTGCTCTGTGATGTACGGAAGGTCAGGCTCGGCGGACGAATCTATGCGCATGTAGTCAAGGGCCGGGAGCAGACAGACATCTTTCCCGATCTCCTGGAGATAGAAGGTGAACATGTTCGTGGACATGATCTCACCCTGCGCGAGTATGGCCTTCTCCTCCTTAGGACCGAAGTTCTTGCCAGCGAAGGAGCGGAGGAATGCGAAAATCTCGCTGAGGACATCCCATGCCTTCTTCCTGTACTCCTCAGTGGAGTAGAGTTCGGATACGTGTTTGGAGTATTTGGACTCGAGGGAGACTATCACGTCGGCGGCACCCTGCTGGTTGCCGTTCGAGTAGTAGTTTCCTATCTCCACCAGTGAATTGGTGGTGCCGGACATGGCCGACAGAACCACAATCTTCTGCTCGCCGTCATCAATGAGGCGTGCTACGTTCATCATCCTTTGGGCGGAACCTACTGACGATCCGCCGAACTTCAATACTTTCATATCCTTTATTTGTTAAGAAGGTCCTTGAAAAGGTCATCCATGCCGAGAAGGCCGGAATGGTCCGCTGCATATTCCGCGGCCATGACAGCACCGAGGGCGAAACCTCTGCGGCTCTTTGCGTCATGGGTGATCACGATGCGGTCGGCGTCACTCTCGTAGCGGATGGTATGGATGCCAGGCACCTCATCATGCCTGTAACTGTAGATGGTGAGGTCGCTCCCCTGCTCCGGAGTCTTGAAAGACTCTGTCTCGCCGAGCGGAGCAAGTTCGTTGACCCAGCCGCCCTTGCGGTCAAGCTGCGCCAGCAGGCCTTCGGCCAGGGTGATGGCGGTGCCGCTCGGAGAATCGAGCTTGTGACAGTGATGAACCTCGTCCATGGCCACGTCGTAGCCCGGGAAATTGTTCATAAGTTTCGCAAGATAGCTGTTGACGGCGGAGAAGACATACACTCCGATGCTGAAGTTGCTGCTCCAGAAAAGGGTGCCGCCATTGCTGCACATATCCTCCATCTCCTCACGGTGCTGCGGGAACCATGCAGTGGTGCCGCTGACGACCTTGACGCCTGCGGCAACAGCTTTCTTGACATTGTCGTATGCTGCGGACGGCATCGAGAACTCGATGGCGACATCGGCGTTCCTGAACGCGTCACTGTCGAAATCGGAGATGTTGTCCACATCGATGATGCTGACAATCTCGTGTCCACGGGACCTGGCGATCTCCTCGATCATATGCCCCATCTTGCCGTATCCGATAAGAGCTATCTTCATAAATTAACCTTGTAAATACTACTACTGGTTACAATTTTAATCAATTAAAATTTTTTAATCAAGAATTTTCTTGATAAAAACCTTTTAACTAAGCGTATAAATCCACGGAAAAGTCAAAGAAATCCTTGCCTTCGGCAAAAGCGGGATGGTGGCTGTCCTTTTCGGACAGAATGACATCCTCCGGACGCACCCTCCAGTCTATCCCGAGGTCAGGGTCATCCCAGGCCAGGGCGGACTCCGCCTGAGGGGCGTAGAAGTTGTCGCACTTGTACTGGAAAAGGACATGGTCGGAGAGGACGCTGAACCCGTGGGCGAACCCGCGCGGGATGAAAAGCTGCCTGTGGTTCTCCGCAGTCAGTTCAACGGCGACGTGCTGCCCGAAAGTAGGGCTGCCGCGACGGATGTCCACGGCCACATCGAGGACCGAGCCCTCGACCACACGCACTAGCTTGCTCTGGCTGAAATGTCCCTTCTGGAAATGCAGACCGCGGACCACGCCGTAGGAGGAACTGCTTTCATTGTCCTGGATGAAACGGACTGGACGCACCTTCTCGTCGAACTCGCGCTGCGACCATGACTCGAAGAAATAGCCTCTGGCATCCTTGAAGATGCGGGGTTCTATGATGACCACGTCAGGGATGGCTGTTCTGATGACTTCCATAGGCTAGGCGATCTGAGGTCTGCCCGGACGAACAGGCTTCTCTGCGTCATCAAGCACTCTCTCCTTCATCTTTCCTGCATGAAGAGCGTCATATTCCTGGCGGTGACGGAAAATGTCTATGGCCGCGAAGATGGCGGACATCATTGAACGAGGGTCGGCCTCGTCCCTTCCCGCCATATCGTAGGCGGTGCCGTGGTCAGGAGACGTGCGCACTACTGGAAGACCGGCGGTGAAGTTCACGCCGTCCTCGAAGGCGATGGCCTTGAACGGTTCGAGTCCCTGGTCGTGGTACATGGCGAGAGTGGCGTCGAAGCGGGTGTACATACCTGATCCGAAATATCCGTCAGGAGAATAAGGGCCGAAAGCTTCGATGCCCTCGTCGACGGCCTTTCGGATGGCAGGGGCGATGATTCTGTCCTCCTCGTCACCGAGAAGTCCTCCGTCTCCGCTGTGAGGGTTCAGGCTGAGCACACCTATCCTCGGGGAGTCCACGCAGAAATCGCGCTTCAGGGAAGCGTTCATAAGGCGGAGCTTGCTCATGATCTTCTCCTCGGAAATGCTGTCAGGCACCTCTCTGAGAGGGATATGGCCCGTCACTACGCCTATCTTGAGTCTTTCGCTTATCATGAACATTGTCACGTCCTTGACACCGAAGGCATCTTCGAGATACTCTGTATGTCCAGTGAAACCGAATCCCTGCGAGGACATGACCTTCTTGTTGACAGGACCTGTCACCAGCACGTCGATGGCCCCTTGCTTGAGGTCGCGCACCGCGCACTCGAGCGAGGCGATGGCCGCCTTCGCGGAATCAGGGCTCGGCTGACCAGGCTCCACATATACATTGTCCGGGAGGCAGTTCACGATGTTCACCCTCTTCTGGTGGGCGTCCTTCGCCGACATTATGACATTCGTGTCTATCTGGTCGAGATTGTGTATGGTCTTCTTGTAGAATCCGAAGAGCTTTGAAGATCCGTATATGACAGGGGTGAAAGCCTCGAGTATCCGGGCATCGGCGAGAGCCTTTATGATGACCTCGTAACCGATTCCGTTGCCGTCACCCTGGGTGATGCCCACGACGATCTTCTTATTGTTGTTCTGCATATTTCTGTTCTGTTATGATATTCTTACAAAGATAGTAAATTTTCTTCTGTTTCAGAGAGGAATCCGCTGTCCTGAGGAAGAACCTCACCTCTCTCGAAAGCACCGGCTCCGGCAGCCACAGCCAGAGCGTCGCACCTCTCGTTCTCCGGATGCCCGGCATGGCCTTTCAACCAGTGGAAAGTGACCCTGTGACGCCTGTATACCTCCAGGAAGCGCATCCAGAGGTCCACATTCTTCACTTTCTTCCATCCCCTCACCTGCCAGTTCTGAAGCCATCCCTCATTGACAGCCTTCACCACATAGCTGGAGTCACTGTACACCTCCACGACAGCATCATCCCACTTGACAGCCTCGAGTCCGGTGATCACCGCCAGAAGTTCCATGCGGTTGTTAGTGGTGCAGGCGAAACCGCCTGACATCTCCTTGCGGAGGTTCCCGCACTTGAGCACCACTCCGTATCCTCCGGGGCCGGGATTGCCGCTGGAAGCACCGTCAGTATATAGAAAAATGGTCGGCCGCACAGCCTGTCCCTGTTCCTTGCCTGTCATAAAAACACATTTGCACAAAAATAGAAAAATTGTTCCACAGTCTCCCAATCAATATGAAAATATGTATCTTTGCGAAATAGAAAAAGGCAATATCATGAACGTTCTCGTGACTGGTGCCAACGGTCAGCTCGGCACTGAAATAAGGAATGCGTCCAAAGGCAGCGCGCACAATTTCATCTTCACTGACGTCTCGCAGGTGGCAGGCGTCGAAACAGTCTATCTGGACATCACCAACATCGACGCCGTGCGCATCACGGCCGAGTCGGAGAATGTGGACGTGATCGTGAACTGCGCCGCTTACACGAATGTGGAGAAGGCGGAGAGCGACCTCGCTTTCGCAGACCTTCTGAACCACACCGCCGCCGCGAATCTTGCGGCTGTCGCCAAGGAGAGGAAAGCCACCCTGATCCATGTATCCACCGACTATGTCTTCCAGGGGGACAACCACATTCCTTATGTGGAGACCGACGCCCCGAACCCTCTCGGAGCATACGGCGTCACCAAGTACGCAGGCGAGAAGTCCATCATCAGTTCGGGATGCAAGTATCTCATTTTCAGGACCGCATGGCTCTACTCCCCTTACGGGAACAACTTTGTGAAGACTATGATGCGCCTGACCGGCTTGAACGCCAGCCTCAATGTCGTCGCCGACCAGATAGGGTCACCGACATACGCCGCAGACCTGGCTGGACTCATAATGAAGATCATCTGTGAGGACATGCTGGACAGGACAGGAGTATACCATTTCACGGACGAGGGCTGCATATCATGGTACGACTTCGCAGTAGCGATTAACGACCTGTGCGGGCACAAGTGCAAGGTGAACCCATGCCACACCTGGGAGTACCCTACAAAGGCGAGAAGGCCCCACTATTCAGTTCTGGACAAGGCTCTCGTAAAGAAGACTTTCGGGATCGAGATCCCTCACTGGTTCTCCTCGCTCAAGGACTGCGTCAATATCCTTTCCACCACCGGAGCCACTTCGCTGTAGTCATATCCGCGAGAGAGCGCATACTTTATCAGCTTGAACTTCTCATACGGATCGCCCTTCAGCGTCCTGTATTTCGCTGTGACCAGCTTCTCCAGCTTCGCAACGGCGGCGTCAGCGTCTATCTCCCCCAGAGCGGCGGTGACGGCCTCCCTGGCTATCCCTTTCATCATCAGGGCATATCTGATCTTCGCCGGACCCCAGCCCGTCAATGAAGACTTCTCGCGGGCGAAAGCGGCGGCATAGCGGGCGTCATCGACAAACTTGTCGGCCACCAGTGACTCCAGCACCTCCTGCGCGGCGACGGCATCGCCTTCAAGAGCGGCCGTGGCCTTCTTGAGTATCTCAGAACTGCAGCACTCCCTCTTCATGCAGAGGTTCTGCAGTGAAAGCAGCACCTTATCTTTTTCCATATCTAGAAATCAAAGCCCATGCCCAGATAGGCGCCCACGGAGTGCGTCAGATTGGACCAGTGGATGTTCATTTTAATCGGGCCAAGGATGGAGTCGTAGCCATACTCCAGTCCGCAACCTATCAGGATGTCGCCTGACAGCAGCAGGTCAGGGTCCAGGACGTCAGAGTCCTTAACCGCCTCCGCCACCAGCGAGAGGTAGTTGTTCCTGCTCAGATGGAAGCGGAAATCCATTCCTGCCATGATCATCTTCGCCTGCAGCGGAGTGGCGTAGCTGACGCCGATGAAAGGCATCTGCTGCTCCAGATAGCGGCCTGCCATCCTGCCTCCGGCCAGGTTCATGAGAGCGAAAGGTGCATTGTCACCGAATATCATCCTCGAACTAAGTGACGGGATGAAGTCGAAATACCGTCCTCCCTTGACCACCTTTCTCATGTCGAGGCTGAAAATGTGCAGCGGACCCATCTCCTGGTTCTCGTTCCCCAACACGTAGTTGTAGGAGAACACCGCCCTGTGGCCTTTAGACGGATAGTACCCGTCATCGAAAGTGTCACGGAGCGCATTGAAGTATGCGGTCACAAAATCAGTCTTGAGGGAGGCGATGTCATACTCCTCCGGGATATAACTCTCGGAAAGGAGGGACGTGACATTGTAGAAGTCGTTCCTGATACCGAACTGAATGTCCGACTTCTTCCAGTTCATGTCCGAGAAGAAGACCTTCTGACTGGTCTTCCAGTACTTGAAGTTCACACGCGGGGCCGCTCCCATGTTGAAGAGGTTCACATCGGTGTATGCTCCTGTGACATCGATGTTGAAAGTAGGGAGCTTTGGGAACTTGTAGACATAATGGAGGTCAAGATATGGGTTCGAAGCGACCTTGGCGGTGAAATCCAAGGACGACCCTTCCACATGGTGGACATTGAAACCCAGGTTTACTATGGCGGAAACCATGGTCTCGCTGTCGAAACGGCCGCCAAGACCCACCTGATGGACAGGCCCTTTCTTGCAAAGGATGTTCAGAACATATGACTCGCCATCTTTGAGAAGTTCGTAGTTCACATAGTCGAACGACTTTGTGGCGAAGATTGTGGCGACTGCATTCTCGACATCCTCCTTGTACACGTAGTCACCACGGCGTATCTCCAGTTTGCCGAGGAGGTAGTTCATCTCATCGGGATTCACGCCTGAGAACTGGATTCCTGATATCCTCACCGGAACCTCACCGATATCCACGGCAGGCGGATTGTGGAACTCCACGACATCGTCCCCGGTCCTCCTCTTGATGGCCTCCAGGCCTTCCGTCGCCTCGACGGCGGCCTCGTATCCACGCTGGATGATGATGCCTATGCTCTCCGAGTCGAAGCTCATCATGTTGTATCCCTCCAGATAAGGCTTGATGGTCACATCCGGGATGGAGATGTTCTTCTCGAAAGAGTCGCGCCCG
Organism: Candidatus Cryptobacteroides sp.; assembly: GCA_045599725.1. Taxonomy (GTDB): domain Bacteria; phylum Bacteroidota; class Bacteroidia; order Bacteroidales; family UBA932; genus Cryptobacteroides. The sequence continues at coordinate 14,124 of JAZRWN010000079.1, read as the reverse complement.
AGTATGTCCACCACCTGCCAGGCCATGTCGGCGATATTGTTTATGTCGGAATAGGTCATGGAGTCGTCGGACAGTTCAACCCCTATCACTATGTCCGCCCCCATCGCCTTTGCGATGTCGGTAGGATAGTTGTTCCTCATGCCACCATCCACAAGGATCATCCCGTCAGTCCTCACCGGAGCGAAGATGCCCGGTATGGACATCGTGGAGCGCAGGGCGGTGTTGAGCTTGCCGTGATGCCAGAGTTTCGCCTTGCCCGAGACCAGTTCCGCCGCCACGCAGAAGAATGGGATCGGAAGTTCGGCGAAATCCATCTCGTCCTGGTATCCCACGGTCAGACGGCTGAACACATTGTTGACATTGTGGCCGAATATATAGCCGGAAGGGAGGCTTCCGAAAAGATTCTGCCTCAAGGTACGGTCCCCTTCTTCATCATCGGCTCCCAGGTGGAGGTGTCCGTCCGTTTCAGGATAGGAGTCTTCGCCCCCTCTGGAGCTCAAGAAACTGTCCTTCGAATAGTAGAAAGGGATGGAAAGAACGTATTTCTCCTTGTATTTCTTCTGCTGGTAGGAGATGAGGTCCTGCGGTATGCGGTCGCTAAGTATGAGGCTCCAGTCCAGCGATGACAGAAGCTCCGCCATGTAGTCAGGGGAATAGCCTACGGAGTACAGACCGCCCACCAGGCCTCCCATGCTGGTGCCGATGACCATGTCGACCGGGATGCCGAGCTCCTCCAGATAGCGGATGGCACCCACATGGGCCGCACCTTTGGCACCTCCTCCGCTCAGGACAAGGGCCACGGTCGGACGGTGACGGCGGATATAGTCCATCCGGCGGCGCATCTGCGCCACCACGACGGAATCCCCCGCCGGATCACAGCTCTGGAAGTCCACCTGCGCTGCGGCAGGAAGGAGTGAAAGCAGGTTCAGGCTCAGGACAACGAAGAATTTCAGGAACTTTTTCATTGTCTTATGGTGTTGTGGTCATTGCCCGTCAGCGGGCTTCCCGTGACTGCCGGCCAGCATGCCGCAGGCCGCAAGTATGTCCTCCCCTCTCGAAGAACGGATGGTGCAGGTGATCCCGTGAGCGTTGAGCCGGTCGCGGAAATTCTCCATTATCTTCAGAGAAGACGATTCATACGGGAAGTCGGGGATCTTGTGGAACCGGATGAGGTTCACGCGGCACTCGAGCCCTCCGAGCATGCGGATGAGCGCGTCCTCATGCCGTTTGGTGTCATTGAGGCCGGCGAACATCGTGTACTCGAAGCTCACCCTCCTCTGTCCTGAGAAATCATACTGCCTTATGAGACGCAGGACATCCTCCACCGGATATGCCTTCTGCACAGGCATCAGTTCCCGTCTCTCCTCAGGGAAAGGGTCGTGGAGGCTGATGGCCAGATGGCAGCGCGAACTGTCCAGATATCTCTTCAGGTTCGGAATGACGCCGATGGAAGACAGTGTTATGCGTTTCGGGCTCCAGGCGAAACCCCAGTCAGCGGTCAGGACCTCGATGGCCCGCATCACGTTCTCATAGTTGTCGAGAGGCTCGCCCATGCCCATGAACACAGCATTCGTGAGTTCGTGGCACTCATCCACCGCTATGAACTGGGAAAGGATGTCGGCGGCGGAAAGATGACCGTGGAAACCCTGACGTCCCGTCATGCAGAACTTGCAGCCCATGCGGCAGCCTGACTGCGAGGACACGCACAGAGTCTTCCTGTCGTCGTCCGGGATCATCACGGCTTCGATGGCGGCGGACTCGAACTCATCGTCAGGGGCGGTCTCATAGGCGTTCAGCGCATTCAAGCGCACGCAGCTGACAGGGAAAAGATACTTCTTCGTGCCGTCAGAGGACACAGCCATGCCCACAGGCGCGCTGACACCCACCTCATAGGACCGGGAGAGCTTCTCGCGCCCCGCCTTCGAGATGTTCGTCATCTCGTCGAACGACTTCACGCGCTTGACATACAGCCACTGCGCGAGCTGCTTCCCGGTGAAAGCCGGAAGGCCGGCCGCGATGGCTATCTCCTTCAGTTCGTCAGGAGTCTTTCCAAGAAGTTTGATCTTCTGCATCCTTGTCATTTTTCCATTGGATACAAATATACAAAAAAAGAGATTTGTTGTCAAAATACTTACCTTGTGCCTTCGTTTGGCTCAAGATGTAAATATCTTTGCAAAAGCTTTGGAGAATGGAAGCGTTTTGATAACTTTGTCTCAGCCGCAAGGTCTCCATCGACAGAAAACAATAAAAAACTATCAATATCATGGCAAAAGAAGTTGAAAACAACGCCGCCGAACTGAACGCCGCCAAGCTGAAGGCGCTCCAGGCGACCATCGACAAGATCGAGAAGGACTACGGAAAGGGTACTATCATGAAACTGGGCGACCAGCCTCAGTTCGACGTGCAGGTCATCCCGAGCGGATCAGTCGCGCTCGACCACGCCCTCGGCATCGGAGGATATCCACGCGGAAGGATCATCGAGATCTACGGACCGGAGTCCAGCGGAAAGACCACCCTCGCCATCCACGCCATCGCGGAAGCTCAGAAACTGGGCGGCATAGCCGCAATGATCGATGCGGAGCACGCATTTGACAGAAGCTACGCCAAGGCTCTCGGAGTGAACCTCGAGACCCTTCTCATCTCACAGCCTGACAATGGCGAGCAGGCCCTCGAGATTGCCGACAACCTCATCCGTTCGGGAGCCATCGACATCGTTGTCATCGACTCTGTCGCCGCACTCACCCCCAAGGCTGAGATCGAAGGCGAAATGGGTGACAACAAGGTCGGTCTTCAGGCCCGCCTCATGAGCCAGGCCCTCCGCAAGCTCACTGCGAACATCTCCAAGACCAACACCTGCTGCATCTTCATCAACCAGCTGCGCGAGAAGATAGGCGTGATGTTCGGAAACCCTGAGACGACCACCGGCGGAAACGCCCTCAAGTTCTACGCCTCAGTCCGCATCGATGTCAGACGCACCACACAGCTCAAGGACGGCGAGGACGCCACTGGAAGCCGCACAAGGGTGAAAGTCGTGAAGAACAAGATGGCCCCTCCTTTCAAGAAGGCCGAGTTCGACATCATGTACGGTGAAGGCATCTCACATGTATCCGAGATCTGCGACCTCGCCGTCGAGTTCGACATCATCCACAAGAGCGGTTCATGGTTCAGCTACAACGACGCGAAGCTCGCACAGGGCCGCGACGCCGTGAGACAGATACTCATCGACAACAAGGAGCTCTGCGACGAGATAGAGGCGAAGATCCGCGAAGCTCTCGCACAGGTAAAGGATTAACAATCAAGATAACAACAAATGGGAAAAATCATTTTGACCGGCGACAGACCGACCGGAAGACTTCATATAGGACATTATGTAGGATCGCTCAGACGAAGGGTCGAGCTTCAGAACAGCGGCAGCTTTGACAAGATATTCGTCATGATCGCAGACGCCCAGGCTCTGACCGACAACGCCGACAACCCGGAGAAAGTACGCCAGAACATCATAGAGGTGGCCCTGGACTACATGTCTGCAGGACTTGACCCGGAGAAGACCACCATCTTCATCCAGTCACAGGTCAGCGAACTCACCGAACTCACATTCTTCTACATGAACCTCGTGACTGTCCAGAGACTTCAGAGAAACCCTACCGTGAAGCAGGAGATCCAGCTTCGCGGATTCTCTGACAGCGGAGAGGACAACAAGGCCGGCACACCTGTCGGATTCTTCTGCTACCCTATCAGCCAGGCCGCCGACATCACCGCCTTCAAGGCCACGACGGTGCCTGTGGGCGAAGACCAGGAGCCTATGATAGAGCAGACCAGGGAAATAGTCCGCAAGTTCAACTCAGTCTACGGACCGACACTCGTGGAGCCGGAGATCATGCTTCCGGACAATTCCGCGTGCCTCAGGCTTCCGGGAACTGACGGAAAGGCTAAGATGAGCAAGTCCCTCGGGAACTGCATCTACCTCTCCGACAGTGCGGAGGACGTATGGGCGAAAGTCAAGGGCATGTTCACTGACCCGGGACACCTCCAGGTCAGCGATCCTGGAAAGGTCGAGGGCAACACTGTGTTCACCTACCTCGACGCATTCTGCAAGCCTGAGCATTTCGACAAGTTCGGCGACTGCTTCGTGGGCAAGAAGGTCAGTTTTGAGTTCCACAGCCTCGACGAGGTCAAGGACCAGTACCGCAAGGGCGGACTCGGGGACATGATGATAAAGAAGTTCCTCAACGAAGTGCTCAACGACACTCTCGAGCCTATCAGGGCCAGGAGAAAGGAACTCGAGCATAACCTGCCATACGTCTACGAGGTCCTCAGGAAGGGCAGCGAGGAGGCACGCGCCGTCGCTGCACAGACACTTTCCGACGTGAAGAAGAGCATGAGGATCAACTACTTCGACCAGGGTGTGCTTGAAGAACTCATCAAAGAACAGACAGAAAAATACAGCAACGCACAATAACAGTCATGATTGAGGACATCCTGCTGAAACAGAGGGAGTTCTTCAAAGCCGGCCACACTCTCTACGTCAACGGGAGGAGAGCCGCGCTCCAGATACTCGCAAACACCATCAAGGAGATGGAGGGCGAGATAATCGAAGCTCTGAAGACTGACCTCGGGAAAAGTGAAACAGAAAGCTACATGTGCGAAGTGGGTCTTGCTCTGAGCGAGATCCGCTTCACCCGTAAAAAGATGCGCAGATGGGCAAAGCCGAAATGCGCAGCCACTCCCCTGGCGCAGTTCCCCTCACGGAGCAGGATCATCCCCGAGCCTTACGGCAATGTGCTCATCATGGCTCCGTGGAACTACCCGTTCCTTCTCTGCATCTCACCTCTGATCAGCGCCATTGCCGCAGGCAACACAGCCGTCATCAAACCTTCGGCCTACGCCCCCGCCACGAGCGCTGTCATAAAGAAAATAATTGACGAGACATTCACCGAAGACTATGTCGCCGTAGTGGAAGGTGGCCGCGAGGTCAACACAGACCTCCTCGAGCAGAAGTTCGACTACATCTTCTTCACAGGCAGCAAGACAGTCGGCCGGGTGGTCATGTCAAAGGCCGCCGCCCGTCTCACTCCGGTAACTCTGGAACTCGGAGGCAAGAGCCCTGTCATCATCGACTCGGAATGCAACATACGCACGGCCGCTAGACGCGTGATGTTCGGCAAGTGCCTGAATCTCGGGCAGACATGCGTCGCTCCAGACCATGTCTTCGTCCACGAAAGTGTCGCGGACGCATTCATCGAGGCCTGCATTTCAGAGACGGAAGGGATGTACGGCGCTGACGCTCTGGCAAATCCGGACTACGGCAAAATCATCAGCACAAAGCATTTCAGCCGGCTTTCCGACACCCTCGAGGAGTGCCGTGACATGGTCTGCTACGGCGGAGTGACCGATGCCGCTTCCCTGCGCATCAGCCCGACCCTGATTCGGATGGGAGCCCTCGAAAGAAACGACGGCGCATGGAACATCGATTCGTTCAGAATAATGCGCGAAGAGATATTCGGACCGATACTTCCTGTGATGACTTACCACGAAATAAGCGATGTGGTGGACTACATAGACTCCCACGACCGTCCGCTGGCGGCATATTTCTTCACGGACGACAAGTTCATGAAGAAGGAACTGCTCCGTCATCTACACTTCGGAGGAGGCTGCATCAATGACACCATCATCCACCTTGCGACGGAGAAAATGCCTTTCGGAGGTGTCGGAGAGAGCGGAATGGGCTCATATCACGGAAAATGGGGATTCGAGACATTCTCACATATGAAGAGCATTGTCGACAAATCCTCAAAAATCGATATCAGGATGCGCTACCAGCCATATACGGAAAAGACTCTGAAACTCATCAAAAGATTCCTGTAGCGATGGCTGACAACTATCTTGAGAAGAAATACGAGGAATGGAAAAACGGGAAGCCCTCGGTAAGACGCACTTCCCCTTCGCTGGAGTCACTGATAAAGAAGTGTCGTGAGACTGGTGAAAGGGACGAGTCATATCAGGTCAAGCAGGCGCAGCTGGACGCCATTGTCCGCGCGGCAGGAGAACTGGGATACGGCTCTGTCTTCACGACAGATGAAAGCCTGACTGCCATAAGAGTGGAGAATCCAAGCCCTCTGGAACTCGGGGAATGCGCTTTAGCCATACGCTTGAAAGCTGCGGAACTGAAGCTGAGCGCCACTGTCGCCAATACCGGAGAATATTCACTTGAATTCCTGATAACCAAGAGTTTATGACCAGCATACTCTTCATATGCCACGGCAATATCTGCCGCTCCCCCATGGCCGAGTTCATACTCAAGGCCTTGGTCAAGGCATACGGAATCGAGGACAGATTCCATATTGAATCCGCCGCGGTCTCGGATGAAGAGTACGGGAACAGGATGTACCCGCCGGCACAGCGCTGCCTCAGGCAGCACGGAGTCTGGTTCGACCCTTCCAGAATCGTGAAGATAGTCAGGCCGGAGGATTATTACCGCTTCGACAGGATCATCTGCATGGACTCTTCAAATGTGAGATGGCTGAGAAGGATATTCGAGAGAGGAAACGGAGAATGGGATCCTGAAGGGAAGGTCCATATGATGATGTCATACACCGGCAGCGGCCGGGACGTGGCAGACCCATGGTACACGGGAGACTTTGAAAAGACATTCCAGGACATCCTCAGCGCATGCGAAGCCATGCTTGACGGGATGGTATATTAACTGAACATATAATAACACTGATACTATGAAGAAAACATTAATGACCACTATTGCTCTGTGCATCACTGTCTGCACAGCCTTGGCACAGAACAACACCCAGGAGACCTATTATCTTCTGCGTCACAAGTCAGCATATGCTGACGGCATCGCATACGCCATGTCACCTGACGGGCTGCATTTCCATGACCTCATCTGCGGCTACCCGGCATCACTTCCGGAAGGACTCGCAGCCATTGCCGAAGGCCTCACGGTAGACGACAAGATAGCCAGCGTCTATGACATCTCACCGGCCAAGCTTGAAACCGCCGCCACCCCGGGATCCTTCAAACAGCTCACTAAAGAGGAATACGACAAACTTCAGGCATGGAGCGACTCCGAGGAGCACAAATACCTCGCGCCCGATGTGAACAACCCTGTCTTCAAAGGGCTTCACGCCGACCCTGAAGCGCTATACAGCCACCTTACAGGCAAATACTACATCTATCCGACCACGGACGGAGCTTATGCCTGGCACAACCACGACTTCAAATGCTTCTCGTCACCGGACCTCAAGCACTGGACGGACGAGGGCGTCATACTTGACCTCCAGGACCTTGACTGGGGCAAGGAATACGCATGGGCTCCATGCATCATAGAGAAGCCTGTCTACAAGAACAAGAAGCACACAAAGATATCCGGATACAAGTACTACTATTACTTCGTCGCCAACAAATCCATCGGAGTTGCGGTTGCAGACAGACCTGAAGGTCCGTTCAAGGACATTCTCGGGAAGCCGATGATCGACCAGAGCACGACTGGTGGCAGCACCATCGACCCTGACGTTTTCCAGGACCCGAAAACCGGCAAATACTATCTGTACTGGGGGAATTCCTGCATGTGGATGGCCGAACTGGCTGACGACATGACTTCATTCGTTCCGGGAACGATGCATGTCATGATTCCGGGCAACAAGATCAGGGACTACCATTATCTCGAAGGCACTTATGTGTTCGAGCGCAACGGGCTATACTATTTCATGTGGTCCGAGAATATCACCAGATCAGCCAAGTACTGCATCAGATACCTGATCTCCGACTCCCCGACCGAGTTCATCAGAAACGGCAAACCGGCAAAGGTGGAGGAGCAGATCGTGCTTCAGATGGCGCCTGAGAAGCAAATATTCGGAACCGGGCATCACTCAGTTCTGAATGTGCCCGGCACCGATGAATGGTATATGGTATATCACAGGTTCACACGTCCTGAAGGCATCAAGATGGGTCTTTCAGGTGGTTACAACCGTGAAGTCTGCATCGACCCGATGTACTTCAACCCTGACGGGACCATCAAGCCTGTCATCCCGACGCTGTAGGCCGGTCTATTCCGCTTTCAGTTTGAATACATAGACCGAGTACGGCTCCAGAGTGTAGGAGAACTTCTTTCCGAAGCCTTTCTGCACGGACTCCTGAGGCACTATGTTCTCAGGATTGTCTATGGAGTTCGTATCCTGGTCGGATGCTGCCTTGAGCACGGTCACCACCGCCTCGGAGGCTACCTTTCCGACGCCCTTGATGTCGACCTGGAACGGATATGCCTTGCCAGTCACGTTAACAGCCTTCACATAGATGAAGTCCTCATCCCTTGTCACATTGTAAAGGACATCCTCGAATCCCGTATCAGGGTCAAGAGGAGTGTTCTCCATGGATGAGGCCAGTTCGTCGGTTCCAAGGTTCTTGGAGAACATCGACTGGACATAGAAGGACGGCGAACCATAGCAACTGAGGGCGTTGTAACCCATCAGGTTGCACTCCCACTGCACACCGCCGAGATTCACGTTGCAGAAGATAGGGGCGAAGCAGGTCATCTCTATAATGTCAGAGTTGCGCTCGCATCCGAGCAGATATGAGGCATCATAGAGAGCGCCCTGCATGTTGGTGGTCGGGGTGCCTTCGCGGGTGGCGTACTCCCCTATGATGATCTTCGGGGTGTCGTGGCTGTAGTTCTCAGGATCATATCTGTGATGCTCCGCGAGCGCGCCCTGCTCCACTCTCATGTACTGGTGGATATCAATCATGTCCGCAGTCACGGACTTGTCGATCACCCTTGAAGAAGCGATGAAGATCAGTTCAGGATGAGCTTTCTTCAGGACATCGTACATCTGCTGGTAACGCTGGGAATATGTGTTGCCACGACGCTCGTGGAAGTCCTCGTTGCCTATCTCTACATATTTGAGCTTGTACGGCTCCGGATGGCCGTATTTAGCGCGGAGCGCACCCCATTCGGTGGAGGTGCTGCCAGTCAGGAACTCTATCTCCTCCAGAGCATCAGTGATGAACGGCTCCAGGTCGGCTCCAAGGAACGGGCTGCCGCTGTCAGTGTCAAGGTACATTCCGGAGAATATGCCCAGCACAGGCTCCATCCCGAGGTCCTCGCACCAGTCCATGAACTCCATCAGGCCCATTCCATCAGATGAATGATAGTGCCAGGAGTCACCATAGTGAGTAGGACGCATCTCGACAGGGCCTATCATCTTCTTCCAGTCGAATCGGTTCTCCGGGCTGTGTCCCTGAAGGTAGTTGCCGCCAGGGAAGCGCAGGAACGCCGGGTGCATCTTGGCCATGAGCTCCATCAAGTCTATTCTGTTGCCGTTAGGACGGTCATTGTAGGTAGGAGGAAAAAGGGAGACGAAACTAATCCAGAATTTTCCATTCGAGGTGGATGTCAGGGAGAAGCGGGTCTTGTCCGTGGCCGTCACATCGCCGGTGGTGAGTGTCAGTTCGTATTTCTGCCAGTCCTGTCCGATAACTGAGACGGTGCCGGACGCATATGAGGTGGTGCCGTCAGTGCTCTCTATGGCCACTGTCACAGGCCCGTTGAAGCCTGGAGCGGCCTTCGCATAGAAAGATGCGCGGTATGTGGTGTTAGGCCAGACAGGGATGCCCCAGTAGCCTTCGTTGTATATGCCTGCACGCGAGCCAGGGCCGGCGTTCGATATCTCTATCCGAGCATTGTTCTCCATGACAGTCCACGAAGACTGGTCGATGTTGTCCCTGGCAATCTTGACTTTCGCAGCTCCCTCCTGGACAGGATTCCAGTAGTAGAGGCCCTCCTGGTACTGCAGGTTAGGGTCCTGTGGCGGCTGATACACGTGGTTGGACTGATAGACCTGATAGTTGTGGTTCCTCAGGCGCATCTCGATCTGGCCGGGCAGGAAGTCCAGTTCCTCAGGGTTGTGAGCGATACGGCGGAGAGTCTCCTCGGTCATCTCGGGCTGAGGACTGCGCTGCTGCTGGGTGGCGGCAGGAGCAGGAGCGGGAGCCTGGTAGTAGATCGCAGGAGAGGCGAAAGCCCTGTTCCTGATAAGTTCGGCATAAAGGCCTCCGTCATAGGAATAATTGATTTCCTCGGTCATGAGGCCGTAGAAGAGCGGGCTGATCTCAGCGGTCGTCTGGTCTGCCTGGACCGTGACCGTCGGGGCTGACTTGTCCCATGGCGTACAGGAAAGGAATGTGGCGGCGATGACTGCCATCGTCACTGGAATGAAGGAATGTCTTTTCATATCATTTAAGCGAATGAGGTTTCTGCATCACATACAAAGATATGATTTTTTGGATGAAAAGACACGCCGCCCTTCGGTACAATTTCGTCCTGGCGACCCGGAAAATTTTCGCCGATGTCCGGTGGTGGACGATTCTCGCGGCCGGTCCCGGAGAACGGGAAGCCGGCTGCCGTTCTCCTCCAGGCCACTCCGCCTGTCACCACAGGTCAGGCCGCGACATCCGGGGGCGCTAGCGGCCCGAAACGCACACGGAATGGCACTGAGAGCGAATCCGGGGGCAAAAAGGCCTTCAACGCACACGGAACGAGCCTGTTATCTCAAGCAGGCGGGCAATTTTCCGTGCTCACGGTGATGGGCGACGCAGACGCAGCACTTGCCGTGGCGAGGACAGTCCTTCGGGCAAGGGCAGTTTATCGACGGGTTGTGCTGGCATACCGGCTTCGCTGGGGCGGCAGTTTCGTCGCGGTTTAGAACCGGCATTTTGTCAGGAAGGTCGACGGCTAGTTCAATGAGACCTGCAACTGCTCCGTTTTCATCATACCAAGGGGTCTGATGGATCATCTTGCTCTTCCCGTGACGGATGGTCTGATAAGTATTGGTGGACCCTGTCTCGATCATGTGGCGGATCATCCGTCCGGCTTCTTCGCCATGGCAGTCGTACAGATTCTTGCCTGTGACATCACCGTCACGTTTGATCGCGCGCTCGTTCTGATACAGGACGACGCCCTCCTTGTCGCAGACAGTAGCGGCAAAGTTCACTGTGTCAAGGTAATTGAAAGACTTCATATATGAATTTGCAAGTTATTTGCGGTTGATGGCATCGTATTCGGCGAACTTCTCAAACGAGTAGCTTTCGCCGCCGAGTTCCATTATCCTTTTATAAACAGCCTCTCTGGACGGTGCATTGAACTCGCCCTTGTTGGATGCATTCATGATGCTGTCCTCTGTCGGACGATACACTCCCTTGGAATAGCAGTCGGCGCCCTCGTAGATGCCTACGAGTCCGTCGTACCTGCTGTCGTTGAGGAAATGCGCCCACTTGATCTGGCTACGGTCAGATGTGTAGTCAACATTCGCCCACCAGCCACGCTCCTGATAGTGATGGATACGGTCAGCCTTGTGTGCCGTGCTTGGTTCTCCCTCGATTTCGACGTATTCATCAGCGAGATGACCGAAACCGTGGCCGCAGCCTTCGTGGCGCACGATGTCACCATAGAACGAAACAAGGTCATTATATGTGGACACGAATGAAACTCCGGAGTTATATGCGTAGACATTGGTGGTGGACGCGCCGCCGGAGTAGTTGTTGACCATCGTTATGATGGTGAGATTGTCCTTGGACTTGATGCCAGGCACCTTCAAAGCATATTCGAAGCACTTGTCAACGTTCCCAGTAAGTGTCCGCCCTATTTCCTGGGACGATCTGAAAACGGTCTCTTTGCCTTCTCCGATCATGCAGTTCTTTGAAACTGCCTTGACAGTATAGACATTGAACCAGTTTCTGAATGACTTGTATGGCTCTATCGCAAAGAATTCCTCCATAACAGAATTCATCATGCTCTCGAAATGGCCGCCAGCCACCATGTCTTTATCGACATATGCGTCACCGAGAAGGACAATGTTGATTCCTTTGCCGACCGTGGCCTTCTGGAGGGTCAGCACTTCACCATCCTTGGAATAATCAGTGGATTCATAGTTAGGGTCAAGGTCGCCGAATAAAGACGAGATGAAAGGTGCCAGGTCATATGTGGCAGTCTGATTACAAGCAATATGGAAAGTCTCATCGTACGGTACATATGTGAATAAAAGGTGCGTTTCCTGGTCAAACACCTCAGCTGCTGGACATACCATCGGATATGAATGAGGCGGAGTCGCATATGGGTTGATGTTCTGCCATTTATCATATCCGTTGGCCGTGATGAACTCCTTGACCTCATTTACTTTCGCATAATCGGTGTCAAAGAACCAGTCAGCGATGACCTCCAAGCCCTTGTCATGGTACTTTTCATAGAGCACCTTCACCTGTGCCATCAATTCTTTGCAGTACGGTCTGGTCATGCCCCAGTAGACCCTGATAGTGTATTTATTGGCTTTGAAGATGTCATCCGTCTTAAATGAAGAGCCGGCAAATGTCTTGTATTCAGTATCGTCAGGTTCAGAAGGGATGTATGGAAGATCCGAGCAGTCAAGGTAATAGATATGTCCTGGTTTGCCTTGAGCAGCGACTCCAACGAATGACTCGCGGATATATTCAGACTCAAAAAGCTTTATTGGGAATTTTCCTGTCAGACTGTTCTGAAAAAGGCTTAGCGCACAAGGTATCTTGTAGTATGATTCCGGGACAGACCCTGTAAAATCATTGCAAGCTATCATCACTGATTCAAGTTTATCGCATTCGGACAAGGACTCCGGCAGACTGCCGGTGAGCTGTGCGTTGCCATATACTCGGATGCTCTTCAGATCAGGAAGACCGGCGAAGAAATCAGGAAGACCGCCGGAAAGAGACGTCTCATCAATGGTCAGACGCTCCAAGGTGCTCATCTCGCCGATGAACTCAGGTATCTCCCCGACGATTCCCTGCCCTCCGATGGTCAGACGCTTCAAAGCTGTCAGTTCCGCAATGTGCGGTGATATCTCTCCTTTCACATTCATCGTATTGGGATCATAATATGATGGTGCGAGGGTCAGGGATACGACTCTCCCGTCTTCGACCTCTATGTTATACCAGTCAGAGACTGTTTTGTCTGTTCCCCAGTTCAGCCAGAGACTGTTTCCACCCATATCCTTATATATCTTCATCAAGACTTCCTTGTCAGGGCCGTCTCCTGCTTCCTGGTTAAATACTATTTCCCGGTCTTCGAGCCCGGATCCGCATTTCACCAAGGCCTTTCCGCTTCTTTTCAGAGCGGTAGGGTTTGCGTCCACTTTAAAAACAAGGATGCTGGTCTCCACTGTCTTGGTCTCGACAAAATGAATCCAGTCAGCAGAGGATTCCTCGACTTTCACTTCGAAGTCACAATTAGATAAAAGTTTGACCTCGCAGGTCCCACCGGATGCAGAGACCGCGACCTGTCCTCCCTGGACCTGGACATAAGGTTTCTCTTCTGTTTGTGTTTCTTCTTCTGGCTTATCGCAAGCGGACAATGCCAGTGTAAGGGCTGCAAGTGCAAAATACAGTAACTTTTTCATAACTTGATAATGACTATAGTTAATGATACAGGGCTAATTTCAACTTATGATTAACTCTGGATTTGGGGGGCTATAGTATTGGTTGGAATTCAACGAGTTAAATATAATCATTTTCCTGAGAAAATAATAGAACTAATGAAAAAATGCTTTGTTCATTCCTGATTTAGGCTGACTCGGTATTTTGCTACGTTTTACCCTCCAAGCGTAGCAAAATGCAGGATTTATCGTCAAAATGCTACATTTAAAGCCAGTAGCGTAGCATTTTTCGTCCTGGCGACCCGGAATAATATTCGCCGATGCATTCTCCGGAGACAACAAGGATGACATCTTCACAGACATCATCAGCGGATTCAAGGACGGGGAACTCCGACCGCAGTATTCATGGATAGCGCAGAACGATGGGGTACAATCAAGAGCGCAAATATTCGCTCAAGACTCATTTTGCCAGCAACGGAAATTTCAGCCTTTCCAGATAGAGTTAGGGCCGTAACAAGAATTTGTTTGGTGGCCAGCAAGTGTTATTGCGTTCAGTGTTGACTATACACAATAACTTGCACAGACGCGAATGATTCGCGTGTGTACAACATCCGCCGCGCTTGTCCGGTCTTCCAAACGGGGGAATAATAGCCGAATATTCCCCCGAAATGCTCAAAAACAGTTCAATCGGGGGAATTTAACGACAAAATCACCCCGCCTG
>JAZRWN010000078.1:0-14961 GCA_045599725.1 Candidatus Cryptobacteroides sp. | reverse complement strand
GATGTAGGTCCCGGCGCCGGTGCAAACGGCGGAGAAATTTGTTACAGCGGTCCCGCCCCATCAATCGCACAAGCCGGAAGCTCTCCTCTGAAAACGTCGGCAAAGCCGACCCCACCGCAAGCGGTCCCCCCTCTTACGTTGCCGAGGGTGGCACGGTTTTCTGAGGAGGCTTCCGGTCTTGTGCAGCCCCGCAGCGTGACCATGGAATACCTCGAAGGCAGGAGCAGCATCCCAGTGCCACAGACAAGACGCAGCGGTAACGGTCTCACACTCGGTATCCGCGGAGCCAGCGGCAACAACCTCAAGAATGTGAACGCAGACTTCCCTCTCGGCACCCTCATAGGCATCGCCGGAGTCAGCGGCAGCGGCAAGTCCAGCCTCATCAACGAGACCCTCATGCCCGTGCTGATGAACCGCTTCTACCGCTCGAAGATGAAAGCACTGCCGTACGCTGAGGTCATCGGAGCAGATAACATTGACAAAATCATACAGATAGACCAGAGCCCGATAGGACGCTCACCACGCTCGAACCCCGCCACATTCACAGGAGTATTCAACGACATCCGCACCCTTTTCGAGGACACCCCGGACGCAAAAGTCCGCGGCTTCAAGGCAGGGCGGTTCTCGTTCAACGTCGCCGGCGGAAGATGCGAGGAGTGCAAGGGCGCCGGCATCAAGGTGATTGAGATGAACTTCCTCCCTTCGGTCAATGTCGTCTGCGACGAGTGTCGTGGAAAGCGCTACAAGGAAGACACCCTCGCCGTGCACTACAAAGGCAAGAACATCAATGATGTCCTGGAGATGCCGATAAGCGAGGCATACGAGTTCTTCAAGGGCATCCCGAAAATAGCCCAGAAGCTCAAGGCTCTCGTGGACGTGGGACTCGGCTACGTGCATCTGGGACAGTCCGCCGTCACTCTGTCAGGAGGAGAGAGCCAGAGGATGAAACTGGCATCAGAATTGTTCAAGAAAGCTACCGGAAACACGCTGTACATCCTGGACGAGCCTACGACGGGACTGCATTTCGAGGATATAAAGATCCTCCTCGACGTGCTCCAGAAACTGGTGGACCAGGGAAATACAGTCATCATCATCGAACACAACCTCGACATTCTCAAAAGTGTCGACTACATAATGGACATGGGCCCGGAAGGTGGCTCCCGCGGCGGCAGGATAGTGGCGCAGGGAACACCTGAGCAGATAGCGGAAGACCCTGAGTCCGTGACAGGCAAATATTTAAAAGAAGTATTATGACAAAAATTGAAGCGGCAAGGCAGGAGTACAAGGACTGGTGCTCGGCGGTGGGCGTCGACTCCCTCGACAAAGTGAATGACATCCTGGAAGAAGGAAAGGCCATAGAGCTCATCAACCTCTGTGAGGCTCGTCAGGAGCGCAAATACGCGGAAGTCGCGAACCAGATCTACTGGCGCAGCGACAAGGCCCGCATCGTGATGATGTCAGGACCATCTTCAAGCGGCAAGACATCCTCATCGCTGCGCATCGCACAGCAGTGCCGCGTGCTCGGCCTCAGCCCGAAGGTCATCGAGCTGGACAATTATTTCATCCCTCGTGACCAGACTCCGAAAGACGAAAACGGAGAATATGACTTTGAGTGCCTCGAAGCCATGAACATCGACCTGCTGAACTCAAACCTCAACGACCTGCTCTCAGGCAAGGAGGTCATCATCCCGAGATATGACTTCAAGGTCGGGGACACCGTGTTTGAGGAGAAGAGAAGGATGAAACTCGGAGAGCGTGACATACTCTTCATGGAAGGCATTCACGCACTGGACCCTGCTCTCACTCCTGGAGTGGACTATGACAAGATATTCCATATCTACATTTCCGCTCTGTCGGCATTGCCGGGAGGCGAGAAGGTTCACAACTCCACCACCGACAAGAGACTTCTGCGACGCATCGTGCGTGACAACCGCACGCGCGGCATCTCCCCCGAGGAGACACTCCTCCTCTGGCCGGGCGTCCGCCGCGGTGAGACGAAGTACATCTTCCCGTACGAGGAGAATGCGGAGGTCGTCTTCAACTCCTCCACCCTGTATGACATCCCGCTCCTGAAATACTATGCCGAACCTTTGCTCTACGAGGTGTCCGAATCCTCTCCTGCATATGAGAAGGCTCAGCAGCTCATTAACTTCCTGACGCACGTCAACGCACTGAAACCTAATGAGATAGCGGCTATCCCTCCGACCTCTATCATGCGCGAATTCATCGGAGGACAGACACTTTGATACAATAAAAAAATAATACAGAAATATTATGATGTGGCTTTGGATGACACTCGCCTCAGCACTCCTGCTGGGTGTATATGATGTGATGAAGAAATCCGCACTGAAGCGCAACAGCGTGCTGTGGGTCCTTCTCATCGCGACCGCTTTCTCCACTCTTCTGCTATCCCCTTTCCTCAAGGCCGGCAGCACAGAAGACCACCTGCACCTCATGCTGAAGGCCGTGCTCGTCACGACTTCCTGGGTCAGCGGCCTTGTCGGTATCAAGCTCCTTCCTATCACGACCGCCAGCACTCTCAAGGCTTCACGCCCGTTCTTCGTGGTGGTGTTCTCGATACTGCTGTTCGGAGAACAGCTCAATCTCTGGCAATGGGGCGGTGTGGCACTGGCCCTGCTCGCGCTCACGCTTCTGAGCTTCTCCAGCAAGAAAGAAGGAATCAGCTTCGCCAAGAGCAAGGGCGTCGCCGCCATGGTGGTGTCCATCCTCGCCGGAGTGGCCAGCGCCCTCTATGACAAGACCATCGTCGTCAACATGGAACCTCTTTTCCTTCAGAGCTGGGCCAATCTCTACATCACTATCCTTCTTGCCATCTGCGTGCTGGTCAAATCCCTCCACGACGGTGCGGAGCGCGAACGCTTCCACTGGGACTGGCTTCTGGTCGGCATCGCCATATTCATCACCGGAGCGGACGCGCTGTACTTCTTCGCCCTCAAGCAGGAGGGAGCGCTGCTCTCCATCATCTCTCTGGTCCGCAGATGCTCGGTCGTGGTAACCTTCGTTCTCGGTGCCATCGTGTTCAAGGAGAACAAGATCAAGGAGAAGTCCATCGACCTCGCCATACTGCTTGCAGCCATGGGTCTGCTGCTCTACGGTTCCAGCATTTAATATTAATCGTAAACAATCATCAATATGCCTACATACAGAGATTTATTGGAAAAACTGGGCTCTCTGAGCCATGAGCAGCTCGACACTGAAATCAAAGTGATTCCTCTCGGATACACCGACGAGGTCGCCAGAAAAATAGTCAACTGCGAGAACATACCTCAGGTTCTTGAACTCAGCAAAGTCAGCCGGGACATCTACTACTACTCCCCTTCAGATACAGAGGACGCAGAATGGATAGAGCCCGGACTCTGCGACTTCTCCGAGGACGAAGTCAAGGACCTGGGCATCGACCAGGACGAGGACTACAAGCTTGTCTGCAAGAAAGGCGAAATCATCTTCAAGATCAGGGACAACATCATGCTCGTTCCTGAGGAGGCCGCAAATTTCGGCAATCTCGACACCAGCATCCTGCACCTGTAGGGCCGCTTGCGGCTGAACGTCAGGAAAACGACCGCTCCGCTGACAAGCAGCCTTCGGCGAAACGCTCCGTTTGCCGCTTTCCTGCCGTTCAGGGCCGGGCTAGCTGTAAAGTTCGCGGAGGACTTTCAGTGACTGGACGTTAATCGCACACTCGGAGTGGTGCGAAATGTATTTCAGGAGTATTTCAGCGAGCGCGTTGCGGGTCTCGCCGTTGAGCGGCAGCAGCATAGCCTCCGAGAAGGAGGCGGAGACGAACTCCTTCAGGACAGGGTAATACGGCCCCGCGAACGGGGCAAGATCCTCCGCTGACGGGCTGAAGCCCAGCGCGACCGCGAACTCCAGCAGAAAGCGGATGTGGAAATTGGCGAAATCACTCTCCAAGGCATCTAGTGTCAGGATACTTTTCGCGCACCAGTCAAAAAGGCCGTCCTCGTTCGCTCCTTCCTTTATCGTGCGGTACAGCACTTCGCTCATGAAGAGCGTCATCGTGTTCTTGTATATGTTCGAGCGGATCCCGGACAACGGGTATCTGGCAGTGACGGACCCGGCGCGCCAGAGTCCGGACTTGTTACTCTCCTGCACATCGGCCTCAAGAATGTTCAGAGGCAGGAAAAGGGACATCGAGGTCTTCTTCGACACCTTGATGACGAAACCCTTCCTCCCATTTTCCCTGCACAAAGTATGCAGGACAATGGAAGTCTCCCCCAGTTTGGTGAGGTTCAGGACTATCAGTCCGGCGTTCATTCTCCGTAGCCGTTCTCTTTCAGCCAGACGGCCATCTCCTTGAGAGCCTTCGCCCTGTGCGAGATTTCGTTCTTCACATCATCCCCGAGTTCGGCGACAGTATGGTCAGGATAGAGGTCCGGTATGAAGACAGGGTCATAGCCGAAACCCTGAGTCCCGGCTTTCTCGGTGGCGATACGGCCTTCCATCGAGCCCACGAAGAAATGCTTCTCTCCGTTCAGAATGAGGGTGACGACGCTGCGGAAACGGGCTGTGCGCGGCTCGCCCGGGTGTTTCGAGAGTTCGGAAAGCAGCTTGTCCATATTGGCGTTGAAGTCATGGCCTTCTGTCGCATAACGCGCCGAATGCACTCCCGGAGCACCTCCAAGGGCATCCACTTCGAGCCCGGTGTCATCCGCAAAGACATTCAGACCGGTGCGGTCATAAAGGTACTCGGCCTTGATTATGGAGTTTTCTTCCAGAGTCTCGCCAGTCTCTTCAATGTCCTCCGTTATTCCAAGATCGGCCGGGGACACGAGTTCGAAGCCGTCGCCGAGAATCTCCGCAGCCTCACGGAGTTTCCCCTTGTTTCCAGTAGCAAAAATGATTTTCATATGTTGCAAAGATAGACTAAATTTGTGGAACATTGTTTGCTGGAAAGGAACCGTATGAAAAAAATAATATCAGCCATGATCGTGGCAGTTCTCGCCACGATGACAGTCTCAGGACAGTCGAAAAACTTCAAGCTCGGCCAGTGGATCGAGATTCAGAACAGCATACTCAAGGAACTCAACCACTCCTATGTGGATTCGCTCCCGCTTGACAGGATAGAAAGAGTGGGCATAGACGCCATGCTAGAAGCCCTAGACCCATATACCATCTATATTCCCGAGGAAGATCAGGAAGATCTCGAGATGATGCTGAACAAGTCATACGGCGGCTTCGGAGCGATCATCTACAAGCCTGACACCGAATCCAATGTCGTCATCACTGAGCCGTACAGGAACTCCCCCGCCCACAAACTCGGGTTCCAGTGTGGAGACGAGATCACGGCCATCGACGGCGAGACTGTCAAGGGCCTCACCGCCAGCGAGTGCACAGCCAAGATGAAGGGCAAGCCAGGTACCACCGTGGTCTTCACCGTCAAGAAAGTCTATACCGGCGAGATCAAGGATGTCACCGTGACACGTGAGCGCATCAAACTTCCGGACGTGGAATACGCAGGAATGCTCGACGACACCACAGGCTACATCCTCCAGTCAGGATTCACAGAAAATGTCTCTAACGAAGTCAAGAATGCAGTGCTGGACCTCAAGAAGCAGGGCATGAAGAAGCTTGTCCTCGACCTTCGCGGCAACGGCGGCGGTCTGCTTCAGGAAGCTGTCAACATCGTGTCTCTGTTCGTGCCGAAGGGTTCGGTCGTCGTCACAGCCAAGGGCAATGATGCCAGAGCCACCGCCGAATACAAGACAGCCACTGACCCTATCGACACAGAACTTCCTATCGTGGTGCTTGTGAATTCAGGTTCCGCCTCGTCATCAGAGATAGTCACCGGAGCGCTCCAGGATTTCGACCGCGCGACAGTGATGGGTGAAAGGACCTACGGCAAGGGACTCGTGCAGTCCAACCGCCCTCTCCCTTACAACGGGCAGATGAAAGTGACCACAGCGAAATACTACACTCCGTCAGGACGCTGCGTACAGGCCATCGACTACTCACACAGAAACGAGGACGGCTCGGTGGGTCATATCCCGGATTCACTTACTTCAGAGTTCAAGACACTCCATGGAAGGACTGTCAGGGACGGCGGCGGCATCACTCCGGATATCGAGGTGCCATACAAGGACTACAGCCGTCTCACTTATGCAGTCGTGCTCGGAGGTATCGTGGAGCAGTATGCACTTGAGTATGTCCGCAAGCATCAGAGCATCGCTGCAGTGGATGATTTCCATTTCACTGATGCAGAGTACCCTGACTTCGTGGCTTTCGCGAAGGAGAAGGAGTTCGACTACAGGTCAAGCGCAAAGACCTATTTCGACAGCATGAAGAAGGAGCTCGAGCGCGACGGATTCGCGGAAGGGATGTCAGAGCAGCTGAACGCTCTGGAGAAAGCCATCGATATGGACAAAGAAACATATCTCAACCTCAAGAAAGACGAGCTTGTACCTTTCATCGAGGAAGAGATAGTAGTCAGATATTATTTCCAGGAAGCAGGAGTCAAGGTCAGACTCCGCTATGACGACCAGTTGAAGGAAGCTCTCACGAAGCCGCTGATCTCCCTCAACTAGCCTGCGCCGTCAGTGAATCCCTATTTCGGAAAGGTTTCCGAAATCCAGCAGGGTGAACTCCCCGCGTATCTCCATATAAGAAATCTTGTCTTCAGTCACTGATATCATTATCAACGACTTGGGACTGCGTTCCCTCATATGGAAAGATGTGTGCTTCCCATCGCGGTCAGTATTGGAGATGAGCTGGTAATCTTTCGATTCTGCAGTCTTCCGCGCGTCAGCGAGAAATTCTTCATTGTCAGCGGAAGCGCTTATGGCCCATATCCTGTCGAGGCCTTTCAGCAGTTTTGCGGTCTTGCGGGATATACCCTTCTTTTCAGAAAGGGCTTTCAGCGTGCTGGAGCCCAGCATGGTCGATTCAGTACCGGCAGTTCCTGCGTAGGTCTTGAAGAAATCGTCGACCGTGACCCTCTGCGGGTCATTCGCCAGAAGCGTCATCCCCAGCGTCAGAGCAATTAGAATGGACAAAAACTTTTTCATGGCGGAAGTCGGTTTATTTCAGAAATCTGATACCTAGAGAGAGTGTACGGGCATCTATGCCGGAGCCCTCTTTGAAAATGGACGAGAGCCCATAGTTCACGAACACTCCCAAGTCGTCCGAGCCCAAAGACAGTTCCAGTGAGGTCCTGTACGGATTCAAATCTTCAAGTTCAGACCAGGATTTCGGGTCTTTCACCTTGTTCCTGGCATCCACGAGCATGTCAAAAGTGGCAGTGGCCTCCAGCTTGAAAGAACTTCCGATACGCAAACCCAACGATACCGGTACGCCCAGATAAGTCAGTTTGAACTTGGATTTGTCATACATCTTCCCGTCGACAATGCCAGGAATGCCCAATTCATTGACAGTCATGGCATAACCGTCATGAAGACGATAGTTGAAATAACTGAGCCTGATACCGGTGCTGAATACCGGGCCGCGGTGGTTGCGCCCGTAAAGACTCAAAGAGACCAAATCTTCATACATGCTCCAGCTTCTCGGAATCCTGATGTCAGGAACGATATCCTCGGCTCCCGTCATGGTCAGGACACCTATGCTCATCGGGGTGAAGAAATTCAATGAACTGCATAGTCTGTTACCACCATGAGATCTTTCAGACGGACCAAGTTTGAGGTCGAACCCGGCTATCGAGACCGTCATGTCATCCTCATCGGTGTTCAAGGTAAGAAGTTCATTGTCCTGCGCAAAAACTGACACGCAGATCATCATCGGCACAAGGGCCAGCAAAAATTTCTTTATCATAGTCATTATTCTCCTACAAGTTGATTCAAGATATTCTCAGCCTCATCCATGGAAGATTCAAGTTCCGACAGAAGATTCAGCGAGCCAAGATGGTCGAGAGCCTGGTCCACATTCTTTATCTCACGGCCGTTGATGTCATAGCCATAGACCTGCTGGCTCTGAGGGGCGAAGATGAAGACCGACACAACTATTGCCGCGGCAGCGGCAACTGCCCCCGCCCACCAGTAGGCATTGCCGCCACTGCGGCGGGCTGAACGGCAGGCCTCTACGACTTCGTCCGTGTTGAAAGTCACGGCGGAGAGTTCTTCAGCCCCGGAAAACATCGTCTTCAAGGCACGCATTTCGGGCGAAAGGCCTACGCCGTCCGCCTCTTCGAAGAAAGCGCTGAGCTGACGCTCCTGCTCTGCCGAAGCCGTTCCTTCCATAAACGCATCAGCGGCGGCCCTCAGTTCTTTGGAAATCTCATTGTATTCCATAGTTCTGCATTTTAAGTATGTGGTCCCGGAGCGACTTGCGCGCACGGGAAAGTGTTGTCCTTATCTGGGCTTCCGAGACTGAATAGATTTCAGCTATGTCAGCCGTGGAGTAGCCGGCTATGTCCTTGAGGTAGAACACAATCCTCTGTTTCTCAGGAAGTCCTGCCATTGCCGCTCTCACCATGTCCCTGTCGCTCCATCTTTCCGGAGAGCCGGATGCTTCCATTCCTGTGAAATCCGAAGTCTGAATCTTTTTCAATCTCAGAAAATCAAGGCAGGCATTTCTGACTGACCTTATCAGAAATGCGTCGAGATTGCGGATGAAATATGGGAAGAATGGCTTGTTCAAAAGCTTGACAAGCACCTCCTGAACTACATCCTCGGCATCCTCTTTCCTGCCAAGGAAAGAAAAAGCATAGCCGAGAAGCATGTTCAGCCGTTTTTCATCAAATATTTCAGAGTTCAATTCGGACATTTCAAGTTAATGACGAAGAACCTGCCACGAACGCAACTTTTGGACGAAGAAAAATCAACGGAATTTCCCGTCTTCCTCAAGCATGCCGAGATATGACCAGTAGCGCTCCTGGCTGATGGTTCCAGCATCAACCGCCGCCTTCACCGCACAACCCGGCTCGTGGGTATGGGTGCAAGGGGTGAAACGGCATTCGCGTGAAGCCTCCAGCATCTCCGGGAAGTAGAGGGCGATCTCCTCTTTCTCAAGGTCGACAAGTCCGAAGCCGCGAAGACCCGGGGAGTCGATGAGATATGCCCCGAAATCAGTGCGGTACATTTCATAGAGGGAAGTGGTGTGCTTGCCCTGAAGATGAGCCTCGGAGATCTCACCCACCTTCGGGTCGAGGTTCGGGTCCAGAGCCTTGATGATGGAGGACTTGCCCACGCCTGACTCGCCCGACAGGAGACAGACCTTGCCTTCCGCCGCCTCACGAAGTTCGGCAATTCCTTCGCCCGTACGGGCGGAGGTCTCCAGCACCCGGTAGCCGGCGCTGGCGTATATGCGCTTGAAGTCCTCGACCTGCTCGGCCGCCACATCGCGGTAAATGTCCACCTTGTTCAGGACTATCGTCACAGGTATCCTGTAGACTTCGCAGGTGACGAGTATCCTGTCAAGGAAAGGGAGCTTGATCTCAGGGAAATACAGCGAGACTATTATGAATGCCTGGTCAATGTTTGCGGCTATGATATGGGCCTGTCTGGAAAGGTTGGTCGAACGACGGATAAGATAGTTCTTCCTTTCATGAACTTCCTTGATGATCGCGGGATTCAGCACATCCGGACCTGTCTCTGACGGTGAGTTTGCAGTCCACTCCCAGTCCACGACATCACCTACGGCCACAGGATTCGTGGAACTGCCACCCTTCAGACGGGTCTTTCCACGAAGCACGGCCGGGAACAGATTCCACTCGGGCAGACAACTCAGCAGATAGTGGCTTCCGGCATTCTTGACGACTGTGGCTTCTCCTTTCATATCGCTGCAAAGGTACACAAATAATTCTGTATTACAGATAAGCGGCGGTGACGGAGTCCGGGGACTGAGACATTTCTGACGGAGTGCCTGTGAAGATGACTTCCCCGCCGTCATCACCCGCTCCCGGGCCGAGTTCGATGACAAAGTCAGCGGACCTGATGACATCGGTGTTGTGCTCGATGAGATAGACCGTGTTCCCGGCATCCACCATTCTGTCGAAAAGTGAGAGGATATGGTGGATGTCCTTGATATGCAGGCCGTCCGTTGGCTCGTCTATTATGAATATCTTTCCTGCCTCCCCGAGATATGAAGCCAGTTTCAAACGCTGGAGCTCACCACCGGAAAGAGTCGAAAGTGACTGGTTCAGATGAAGATATGAAAGCCCGACATCCACCATAGGCTTCAGTTTCTGCTCAATCACTGTCCCCGCGAAGAACTCCGAAGCCTTCTCCACGCTCATATCCATCACTTCTGCGATGCTGAGATCCTTGTACTTGTACTCGAGCGCCTCCGGCGAATACCTCAGGCCGCCGCAGGCCTCGCACACAGTCTCTATCGAGTCCATGAAAGCCATCTCGGAGACTATCACACCCTTTCCTCCACAGACAGGACAGGCTCCCTTGCCGTTGAAGGTGAAATACTCTTCTTTGACGTGATGCTCCTTCGCGAAGATCTTCCTTATGTCACCGGCCACCTCCAGATAAGTGGCCGGAGTGGAACGCAGTGACACGCCGATATTTTTCTGGCTGATATAGACAATATCATCAGGACGAGGGTACGACTGGCGGAAGCACTCCATGAGAGAGCTCTTTCCTGAACCCGCGACTCCTGCAATCACTCCGAAAACTCCGGAAGGAATATCCACGGACACATTTTTCAGGTTATGGAGCGATGCATTCTCCAGACGGAAAGAAGCGGAAGGATGACGGACGGACTGCTTGAACGGGCAGTTCTCCACAAGCAGTTTTCCTGTCGCCGTCCCGCTTGCCAGAAGATCATTGTAGCAGCCTTCGAAGAGAATCTGCCCGCCGGCTGCACCGGCACCCGGACCCATGTCCACGATATGGTCGGCAATCTTTATCATCTCCTTGTGATGCTCCACGAGAAGTACGGTGTTGCCATGGTCACGCAGCTTGCGGACCGATTTCTTCATAAGTGCGATATCGTGATTGTGCAGGCCGACGCTCGGCTCGTCGAGGATATAAAGCACATCTGACAGGGACGAATTGATATATTTGGCAATCTTGCACCTCTGCGCCTCTCCACCCGAAAGTGTGCCGACCGGCCTGTCAAGGCTCAGATAGCCGAGGCCGATTTCCTCGAGGGCGTCCAGCCTCTGGCCTATGGCCTGCTTGAGGTCCACGGCAAGCGGGCTGGACAGAGAATGTATCCACTTGTTCAGTTTCGTGACCGGCATCGCGCAGACTTCAGCTATATTCCTGCCCTCGATAAAACAGGACAGGACTTTTGGATTCAATCTGGTGCCTCCGCAGTCAGGACAGGTGCCCATGGTCAGCATCGGATTCAAGACAGCGCTGTGCAGGAGGCCTTCCTCGCTGTTTATGATACTGCGGTACATCCGGGGGATGAGACCCTCGTATTTAGCTGTGCGCGGCCAGTTTGAAGGAGGGTTCTTCAACTTTATCTGAGGGCTGTTCAGGAAAAGGTCGAGCTCTTCGGGAGAATAGTCCTTTATCTTCTTGTCAAGGTCGAAAAGGCCGCTGTGAGCATATCTGATCCACCTCCAGCCGCCTTTGTGGAACGCGATGTAGTGGATGGTGTCCTCATCGTTCAGGCTCTTGTCGAAGTCCACGAGCTTGTGAATGTCCAGCTCCCTTATTTCCCCCAGTCCGGAGCACCTCGGACAGCTGCCCAGAGGATGGTTGAACGAGAAAGAGTCCGAATATCCTACGAAAGGCTGGCCTACGCGGGAGAACAGCAGCCTCACCAGTGAATAGATGTCGGTATATGTTCCGACTGTGGAACGCGAGTTCTGGGCCGGCTTCTTCTGATCTATAACTACAGCTATCGGAAGCCCTTCAATGCTGTCGACATGAGGTCTGCCGTATTTCGGAAGGTACTGCTGGACAAATGTCGGGAAAGTGTCATTCAGTTCACGGCGTGACTTGGCTGCTATGGTGTCAAGCACCAGAGAAGACTTTCCCGAGCCGGAAACACCCGTGAAGACTGTGATCTTGTTCTTGGGGATGGCCAGGGATATGTTCTTAAGATTATTTTCAGTCGCTCCTTTTATGATGATGTCTGACATGGCCGTAGCTTTCTATTGTGGAGACAAATTTACATAAATAATGTCTATCTTTGTGGAACAAAACACAAAGAGATGATATCAGAAGCATATATCAACCAGACCGTAAAAGAAATATTCGACGAAATAGAGTTCCCTGCCGAGCCTGCAGGCCTTTTCGACCCGCTCAGATATATGATCTCCATCGGAGGCAAGCGCATAAGGCCGAAACTCTGCATACTGGCTTATTCCATATTCAAGGACGACCCTTATGACGAAATAGTCGAGGCCGCCACAGCGCTGGAGGTGTTCCATTCTTTCACCCTGCTTCACGACGATATCATGGACAAGTCGCCGCTCCGTCGCGGTATGCCTACTGTCTGGAAGAAGTGGAACGAGGACACCGCCATCCTTTCCGGAGACGTCATGAACATCGACAGCTACCGCAGGATGTCCAAGACACCGGCAAGGGTTCACGACAAGGTCATGGAACTGTTCATCAAGACTTCCGTGGAGGTCTGCAAAGGCCAGCAGTACGACATGGAGTTCGAGGACCTTCCTCAGGTGCCTATGGATGACTACATGATGATGATCGGTCTCAAGACCGCCGTACTCATCGCATGCTCCGCCAAGATAGGCGCCCTCATAGGAGGCGCTTCAGATCAGGACGCTGACTTCCTTTACGACTACGGCTACCAGCTCGGACTCGCGTTCCAGGTGGCTGACGACTACCTTGACGCCTATGGCGACGAGAAGGTGTTCGGCAAGCCGATAGGCGGCGATATTGTCAACAACAAGAAAAGCTGGCTCATCACCCATGCACTTGAGAAGGCTGATGACAAGGAAGAAGTCTTCGAGGCCATGGCGATGCCTATCGACACTGAAGAACAGCGCGCAGCCAAAATTTCAGCAGTGAAAGCGATTTACAGCAAACTCGGAGTGGACAGCGACGCCCGCCTGGAAGTGGCCCGCCTGACCACCCTCGCCATGGACGCCGCCCTCAAGGTGAACATCAACTCCGTCCGCATGGAGATGCTCCGCCGGTTCGCGGACTCGCTCATCGCCCGCGCCAAATAATTCAGCAGATGGACAGGAACGAACTTGAGATAATGGCCCCTGCGGGCAATTTCGAATGCCTTATGGCCGCCATCCAGGGCGGTGCGAACTCGGTATATTTCGGCGTCGGAAGACTTAACATGCGTTCGCATTCCGCGAACAATTTCAATATCGAGGACCTTGCCGAGGTCGTGCGCATCTGCTCGGAGTATGGCGTCAAGACTTATCTCACACTCAATATAGTCCTCTACCCGGAGGACCTCGAAGAGACCCGGGCAACTCTGGATGCGGCAAAGGCCGCCGGCGTCAGCGCAGTCATCGCCTCCGACATGGCGGCCATCGCCTACTGCCGCCAGATAGGCATGGAAGTGCACATCTCCACCCAGCTGAGCATATCGAACGCTGAGTCATTGCGTTTCTACGCGCAGTTCGCGGATGTCATCGTGCTTGCGCGCGAGCTTCGTCTCGACCAGGTCCGCACCATCTACGACACCATCCTGAGCGAGCATATCACAGGGCCTTCCGGCAAGTTAGTCCGCATCGAGATGTTCGCGCACGGGGCCCTGTGCATGGCCATTTCCGGCAAATGCTACCTGAGCCTGCACACCTACGGGGCTTCCGCCAACAGGGGCGCGTGCTTCCAGGTCTGCCGCCGCGGCTATGAGGTCACCGACCTCGAGACCGGTAACCAGCTGAACATTGACAACAAATACATAATGTCCCCGAAGGACCTCTGCACCATCGAGTTCATGGACAAGATCATCGAAGCCGGTGTCAAGGTCTTCAAGATCGAGGGACGAGCGAGAAGCGCCGAATATGTCAAGAGATGCGCTTCCTGCTACCGCCGCGCCGCCGATGCCGTCTGCGAAGGAAACTACACTCCCGAGGTCGCAGCCTCCCTGAAGGACGAACTCTCGCAGGTGTTCAACCGTGGTTTCTGGGACGGCTACTACCAGGGGGCATATCTCGGCCAGTGGAGCGAGATCTATGGCAGCAACGCGACACGCAAGAAAGTCTATTGCGGCAAGGTCACGAACTGGTTCGACCGCATCGGAGTCGCCGAGATACTTGTCGAGTCTGCAGCGCTTCATCAAGGTGCCAGCGCCATGGCCATAGGAGCCACCACCGGAGTCGTGGAATTCACCGCCAACGACATCCGCGTGAATTTCACCGAAGTTCCTGTCGCCCAGAAGGGCTCGCGCTGCTCTGTCGCCATCAAGCCTGACGCCATCCTGAAGGCAGACGGCACGCCAGTGGATGAACCTGTCAAGTTCGAGCGTCTCCACCGCGGCGACAAGATTTTCATCTGGGAAAATATCTGACAGCACCCCTGTTCCAACCTTCTACCAACGGTCGAAGGTTAGCACTGTTTTTGCGCATTTTGTGCCCAACCTTCTACCAACGGTCGAAGGTTGGAACAGTTTCAGGCAGTCTGGTGGAATGAGCGGAGAACCTCGCGGCGATAGCGCGCGGTAAGAACGACCATGCGGGCGAGAAGGTGTGCGAAATAGGCGACCATCAGAATATGGATGGCAAGTGCCTGCCAATGCGCAAGAGCATCCGGAGCCGAAGGCGCATTGCCGTGCAGGAGCACGGCTTCACCGGCAAACCAGCACACGAAGAACGCCACCGTCGCGGCGAGCATCGAGTCCCGCACTCCTTTTGACGCTGTCGCGCCAAGGAAGATGCCGTCCCAGGTGAAAGCCGGGCAGCCCATGAGCGGCATCAGCACGAGCCATGGCAGGAACTGACGGCATGCCTCTACCACCTCCGCATCGGATGTCATCATCTTCAACATAGGCAGTCCTCCCACCCAGTACGCAACGATGAAGAACAGAACGACACTCATGCTCCAGCCGAAGATATGCTTGACGGTCATCTTCGTCATTTCCAGCGAC
>JAZRWN010000077.1:0-22800 GCA_045599725.1 Candidatus Cryptobacteroides sp. | reverse complement strand
CAAGATCAACAAGAAAGAACTTGACCGCAGAGTCAACCACTACCTCAGCGAAGGTGGATCTGCCGGCGGTTTCGGCGGCTTCGGCGGCGGAATGCCCGGTATGGGTGGCATGCCTGGCGGAATGCCTGGCGGAATGCCAGGTGGAATGCCTCCTGGCGGAATGCCTGGTATGGGTGCTCCCGGCGGAATGCCTGGCATGAACGCAGGTACCCCGGCCACTGAGGACACAGGAGAGTCAGAGACCCTCAAGAGAGCTCGTAATGTCTACGACAGAATGGAAGCCATGGAGCAGACCAAGGCCGACCTCAAGGCTAAGATCAAGATTGAGAAGAAGATGCAGAAAATCCTCACCCCTGAGCAGTATGAACTTTGGGGACGCCTCCAGGCAAGACCTAAGGGTCATGGCGGAATGATTGAAGGAGCTGCCCTCAATTTCGACGATCTTCCGGAAGAGGCACGTGAAAGGATCAGAAAGATGATGGAGGAGAATGGAGGACAGTTCCCTCAGGGAATGTTCCCGGGCGGCGCACCACAGGGCGCACCACAGGGTGCTCCACAGGGCTTTCCACAGGGCTTTCCACAGAACGGACAGCACAGACCATAATCCATAAACGGAACATAAGAGTCATCATAGCCCCGGAGCTCTGCCCGCTCCGGGGTTTGTTGTATTCATATATATAAAGAGAAAGCGGACGCCGAAGCGCCCGCCATACAAAGTGAAAGTGAAAATTATCTAATTTGAATTAGATATACATATTGACGATGGTCTCATAAAGCTCCTGCTTGCCGCTGGTAGCCTTAGGCTCACCATTTGCCTTTGCAAACTCGTAAACCTGCTCGAATGTGAGCTTGCCATCCTCGAAGTCCTTTCCAAGACCTTCGTCGAATGAAGCATAACGCTCCTTGAGCATCTTAGGAAGCTCTGACTTCTCGAGTACGTCTGCAGCAGAAAGGAGGGCGCGTGCCATGATATCCATACCACTTACGTGAGCGATGATGATATCCTCGAGATCTGTTGAGTTACGACGGGTCTTTGCATCGAAGTTCGTACCACCTACGAGGCCGCCGTTCTTGATGATGACCATCATGGCCTGTACGAGTTCATATACGTCAATCGGGAACTGGTCGGTATCCCAGCCGTTCTGGTAGTCACCACGGTTTGCATCGATGGATCCGAGCATTCCTGCATCGGAAGCGCACTGAAGTTCGTGCTCGAATGTGTGACCTGCGAGAGTTGCATGGTTGACTTCGATATTAACCTTGAAGTCCTTGTCAAGACCATTTGCACGGAGGAAACCGATAACGGTCTCTGTATCCACGTCATACTGGTGCTTTGTAGGCTCCATTGGCTTAGGCTCGATAAGGAATGTACCCTTGAAGCCCTTTGCGCGTGCATAGTCACGAGCCATGCCGAGCATTGTAGCCATATGCTGCTTCTCACGCTTCATATCAGTGTTGAGAAGGCTCATATATCCCTCACGGCCACCCCAGAACACATAGCACTCACCGCCGAGAGCGATGGTGGCGTCGATAGCATTCTTGATCTGGAGCATAGCACGTGCAGCTACGTTGAAATCAGGGTTGGTTGAAGCACCGTTCATATAGCGCTTGTGGCCGAACACATTTGCTGTTCCCCAAAGGAGCTTGATACCGGTTTCTTCCTGCTTTGCCTTGAGATAAGCAACGATTTCCTTGAGGTTTGCCTCATACTCCTCTACTGTTGCAGCCTCGTCAACGAGGTCAACATCGTGGAAGCAGTAGTAACCGATTCCGAGTTTCTGCATGATCTCGAAGCCTGCGTCAGCCTTTGCCTTTGCTCTCTCGAGAGGGCATGCTGATTCATTCCAAGGGAATGTCTTGGTACCGCCGCCGAACTGGTCTGCACCTTCAGCGCAGAGTGTATGCCACCATGCCATAGCGAACTTGAACCAATCTTTCATGGTCTTTCCGGCAACTACCTGCTCAGGATTGTAATAATGGAATGCAAGAGGATTCTTGGAGTCTTTGCCCTCGAAAGGAATCTTTCCGATCTCAGGGAAGTATTCTTTAACTGCCATAATTAAATTTAATAGTAATAAGATTAGTGTTATGAATAATTATTAGATGTTTTCTTTCCAGTGTGAGTAGCTCTCCTCGAGCGGAGCCTTCCACTCGGCCTCAGGTTCGATCTCCCCGACCTTGGTGAGGGTGGCGAAAGCTTCTGCCTCGGATGCGTAGAAACCTGCTCCGAGCGCACCTCCTCTAGCTGCGCCCAATGCACCGTCAGTGTTGAAGAGTTCGATCTTCGCGTCACACAGGGTGGCGAGAGTGGAGCGGAACAGAGGGCTGAGGAAAAGATTGGCCTTTCCGGCACGGATGACGTTCGGTTCAAGACCGAGATTCTTCATAATGTCTATTCCGTATCTGAAAGAGAATGCGATTCCTTCCTGAGTAGCGCGGAGGATATGGGCTGTGGAGTGACGGACAAGGTCGATTCCGGCAAGTTTCGCACCCACGCAGCGGTTGACGAGGACACGCTCGGCTCCATTTCCGAAAGGAAGTACCAGAAGTCCGTCGGAACCGACAGGAGCAGTCTTCGCGATAGCGTTCATTTCATTATAGTTGAGATTAGGTGTCACATTCCTGTGGATCCAGGAATTCATGATACCTGTACCGTTGATGCAGAGAAGAACGCCGAGTCTGGATGCTTCCACGGTATTGTTCACATGCAGGAATGTATTGACGCGCGAAGCGGCGTCAGCCTTAGGAACATCTGTAACGCCATAGACCACACCGCTGGTTCCGCCGGTAGCGGCGATCTCGCCAGGGTTGAGTACGTTGAGCGAGAAAGCATTGTTCGGCTGGTCACCTGCACGATAGGAGATAGGTGTTCCGGCCGGAATGCCGAGAAGGTTCTGAATCTCCACGGATGTACGGCATGCCACACCGATGGACGGCACGACATCAGGGAAGAGATCCTTGGAGATACCGTAATAGTCAGCTACGAAATCGGCTCTGCAGTTATCCTTGAAATCCCAGAATATCTGCTCGGAAAGGCCGGTCTCGGTGGTAGCGACCTCGCCGGAGAGGCGATATGCCACATAGTCACCAGGAAGCATGAACTTCCAGACCTTCGAATATATTTCAGGCTCATTTCTTTTCACCCAAGCAAGTTTTGAAGCGGTGAAATTACCAGGGGAGTTGAGAAGATGTGACATGCATTTCTCATAACCTATGTTCTCAAGAGCCTCGGCACCGATGCCGACAGCACGTGAATCGCACCAGATGATGGCGTCCCTGAGCGGTTTTACATTCTTGTCGACAGCCACAAGTCCGTGCATCTGATAAGTGATACCTATCGAAACGATTTTGGAGAGGTCACACTGAGATCCGATGTCTTCGACACCTTCACAGATATATTTCCACCACATCTCCGGATCCTGCTCGGCAAAACCCTTTTCAGGGGCGGAGATAGGCATTTCAGTCTTAGGGTTTGTAGATGAGCTCAGGCAGATTCCCTGCTTAATATCCAGAAGAGAAACCTTGATGGACGATGAGCCAATGTCAATTCCAAGTGAATACATTAGTTTCAGTCTTTAATTATTCTATTACAAAAAGGTGGATAAAGGTAGGTATTTTTCTCCGAAAAAGGAACACTAAGGTCAAATGTTGCTTCTATTTTTATTCCATTTCCTTTAAATTTATATAGAGGCGATGTCAGCACACAAAGTTACAATCATCACAAAAACGACACACAGCCTTCTCTGCCGGTTCAAATTTGAATTATTTCCTTTCAAATTCGAAACATCCAAATAAGCCGGAAAGACAATAAAAAGTTATTATTCTAAATTTGTGACATCGAATTGTAACAAAATCAGACAACTATGAAAATAAGCCGACTATTCGGTGCAGTGGTTCTGTCGATTATTTCCGTATTCCCCGCTAACGGACAGAAACCGCGTCTCTACACATCAGAATCCGACCTTCCGAACAGCAAGATCAACTCGGTCACCCAGGACAGAAAAGGGTTCGTATGGATAGGGACTGAAGCAGGAATCGCCAGATTTGACGGAATGGATTTCACCTCTTTCCACAACGATATGGGCAACTCCCCCGAGAGCAAGATAACACTCGCAATGCTGGAGGACAGCCGGGGGACGAAATGGGTTGGAACATCCCAGGGCCTCCAGATATATGACGAAGGGAACAATGCGTTCAATTATTTCGACCTGAAGGACAGTGACATTTCCGAGTCAAACCCCTACATCTATGCCATAATTGAAATTCCGGAAAAGGGTGGAAAAAGCGACATAGTGGTTTCCACATCCAGACACGGAATATATGTGATAGATTCCGAAACACATGAACTGGACAAGTCCAGGAGAGAGAGTCTGAGCGTAATTCCGGGCAGCGATTTCGCAAACTATATTTTCCATGACTCCGGGGGCTTGCTCTGGATAGGCTCGGAGTTCGGAGGAATAAGTGCGGTGGACTGGGACAGTTCAGCCCCCGTCACCGGACTGTGGGCTTCCGAAGACAAGAAGCTGTCAGAGACCGCACTGGCTTCGGTGTTCGCGGAAGACAGCAAGACCGGCAACATTATTATAGGAACGACAAATTCCGGAATTCTCATATTTGACAGGGAACTGGGGAAGATCAGAGCGGCGAAAGATGCATCCGCCCGCGACTGCAAGGCGATGGCATTGCTCAAGGACACACATTACCACCGTGCCGGTGACAGGCTCTTCCTGGTCGGCACCGAGAACAACGGGATAAAGCTGTTCGACCTGGAGACCGAATCAATAAGCGAAACATATTTCTACGACATTCCATACAACACCAGCACCTGGAAGATTCATTCCCTCCTGGAAGACAGCCAAGGCAACATCTGGGCCGGAGCCTATCAGAAAGGACTTCTTCTGATCCCCCACTCCATGTTCGGCTTCTACTGCAGATCTTTCAGCACCGAAATGAATCCGGGTGACAACTGCGCATGTGTCACTTCCATCGTAGAGGATACGGAAAAGAAAGCATACTGGGTCGGCACGGACGGAGGAGGACTTTTCCACATCGACGCCGGCAACACGACCACCAGCTATACTGACAGCAACTCCACCCTCCCGGACAACTCCATCATGGGCCTTGCCATAGACAAGAACGATGTCCTGTGGATTGCGACATATCTGGACGGGCTGATAACATACACTCCGTCCAGTGGTTTCAGGGCGTTCTCCGAGAATGGAAAGCTAGGCACTTCCAAAGTATTCTGCCTTTCCTATGACAGGGAAAGGGACATACTGTATGCCGGAACCCACGGAAACGGCCTGAGTGTAATACAGGCTTCCACAGGGAAAGTGCTCCGGACCATCTCCGAAGACATCAACAAGTGGATCAACACACTGTTCGTCGACAAGGGAGGAATGCTTTGGATAGGCACAAACAACGGTCCTGTCTGCTACAACCCCGAAGACGAAAGGCTGTATGCATTCAACATCAGCGATGACATCATGCTGTCAAGAGTCAGCGCGATCAACCAGAGCAGCGACGGAACCATGTGGATAGGAACTGACCGCGGGCTTGTTTCATCCACCAGCACAGGGGAAATGATATCCGTCCTGACAGAAAAAGATGGTCTTTCAGACAACAGCATCCACGGAATCATCGAAGACGGACTCGGGAATCTATGGATATCCACTTCCAACGGTCTGAACAGATTCGATACGGGAAACAAAGAATTCAGCAGGTACTATGCCCCGGATGGAATACAGGGCAACGAGTTCAGGACCAATGCCATATGCAAGGCAAAATCCGGTCAGCTCCACTTTGGCGGAAACAATGGCATCTGCTCCTTCTATCCTCAGACTATCAACCAGAAGCCGCATGATACCCCCCAGGTTTATTTCACCCGCCTGCTTGTGGGTGGAGTCGAACAGGTTTTCGATGAAAACAGCAAGGACAATGTTCTGGACAGGAACATAACTGAAGCTACTTCCATCACACTTCCATTCTCAAGGAATGCCTTCTCGCTCCAGTACTCTGTTCCTGAGTTCACCAATCCGCAGCGTATCAGATATTCATACAAGCTTGACAATTTCGACAAGGAATGGAAGGACGTGTCTCTTGTCAAGGCCGCGATATACACAAATCTCCCTCATGGGCGATACACTCTGACCGTGAAGGCGTTCTTTGACGGAAACGAGGAAGAGTTCACCACAAAAGACATCAAGATAAGGATTCTCCCTCCTAAGTCGATGAGCTTCTGGGCCATAGTCCTGTACTGCCTTCTGGCCGCCGGAATTGTCTGTTTCCTGTTGGACTACCGCCGGAAGATCAGCAAACACAAGAAAGAAAAGGAGGAGTCGGACATCAAAGAGTACAGACTGCAGATGTTCACCAACCTGTCACATGAAATCAGGACTCCCCTCACCCTCGTCATGTCTCCTTTGAAAAAACTCAAGGATACCGAGACTGACGGGGCAAAGAAGGATCTTTACAATCTGATGTACAGGAATTCCCTCAGAATCCTGCGCCTTGTGAACCAGGTCATGGACATCCAGAAGGTGGACAACGGGCAGATGAAGCTGCATTTCAGCGAGAATGATGTCGTCTATCTCGTCAAGGATATCATGAAGTCCTTCGACAACCTGGCCGTCTCAAGAAAAGTTGATTTCAAGATAGAGACAGCTGATAATTCAAGAAATCTCTGGGTGGATGAAAGCAATTTCGACAAAATCATATTCAACATCCTTTCCAATGCCTTCAAGTTCACCCCTGAAGGCGGATACATAAAAGTCGGCATTTCAGATGAGAAAGCCAATGACGGCCATCTTGATCCAGCCATATCCAGATATGTGGATATCAGCGTATCCAATTCGGGAAGTCACATAGACCCGGAGAACATCGGGAAGATTTTCGACCGGTTCTTCCAGTCGGACGCCAAAGATGCCAAGTCAGGCTCGGGAATCGGGCTCAATCTGGCAAAGATGCTCACGGAGCTCCATCATGGAACCATCAAGGCGGAAAACACTGCTGACGGAATCTTGTTCGTTGTCAGCCTTCCTTCCGGAAAATCCCATCTCACTCAAGAAGAAATGGCCGGTCCATCCGCTGCCAGCGAGTTCATAGCAAAGGAAGCCGGCACAGAAGAACTGACCACAGGCGTTGAAGATATCGAGAGCAGTTCCCTCCAGGATGAAGAACTGAAGAGGTTCAAGTCCAAGAAAAGCATTGTTTTCGTGGATGACAACATCGAAATGCTGAACTACGTCAAGTCCGAGCTCAAGGACGCCTTCAACATAGAAGTATTCAGCAATACAAAAGATGCCTGGGCTTCCGTGACAGCCAATCAGCCTGATGCCATAGTCACAGACCTTATTATGGCGACGGAGACAGAAGGTGCGGAATTCTGCGACAAGATCAAGCATAATCCAGGCACTAATCTCATCCCGGTCATCATCCTGACATCCAGGACCGACGAGGAAGGCATACAGAAATGTACGGAAAGCGGAGCTGACAGATATCTCACCAAACCTATCTCCACAAAGCTTCTGAAGAGCACGATAATCCAGACCATCGTGACCAGGGAGACCATCAGGAACAAATATACCAGCGAGGTTGGATACAACTACGAAGAAGTCAAGATCAATTCCAGCGATGACAAGCTGATGGCAAAGGTCATTGAAAGCATCAGGGCCAACATCGACAACCCTAACTACGGTGTCGAAGACCTCAGCCGTGATGTCGGAATGAGCCGCGTGCACATGAACAGGAAGCTGAAGGAACGGATCAGCCTCTCGCCGAGCAACCTCATAAAGGCCATCAGGCTCAAGCAGGCTGCATATCTCCTGGCGAACAACAAGGTCAACATCTCGGAAGTAGCCTACAGGGTGGGATTCTCCACACACTCGTATTTCTCAAGCACCTTCCACGATTATTTCGGGCTCACTCCGAAAGAATTCGTGGCAAAGTACTCGGACGAAAAAGAGAAGGAATCACTGCAGAAACTCCTGGA
Organism: Candidatus Cryptobacteroides sp.; assembly: GCA_045599725.1. Lineage (GTDB taxonomy): Bacteria > Bacteroidota > Bacteroidia > Bacteroidales > UBA932 > Cryptobacteroides. Next base: position 14,810 of record JAZRWN010000077.1, on the reverse strand, counting down.
ATTATAAGCCCGTATCCGGAAAAAGCGGAAGAATCTTTGATAAAAAAAAGTCAGAATGGACAGTTTCTTTTATGAATAAAAAGAAACAAATGCTATATTTGCGTATATCCACTCAGACTATTAACCCATTTTAGTTGAAAATATGTCACAGAACAACCTTGAAGCCAATGGCTTCTACAAACTGAGCTGGCTGCAGCGCATCGGATTCGGATCCGGAGACCTCGCCCAGAATTTGATTTTCCAGACTGTTGCATGCTTCTTGATGCTGTATCTCACTACGGTATTGAAGATCAGCCCCGCTTTTGTCAGCGGACTTATACTCGCAGTGCGACTTCTCGACTGTTTCTGGAGTCCTATCGTCGGAAAATACATCGATAATCACAACCCGAAGTTGGGCAAGTACCGCACATACCTTCTTTATGGCGGTATTCCTCTCACCGTCGCAGCATGTCTCCTCATGCTCCCTGCTGCGGCCACCTGGGCGCCTGCCATGAAAGTCGTTTACGCCGCTGTCAGCTACACATTGCTCAGCATGATATATTCAGTGGTGAACATCCCTTACGGATCCATCATGGCCAGCATGACCCGCGACAACGATGAAGTGCTCATCCTTACATCCACCCGTATGGTATGTGCCAACATCGGTCAGATCATTGTCCAGGCAGGTTTCCCTATCGGACTCGCAATGATCGTCGGCATCGCCGTTGACTGGAATCAGGCTGTGTTCATGGCCATCGGCACCATCCCGGCATTCATCATTCTCCCTTCCCTTCCTGTGTTGAAGAAATGGTTCGGAAAGAAGGGACTTTACTATCTGCTTCTCGCTGTCGGCCTTGTAGGATTCGCGGCACTGTTCATCATCGGCAAATTCTTTGACGTTCAGAACTGCAACACCCTCGTCCAGGCCGCAAAGGTCATGACCGGTGTCGGACTGCTCGTAGGTTCACTTATGTGGGCTCTGGTTCCGGAAGTCATCACAGAGGCTGAGTACAGGACAGGAAACAGGCCGGCCGCAACAGTCAATGCTCTTGCAGGCGTCGCTTTCAAGGCCGGATTCTCACTCGCGGGCTTCATCACCCCTTGGGTCATGGGAGCCATCGGTTTCAACCTTGCCAGCGAAGAGTCCGCATTGCCGACTGACCCTAAGGCCTGGTTCACTGTAACTTGCATTTTTGCAATCGTGGGATTCATTCTTCTGACACTCTGCTTCCTCGCAAGCAAGGAGAACATCACCACCACACCTGAAAAGCCTGTAACCTTCGGTGAAATGTGGCAGGAGTTCAAGGCCAACAAGTGTCTGCAGCTGGTGCTCGGCATCTTCGTGGTAGTCTTCCTCGCATCCTTCATCAGTGCACCGGTCAACGCATACTACACCAAACTGAATGATTATAACACGACCGCACAGAATGCCATTCTGTGCTTCACCACCATCATTCCTGCCGTACTTCTTATTATCGTCGGATATCTTATTTACAAGTACCCTCTCACCGATGAGAAACTTGACGAAATGAACAGAGCCATCGAGGCAAAGAACAAGGAAGCATAATAACACAAACTCAATAACAGCACTATGGCAAAGAAAGCAGTTAAAAGATATCTTCTCCCTGAAGACTACATGGCTGACCCGTCAGTACATGTGTTCAACGGCAAGATCTACATTTACCCTTCCCACGACTGGGAAGATGACTCCAACGTGGAAGATGACAGCGGAGACCAGTACATCATGAAGGACTACCATGTCCTCTCCATCGACGGCGACCCTATGACCGGCAAGGTCACAGACCACGGCAAGGTCATCGGTCTCGAGGACATCGCCTGGCACGGGCGTCAGCTCTGGGACTGCGACGTTCAGGAGAAGGACGGCAAGTACTATATGTTCTTCCCGATGAAGGACAAGAACGACGTGTTCCGTCACGGTGTCGCCATCGCTGACAATCCTGCTGGACCGTTCATCCCTCAGCCGGAGCCTGTCCACGGCAGCTACTCCATCGACATGGCCATTCTCAAGGATGATGACGGCGAGTACTACATGTACTTCGGCGGTCTCTGGGGAGGCCAGCTTCAGTCATACAGGGACAATGTCGGTATCGAGGACCCTGCGAAGAACAACACTCCTGACAGCCCTAACCTTCCTCAAGGCAGCCAGCCTGCACTCCCTAGCCGCGTAGTGAAGCTTTCCAAGGACATGCTTCAGTTCGGTGAGGAGCCGAAACCGGTGGTGGTGGTCGACGAAGAGGGCAAGCCTCTCGCAGCTGATGACCCTCACCGCTTCTTCGAGGCCAGCTGGACATTCAAGAAGGACGGCAAATACTATTTCACATACTCCACCGGAGACAGCCACCTCCTCTGCTATGCAGTCGGTGACAACATCTACGGACCATTCACATACAAGGGTGTCATCCTCACCCCTGTTGTTGGTTGGACCACTCATCATGCCATCATCGAGTGGGAAGGCAAATGGTATCTCTTCCATCACGACAGTGCTCCTTCAGGCGGAAAGTCCTGGCTCAGAAGCCTCAAGGTTTGCGAGCTTGAATTCAACGAGGACGGCACCATCCAGACCATAGAAGGTATTGACTGATGAAACTCATGAAAAAGCATATTATTTTCGTAATGGCGGGCATATTGCTCGCCATTACATCTTGCGGTCACAAGTACGAGACCGTGAAAGGAGACCCTCTGAAGACAAAGATCTACACTCTTGAGAATGGTCTGAAGGTCTATATGTCAGTCAACAAGGAGGAGCCACGCCTCCAGACATACATCGCCGTCCGCAGCGGCGGCAAGAACGACCCGTCTGACAACACCGGACTCGCCCACTATCTCGAGCATCTCATGTTCAAGGGCAGCGAGAGCCTCGGCACCACGGACTATGCGGCGGAAAAGGTCATCCTTGACCAGATCGAGGAACTTTACGAGACCTTCAGGACCAAGACGGACCCTGAAGAGCGCAAGGCAGTCTATCACGTCATCGACTCTCTCAGCTACCAGGCTTCCCTCATCTCCATTCCAAACGAGTATGACAAGGCAATGGCCACCATCGGTGCGTCAGGCAGCAATGCATTCACGTCAAACGACGTGACCTGCTACACCGAGGACATACCTTCAAACCAGATCGAGAACTGGGCAAAGGTACAGTCCGACCGCTTCAAGAACATGGTAATCAGAGGTTTCCACACAGAGCTTGAGACTGTATACGAGGAATACAACATGTACCTCAACGACGATCAGGAGAATGCCATGATGGCCATAGACTCAGTGCTGTTCACAAAGCATCCATACGGTCTCCAGTCCGTCATCGGCACGTCAGACCACCTCAAGAATCCTTCCATCAAGGCCATCAAGAAGCAGAAGGCCACCATGTACGTACCGAACAACTGCGCCATCTGCGTGGCCGGTGACTTCGACCCTGACGAGTTCGTGAAAATCGTCGAAAAATACTTCGGCGACTGGGAGCCGAACCCTGCCATCCCTGCATTCACCTATGACGAGGAGCCTGCCATCACGAAGCCTGTCATAAAGGATGTTTACGGTACGGAAGCCGAGTTTGCCATGATAGCATGGAGATTCCCTGGCTCAAAGGACATCTCCAGCGAAATCGGAGATGTAGCGGCGTCCATTCTATACAACGGCATGGCCGGAATCATGGATATCGACATCAATCAGCAGCAGAAAGCTCTCGCTGCCTTCGGCCAGACCTACCCTAGGACCGACTACAGCGAGTTCCTCCTCATGGGCTACCCTAAGCAGGGACAGACCCTCGAGGAGGTCAGCGCCCTCATGCTTGAAAGCGTGGCGAAGCTCCGCAGCGGAGACTTCAACGAAGATCTCATCGAAGCGGCTGTCGCCAATGAGAAACTCAACAGCATGCGCTCCATCGAGCGCAACAGCCAGCGTGCGATGATGTTTGTCGACTCATTCGTTGACAGACATGACTGGGCCGATGACGTCCATCATCTCGACCGCATTGCAAAGATCACCAAGCAGGATATCGTCGACTGGGCTGAAAAATATCTGAGCGAGAACTCCTATGTCGAGGCATACAAGCGCAACGGAGCGAATCCGAAGAACCAGAAGATCGAGGCTCCGGAGATCACCCCTATCGCCACCAACCGCGACAAGCAGAGTGCGTTCCTCACCGAACTTCAGAACAGCGAAGTAGTCCCTGTAGAGCCTGTATTCGTGAACTTCGCCACCGATATGTCGAAGTTCAACGCCCAGTCCGACATAGAGGTCCTTTACAAGAAGAACGAGAACAACGACATCGCCACCCTGCAGTTCACATTTGACGAAGGTCTCGTAAACGACCCGGCTCTCGGACTTGCCGTGGATTATGTCAACTACCTTGGCACAGAAACACGCACAGCAGAGGAAATCGCTCTCGAACTCTACAAGCTCGCCTGTTCATTCTCAGTAAGGGCCGGGGACACACAGACCTCATACTCCATCACAGGTCTCTCCGAGAATATCGGAACCGCCCTTGAGATCGTGGAGGACCTCATCGCCAATGCAGTGGCCGACGAGGATGTCCTCGCAGAACTCAAGATGGACGAGATTCAGAACAGAATGATGAACAAGATGAATCAGTCGGCATGCAACAGCGCCCTCCAGAGTTATATCATCTATGGTCCTGAATTCATCAAGAACACGTCTCTGGACAACGACGCGCTTGACGCCATCACATCAGAGGAACTGCTCGCCAAGGTCACCAACCTGCTTGCCAAGCAGCACAAGGTGTTCTACTACGGTCCAATGGATGAGCCGCAGCTCAAGAACCTTCTCACCGACAAGCATGATGTCGCAGGCGAACTCGAGCCGCTCACCAGAACTGTCATCCCTACAGTCCTGACTGAGAGTCCAAAGGTGATCATAGCCCCATATGACTCCAGACAGTTCAACTACATCCAGTACTCCAACAGGGGCGAGAAGTACGACGCAGGCGAAACCGCCAGCATCAGGCTGTTCAACGAGTACTTCGGAGGTGGTATGAACGCCATAGTCTTCCAGGAGATGAGAGAAGCCAGAGGTCTCGCCTACTCGGCGCGCGCCAACCTTGCAAGCCCTTCTTTCAAGGACGAGGGAAACTATTACTTCTACGCCACCATCGGTTCACAGAACGACAAGCTCCAGATCGCCGTAGAGGCATTCGACGACATCATCAACAACATGCCGAAGTCCGACAAGGCATTCGACATCGCCAAGGCGGCCATAGATGGAACGCTCAGGACACAGAGGACCACGGGAATGCAGGTTCTCAACAGCTACGTCACCTCTCAGTATCTCGGCCTGGACGAACCAGTGAACAAAATCATCTATGACACGTTCCAGGACCTTACACTCGATGACCTCTCGGCCACTCAGCAGAAGTGGATCAAGGGCCGTACATATGTATATGGTCTTCTTGGTGACTCAAGCGGCATGGACCTCGACTTCCTCCGCACCCTCGGCCCTGTCCAGGAGGTCACGCTCGAGGAGATCTTCGGATACTAGTCATCTGAATTCGAATTCGGTGATGTTCTGTATCCCGGGTATTCCGTAATACGACTCCACGACATCACCTTTCAGGAAAACTTCCTTACCCAGATTGTCCGGGTTGTCCACAAGATTGAGGGCATCCCGGATTTTTCCTTTCTGAAGCTGGACAGAAAGGCAAGAAGACTTGTCAGTCACAGACGCCCTGGAAGCAAGGGCTATGTTGGTCCTGGATGAGAACGGGCCTGAAAAGGACATCGAAGAGGAACTGAGGTCACCGCCGACGATATAACCTGTAACCCATACTTCCCTGGCTCCGGCACAACCACGTGCCTGCCCGGCCGAGTATGCTGATTCCTTGCTTCCCCCCGCCTCCTTTTCCTGTCCGATGACATAGTCCTCAAAAGTCCAGTAGCGGGAGGTGTCTATCTTGATGCTGATTCCTTCCGAAAAGGACGGGGACTTTCCTGGAGCTGAGACATTCAGGACTAGAATCTCCTGGCTCTCAAGCACCCGGGTGAGAATGGCCTCGTCTTTCGGGCCATCGCTGAGATAGAGAGAGACCGGGCCCGGATTGAAGTATGCAATACGTTTCTCCGAGTATCCATACATCAGTTTTCCATCATCGTTCTTAAGGAACAGGGAGCCGCCTGGATAAGTGGTCAGGAAGTCAGGGGCCACATTAAGCCTGACACCGGCATTCATCTGCCTGCAGACCAGCTCAACGCTGCATGAAGCGCCCGGACTTACGACAACGACCTGTTTGTCACCGTACTGGGGAGTCGAGAACTTGGGCGCCTTGAATTCAGTGGAGATGACAGATATTGTATAACTGCCAGGCTGGACATCGAATGACTCGGGAGATGAACCGTATGATCCTTGGTAGATACATCCTCCTTTCGGATCAGTAACAGTCAGAATGAAGGCATTTGTGTCAGGAAGACTGACGCTTGCCTTAGTGCCCATATATGATACCTTGGAGAAATGACAGGATATCGTGCCCGGAGAATCAGGCGGGACGAAGGCATCACAGGACATGAGAATAAAAAGAGACAACACAGAGAGTGAATGGGCGCAGAGCGGATTGTTTCGCAAACTTTCAATCATGGTTCAACATTTTTCACAAATATTGCACAATGAAAGAATTCAGCCAATCTGAAAGATAAAAACCTATCTGGAAAAAGATAAAAATTGAAGGGTTTACATAAAATTTTCACGGGACCGTCGCATCACTGCGACCGCCCCGCTACTTAACCTAAACTTAAACTATGAAAAACTTCGATGTAAAATTAGATAAAATTGTAACAAAAACAAAATAAAATGAAACATATTATCATTATTCAAGTCAAACACCGGCAACATGAGCGAATTATTGTTAATCTAAGATTAAACTTCCGGACCGCAGACCTGTCAAATATAAAGTAAACCAGAAAAAAACATCCACATTCATTAAACCATTTAAATCTATTCAAGATGAAAAAGACATTGATCACAGTCATCGCTGCTCTTGCAATGCTTTGCGGCGGTTCATTCTCAGCCAGCGCTCAGATGCCGGACTTCAACCCTGAGGAGATGGTCAAGATGATCGTTGACCAGATGAAGGAAAGCCTCAAGCTTACAGACGAGCAGGTTCCAAAGGTCATGGATCTCCAGAAGAAGCAGATGGAGAACATGCAGAAGATGTTCGAAGGCGGTGGTTTCGATTTCGAGGCCATGCAGAAGCAGATGGACGAGCACAATGCAGCCATGAAGAAGATCCTCACTGCTGAGCAGTTCAAGAAATGGGAGGAGCAGCAGGCTCAGATGATGCAGGGCGGCGGTTTCTAAGCCAGCACGCCACAATAAAAAAGACCAGTTCCACATAGGCGCTGGTCTTTTTTTTTATTTCTTCTCAGGACGCATCTTCGCGTACTTCAGAAGGATGGTCTTCGGCTCCGGAAAGTCGTCGAATGCTATTTTCGACTTCAGGTCAGGGAAAGTTCCCGTGATGTCAAGTATGCGGCCTGGGCCGAAATGTATATGCTCTATCCTCTGGCCTATGCTGAAGTCCCTTATTGGAGAAGGGATGAACGTAGCCTCATTGTATCTCGGTGCGGACGGAGACGGGACAGTCCTGCGGACAGGGGCCGCCGCAGGTGCCGGGCGTGATGCCGGAGTCCTGGCGGATGAAGACTGAGTGAATGGACGCTGCCCGGAACCACGGGAACGCTCGGAATATGCCGGGGATGACTTACCGTACTGGCTGTACTGGCTGCGCTGGCTGTATGCCGGAGAAGAAGCCCCGTATCTGGAGCCATAGCCTGAGCCGGAACCGGAAGGACGGCCGTGTGAAGGATTGACAGATGTGCCGAAACCGGCGAACAGCGGGTTCAACAGATATCTGGCGTCGATTTCGCGAAGGAAACGGCTAGGAGAACAGTCGTTCGTCATTCCGTTGCGCATGCGGCTGTGCGAGTATGAGAGCGTCACGGCTTTCTTGGCGCGGGTCAGCGCCACATAGAAAAGACGTCTCTCCTCCTCTATCTCCCCCGGCGAGACCATGAAATCCCCCGAAGGGAAAAGGTTCTCCTCGAGACCGGAGATGAACACATATGGGAACTCCAGCCCCTTCGCCGAATGGACAGTCATCAGCGCGACCTTGTTGTTCGTGTCCTCCTCGTCCGCGAGATCGACATTGGTCAGCAGGGATATGCCCTCCAGGAACTCGTCCAGATGAATGGTCGGAAGGGTGAAGTCCTCGTCAGTTTCGAATCCCGTCTCCACCTCATGTTCAGCCACCGCCTCGTTCTGACGGTCTTCTACAAATGAAGCGACGCTGTTCATGAGTTCTTCGATATTGGAGGCGCGGGACTGTCCCTCGATGGATGTGTCGGACTTGAAGAACATATAGAGGCCGGAAACATCCGCAATCTTCTGAGCCAGCTTCAGAGCATCTTCTGTGGCCACATCTGCAGAAAGACCACGTATCATGGCACAGAAATTCTGAAGCTTCGCAATGGCCGGAGCCCTCAAACCGAAGTCAACGAGTCCTTCGGAGAAGACCGTGCGGAAAAGGGTGGTTCCTTTCGCACGGGCAGCCGCGCCGAGAGCGTCCAGGGATGTGTCCCCTATTCCTCTCGCCGGCTTGTTCACGACCCTCTTGAATGACTCGTCGTCATCCGGGTTCACGACCAGTTTGAAATATGCCATCATGTCCTTGACCTCAGCCCTGTCGAAGAAAGCGTTTCCCGAGTACACCATGTACGGGACATTGCGCTTCCTGAGAGCCTCCTCGAGCGCACGAGACTGGGAGTTGGTCCTGTACAGGATGGCAAAATCCTGATACTGAGCCTTTTCCTCACGCATTCTGTCCAGAATGCAGCTGGTGATCTGGACTGCCTCCTCCTGCTCCGAGTATGAGCTCAGGATGCGTATCTTCTCACCTTCCTCGCCTACTGAATAGCAGTCCTTCGGGATGCGTCTAACATTGTTCTCTATGACAGAATTGGCCGCATTCACTATCATGGAAGTAGAACGGTAGTTCCTCTCCAGACGGAACGTGCTGCACTCGGGATAATCCTTCTTGAAGTTGAGGATATTCTCTACTTTGGCGCCTCTGAACGCATAGATGGACTGAGAGTCATCGCCCACGACACAGATATTGTGATGCCTGCAGCAGAGTCTCTTCAGAATCACGTACTGGGCGAGGTTAGTGTCCTGGTACTCGTCCACAAGAATATATGAAAACCTTCCGGAAATATCCTCCAGGGCAGCCTTGTTGTCCCTGAGAAGCCTGTCCATATTGACCAGGATATCATCGAAATCCATGACTCCGGACTGCCTGAGCTTCTTCTGATAGAGGGAGAATATGTCGATGAACCTGGACTTCTTGCGGCGGACATCCTCCATCATCTTGTCCGGGTCGGCCTTATAGGCCTCCGGCGACACTAGGTCATTCTTCTCGCGCGATATGCGTCCGAGCATCTCCTTCGGCTTGTAGAGTTTCTCGTCCAGACCCAGTTCCTTGACACACGCCTTCACTGCGCTGACAGAGTCGCTGGTATCATAGATGGTGAAGGACTGCGGATAGCCGAGGCTGTCAGAATACTCTCTGAGGAAACGTATGAAGACCGAATGGAATGTTCCCATGTACAGCCTCCTGGCCTTTCTCTCACCCACCATCGCCGCGATTCTGTCCTTCATCTCCCCGGCCGCCTTCTTCGTGAATGTAAGAGCCAGGATGCGGTCGGCCTCGCAGCCGTTTTCAAGGATATAAGCTATCCTGCTCGTCAGCACTCTTGTCTTCCCTGAACCTGCTCCCGCCACTATGAGGACCGGTCCCTCCACACACTCCACAGCACGCCTCTGCTCGCTGTTCAACCCCTCTAGAATAGTATTCACTTTATTGTCCATAATTGCCGCAAAATTACTAAAAAATGCGTATCTTCGCACCGCATTCTGAAAATACTCAATAAGTACTTATTTAATAATGTCAAACAACATCTATTTGAAGAAAGGTCTGAACATCCCTATCTCAGGGGCGCCGGACCTCAGAGTCAAGAGAACGATTGTACCTGACACAGTAGCCGTCCAGCCTTCCGACTTCAAGGGTCTCAACGCGAGACTTCTTGTCAAGGAGGGCGACCGCGTATTGGCAGGCTCTCCTATCCTGGCTGACAAGAAAAACCCCTGCATCCTGGTGACTTCGCCTGTCAGCGGCACCGTCAAGGAGATAGTCAGAGGTGAGAAGAGAAAGTTGCTTGCAGTGCTCATCAGCACGGACATGGTCCAGGAATACTTCGACTTCGGAGTCAAATCCGCGGACAACGCCGCCAAGGAGGACGTCAAGGACGCACTCCTTCAGAGCGGACTGTGGGCTACACTCATCCAGAGGCCTTACGGCATCATCGCTGACCCGTCAGCAGAGCCGAAGGCCATTTTCGTTTCTGCTTTCAACACAGCCCCTCTCGCTGTCGACAACGAATTCGCCCTCGCATCCGAAAGGAACGCCATCCAGGCAGGAGTCAATGCTCTCGCAAAGCTCGCGAAGGTCTATGTGACCGTGGACAGCAAGGACTCTTCGTTCGCCGGGCTCGCCAACGCCGAGATCAATATCATCTCCGGCAAGCACCCAGCTGGAAACGTAGGTGTCCAGATAGCGAACATCTCCCCTGTCCGCAAGGAAGAGGTGGTGTGGACCGTCTCTCTGACTTATCTCGCCAGCATAGGCAAGCTTTTCACCACTGGCAAGTACAACGTCCGCAAGAAGGTCGCTGTCGGAGGCCCTATGGCCATCCAGCCTTCATATGTGGAGACTATCCCGGGCATCGCGATGTCCGAGCTGCGCGACTACTTCGGCACCATGGCTTCCGAGATCCGCTTCATCAGCGGTGATGTCCTCTCCGGCAAGAATGTCGGTGAGAACGGCTACCTCGGATTCTACGACACCCAGGTCACCCTCATCAAGGAAGGCACGGAGCCTGAACTTTTCGGATGGGCCCGTCCTTTCCGCTTCAACCAGTACAGTGCCGACCACTCATATTTCAACTGGTGCCTCGGCTGGCTGACCCCGAAGCGCAAGTATGACATGGACACCAACCTCCACGGAGGTCCTCGCGCGTTCGTCATGCCTGACTCCTACTACGGCAAATACCTGCCTATGGACATCTACCCTCTTTATCTGGCAAAGGCCTGCCTCGCCGGCGACATCGACCAGATGGAGAAGTACGGCATTTATGAAGTTCTTCCGGAAGACCTCGCTGTCTGCGAGTTCATCGACCCGTCGAAGAACTATATCCAGGATATAATTGAAAACGGCATCAACCTGATGCTCCAGGAAATGGCTTAAGAAGTATGAACGCGATTTTTGAAAAAGGCGGAAAGCTGAGCTGGCTTCACTCCACCGTTGATGCTTTCGAGACATTTCTTCACGTTCCGGGCACAGTTACCCTCAAGGGCGCCCACGTCAGAGATGCCGTCGACCTCAAGCGAATAATGATCATCGCTGTCGTAGCCGCAGCTCCTGCAGCCCTCTTCGGCATGTGGAACACCGGTTACCAGCACGCTCTCGCCACCGGAGCAGCCCCGGCATTCTGGGCTGACCTCTGGTTCGGTTTCCTCAAGGTACTCCCTCTGTTCATCGTATCCTACATCGTAGGTCTCGCCATCGAGTTCGGTTCTTCACAGATCCGCGGCGAGGAAGTGAACGAAGGCTACCTTGTCTCAGGTTTCTTCATTCCTCTCATCGTCCCTGTGGACGTTCCGCTCTGGATGCTGGCCGTTGCAGTCGCATTCGCCGTCATCTTCGGCAAGGAAGTCTTCGGAGGCACTGGAATGAACATCTGGAACCCTGCACTCCTCACCCGTGCATTCCTGTTCTTCTCATATCCTAACAGCATGTCAGGATCCGAGACCTGGATTGCACTGAAGAAGGGAGAGACCCTCATTGACGGCGCCACCGGAGCCACACCGCTCTCATTCACCGCTGAAGGCATGGACGCCCTCAACAACGCCGGAGCACAGTACGGAACCGGTTTCTGGGACATGTTCCTCGGAATCATCCCGGGATCTGTCGGTGAGACCTGCGTGATCGCCATCCTCCTCGGCGCCATCATCCTTCTCTGGACAGGAGTCGCCAGCTGGAAGATCATGCTGTCTTCAGTCATCGGTGCTCTCTTCGTCGGAGGCCTTGCACAGCTTTGCGGAGGAACAGACATCCCTTGCTGGTATCATCTCGTGATGGGCGGCTTCGCATTCGGTACCGTCTTCATGGCCACCGACCCTGTCACATCATGTCAGACAGAGTGCGGCAAGTGGATCTACGGATTCTTCATCGGAGCCGTATGCGTTGTCATAAGACTCTTCAACCCAGGCTATGCTGAAGGCATGATGCTCGCCATCCTCCTCGGCAACACCTTCGCTCCGCTCATCGACTATGTCGTCACGGACCGTCACCTTGCAAAGAAGAACAAACTTGCGAAAGCAGCATAACATCACTGAGATATGAATACTAACAGTAATACATATACAGTCATATACACTACAGTAGTGTGTGTGCTGGTGGCTGCGATTCTCGCATTCGTTTCACAGTCCCTCAAGCCGAAGCAGGAGGCCAACGAGAAGGCTGAGACCATCAGCCAGATTCTGACCGCCGCACAGTTCGGAGAAAAGGCGGACTGGCAGGCCAAAGGCAATGCAGCCACTCTTGATTACTACAAGAAGAACGCATCCGAGGCAGTTGTCATCAACTCAAAGGGACAGAAAGTCAGCGACCTCAGCGTTTCTGACGCCAAGATTTACACCACATCAGAGCTCAAGGCCCAGAACTACAACATCAAGGGTGGTTCCGAGCTCGCTCTTCCTGTGTACAAGTTCAACAACGGCATCACCGTCATCCCGGTCTACGGAGCAGGACTCTGGGGACCTGTCTGGGGTTATGTCGCATTCGAACAGGACCTCAAGACCATCGCCGGAGCATATTTCGACCACGAAAGCGAGACTCCGGGTCTCGGCGGCAAGATCAAGGATGACCCTTCATTCCGCGCACAGTTCAGCGGCAAGTCCGTTGATTTCAGCGACACAAAGGGCGTGTTCAACATCGTCAAGGGAGGTGCTCCTGCAGGAAAGACCAACGCCATTGACGCCATCACAGGCGCCACAATGACAAGCAAGGGTCTGAATGAAGCCATCAATGTATGGCTCGGTGCTTACAAGTCATATTTAACAGCAACTGAAGAATAGGAGGAAATATCATGAGTAAAATGAAAGAAACCATATTGAATCCGATTCTCAAGGGCAACCCGATCACCGTCCTTGTCCTCGGTATCTGTTCTTCACTCGCTGTGACCGTCGAGCTCAAGGGAGCCCTCGTGATGGCACTTTCAGTGACCATCGTCACCGGTCTCTCCAGCCTTGTATGCTCACTCCTCAGGAAGACCATTCCTAACCGCGCGCGCATCATCATCCAGCTCGTGGTCGTGGCTCTCATGGTCATCCTTGTTGACCAGTTCCTCAAATCATTCGAGGCCACCTACCCTCTGGACAAGCAGCTCTCCGTCTACATCGGTCTCATCATCACGAACTGTATCGTGATGGGTCGCATCGAAGCGTTCGCTCTCGGCAACAAGCCGATCCCTTCACTTCTTGACGGTCTCGCAAACGGACTCGGATACGGACTGATACTCATCATCGTCGCCTTCGTGCGCGAACTCTTCGGTTCAGGAACCCTCTTCGGATTCCCTGTACTTTCCGCTCTCGGATACACCAACAACGGTCTCGTCATCCTGCCTCCTATGGCCCTGATCATCCTCGGTTGCATCATCTGGGTCCAGAGAAGCCTTGACAAGGACCTCCAGGAAAAATAATAAACACTATCGGTCATGGAATATTTAAGCTTATTCGTAAAGTCAATCTTCGTTGACAATATGATTTTTGCATACTTCCTCGGTATGTGTTCATACCTGGCGGTATCCAAGAATGTAAAGACAGCCAACGGTCTCGGCATCGCCGTGATCGCCATGCTCTTCATAACTCTCCCTATCAACTACATCCTCAACAAGTTCGTCCTTTCTCCGGGCGCACTTTCATGGCTTGGCAAAGGCTTTGCCGATGTGGACCTGAGCTTCCTCAGCTTCATCATCTTCATCGCCGTCATCGCCGCATTCACACAGGTTGTGGAAATGGTGGTCGAGAAGTTCCTTCCTTCACTTTATGACTCACTGGGCATCTACCTTCCGCTCATCGCCGTGAACTGCGCCATCCTCGGTGGCTCGCTCTTCATGCAGCAGAAGGATTTCGCCAATGTAGGCGAATCCATGGTATACGCTCTCGGTTCAGGCATCGGCTGGTGGCTCGCCATCGTCGCCCTCGCCGCCATCCGCGAGAAACTTGCTTACAGCAATGTCCCTAAGGGTCTCAAAGGTATCGGTATCACCTTCATCACCGTCGGTCTTATGGGTATCGCCTTCATGGCATTCATGGGTATTTCACTTTAATAAAGGAGGACGCAAATTATGACAGGAACTATCATTTCAGCAATGACCATCATGGTTATTGTAATCATTTTCCTCGTGGCCATCCTTCTTATCATAAAGAACTGGCTTACCCCGAAGGGCACAGTCGCCATTGACATCAACAACGGCAAGAAGACCCTCGATGTCACCCCTGGAAACTCACTCATGAGCACCCTCGCTGACAACAAGATATTCCTTCCTTCCGCCTGCGGCGGCAAGGCGAACTGCGGTCAGTGCAAGGTACAGGTTCTCGAAGGCGGCGGCAACATCCTCCCTACCGAGGTCGGTTTCTTCAACAGGAAGCAGATCAAGGACAACTGGAGACTCGGCTGCCAGGTGAAAGTCAAG
>JAZRWN010000076.1:0-12771 GCA_045599725.1 Candidatus Cryptobacteroides sp. | reverse complement strand
TTCGCTCTTACAGTACAGGGCGCAGGTGATGTGGAAGTGAACTCGATAAAGGCGGACGGAAATGTCAGCGTGACCATACAGGGAGCCGGAGATGTGGATATGGAAGACCTTGACTGTGACAAGTTCACGACTTTGATCCAGGGCGCGGGAGATGTAGATGCTTCAGGGAAATGTAATCTGGCCGACCTGACTATCCAAGGTGCCGGTGACATCAATGTAAGCCGTCTTGAAGCCGGAGACATATCTTCGTCCGTGCAGGGAGTAGGAAACATCGTGCGATAGTATCGAGATTTGTGTTTTTAATGAAAATGCGTATATTTGTCTGTATGACATCACGTGTCCGGACAAGTATACGCTTCTTTTTTCTGCTGTCATTTATCATGACGGCATTTTGTGGCTGCGAAAAGGACGAATCATTTTTTATAGAGTTGTTCTCTGTATCCGGCAAGGTCTGCACCGATGCTGAGGATATGTCCCCGGTCTCAGAGATCGAACTGGTTCTGGCCGCCTATTCGCTTGACGATCTGGGAAGGACCAGCCCCCTTGGCACCAAAAGCAGCCTTTCATCATCTGACGGATCATATCAACTGACCCTTAAGTCGGGAGAGGACCTTTCTGGATGCTATTTCGTGCTGACGCTCAGTGATGCCTCCGAGAATCGGGAAGTAAAGTACGCACAGTTTGAACAGACCATTTACCTGAACAAGAACAGTCCGTCATACAGTCCTTTCACCAAGACATATGAGGTGAAGGACAACGATTTCAAGCTCAAGACTTTGTAATAAGACGGCATTTCAGCCGGTTTCCGTTGCATTCTCTCCAGACTTTCGGCCTCACTCCCACATGTTCCGTGAAATCCTTGCGGAAATTGCTCTTGTCAGCGAATCCGACCATCTTTGCAACCTCGTAGACGCTGAGGTCATGACGTTCAAGGATCAGCTGTTTTGCATCCTCTATCCTCAGCTCCTTTCGCAGTGACAGGTAGCGTTTCCCCGTATAGTCATATAGAAACTCCGTTATCTCTTCGCGTGGAATGCCCGTCCTGAAGGACAATTTCTCGATATTGTCATCCATGTCCCAGTACTCCCTGAACAGAATCCAGTCCACGATGCATCTGCGTATATTTTCTTTTTCAGGGTCAGTGGAGTGTAACTTGCAGGCGGAAGACCTCAACATGGAGAAGTAGTGCAGTCTGGTGTCCATATTCTGTTGTCATCAACTTCAATAAGTGCTCTAATTTAACTAAAAATGTCTAAATTTGTGCGCCTTGAAAGAAAATTTGACAGACGATGCTGGACTTGACAAACTTTGACCGTTTATCAGAACTGGAGACCCCGTTCTACTATTATGACATGTCCTTGTTCAATAGGACACTCTCCGGTCTTTCCGCACTTGCGCGGCAATTCGGGATAAAGGTCCATTATGCGGTCAAGGCAAATTCCGAGAGACGCATTCTCAGAATTATTTCTGATGCCGGTTTCGGAGTTGATGCTGTCAGTGCAAACGAAATCACCAGAGCATTGGAATGCGGATTCACTGCCCCCGACGTGATGTTCGCCGGTGTCGGCAAGACAGACCGCGAGATCCGCACCGCACTCCAGTATGGGATCGGATGCTTCAATGTGGAGTCGCTCTGCGAGATGGATGCCATCGAAAGGATCGCTTCGGAGATGGGAGTCACCGCTCCTGTCGCGTTCAGGATCAATCCTAACATCGACGCTCATACCCACAAGTACATCACAACCGGCGTTGAGGACAACAAATTCGGCATCTCATCATATGAGTTTGAAGCTGCTGTCGCGAAAGTCAGGGCGTGCAGGCACCTCAGACTGATCGGAATCCAGTTCCATATCGGCTCGCAGATTACCGATGTGGAGAATGTCTTCTCCCTGGAGTCAAAGTGTGCGCGTGAGATAGCGGACACGTTCGAGGGAATGGGCGTGAAACTGGAGCACATCGACTTCGGCGGTGGTCTCGGAGTGGATTACGATGAGCCGGACATGCATCCGTGTGCAGATTTCGAGACTTGGTTCAAGGCGCTCAGAAAGTATTTCCCGGAAGACTGCGGGTATGAACTTCATGTCGAGCCGGGAAGAGCCTTGGTGGCGCAGTGTGCCAGCCTGATCACTTCCACCGTGTTTGTCAAAGAGACCAAGGCAAAGACCTTCATCATCACTGATGCGGGGATGAACGACCTTATCAGACCGGCATTGTACGGCGCATATCATAAAGTTGAGAACCTCAGCGCATATTACCTGCGCGGAGACGAGGATGCCTCCTTCGTCTATGACGTGGTGGGACCGGTCTGCGAGTCAAGCGACACCTGGGGGGAGGGAAGACTTCTTCCGAAGAGTTACAGAGGCGATATCATAGCCATAAGGACTGCCGGGGCTTACGGCCAGACCATGGCCAGCAGGTACAATCTCAGGGATCTGGCGCCTGCAGTTTATTCAGATGAATTATAAAAGGAAAAGAATATGTTTGAGAATCTGTCAGAACGACTGGAGAGATCCTTCAAGATACTGAAGGGAGAAGGAAAGATAACCGACATAAACGTAGCAGAGACCTTGAAGGACATAAGGCGTGCCCTTCTGGACGCCGATGTAAGCTACAAGGTCGCCAAGGAATTCTGTGACCGTGTCAAGGCCAAGGCTATGGGACAGAATGTCCTGACAGCCGTGAAACCTCAGCAGATGATGGTCAAGATCGTCCATGACGAACTGGCCGAATTCATGGGAAGCGAGTCATATGACATCAATGTCAAGGGACAGCCGGGCATCGTTCTCGTAGCTGGTCTCAACGGTTCGGGTAAGACCACTTTCTCCGCCAAGCTTGCGCTTCATGTCAAGAGCAAGAAAGGCATGAAGGTCCTCCTCTCCGCTTGTGACACCTTCCGTCCTGCCGCCATCGACCAGTTGAAGACACTGGGCGCTCAGGTTGATGTCCCAGTATATTCAGAAGACGGAGTCAAGGACCCTGTGCAGATAGCCAGGAATGCCATAAAGAAAGCAAAGAGTGAAGGTTACAGCGTTGTCATCATAGATACCGCCGGCCGTCTGGCAGTGGATCAGGAGCTCATGGACGAGATATCCGCTCTTCATGACGCTGTCAAGCCTACTGAGACCCTCTTCGTGGTCGATGCCATGACAGGTCAGGATGCGGTCGAGACCGCCAAGGCCTTCAATGACAGACTTGACTTTGATGGCGTCGTCTTGACAAAGATGGATGGTGACACCCGCGGCGGTGCCGCTCTTTCCATCAAGGCTGTGGTCGGCAAGCCGATCAAGTTCGTCTCCACAGGTGAAAAGATGGAGGCTCTCGACGTGTTCCACCCTGCCAGAGTCGCTGACCGTATCTTGGGAATGGGTGATGTCGTCTCTCTTGTGGAGAAGGCGCAGGAGCAGTTCGATGAGAAGCAGGCACGTGAACTCAAGAAGAAACTTGCCAAGGACCAGTTCACGCTCGAAGATTTCTACGATCAGATACAGCAGGTCAAGAAGATGGGAAACATCAAGGACCTCGCGGGCATGCTTCCTGGC
Organism: Candidatus Cryptobacteroides sp.; assembly: GCA_045599725.1. GTDB lineage: Bacteria > Bacteroidota > Bacteroidia > Bacteroidales > UBA932 > Cryptobacteroides. Next base: position 9,232 of record JAZRWN010000076.1, on the reverse strand, counting down.
ATGGACAAGGCTCTGAAAGATGTTGATATCGACAACCGGACTGCCTACAAGGCCACTGAGGCCATCATCCAGTCGATGACCGTCTATGAACGCCAGCATCCAGAAGTCCTGAACGGCTCACGCCGCAAGAGAATTGCGGACGGCTCGGGCACTTCCATTCAGGAAGTCAACCGTCTTCTCAAGCAGTTCGAAGGAACAAGGAAGATGATGAAGTCCGCTGTGAACGGCTCACTTGCCGCGCAGCTGAGGGGAATGCGCAGATAATTATTCTCCGTAAAGCAGTTTCATATCCGCCTCTATCCTCGGAACGGCTATGCTTTCCGGGACGAACTCCCAGTGTCCGATGACATCTGGATCGCCCACGCTTTCGGCATCTATCGAACCATTCTCGCGCAGATAATCGTAAAGAAGCTCGCGTATCTCCGGATGTTTCTGGACGACCCTTTCCTCGATGAGGTCGGTGTCTATGCCCACCTCACGCATCAGACCTCCTCCACCCGAGGCACGGTATGAAGTCATTGCCACATTGTATGTGGCTTCGAGGATGAAAGGCGCTCCGTCTGCGAGGGACGAGATCTGCACCCTCGAACCGAACGGCCTGGTCACGTCCACGGTGTAGTTCAGACCTGCCATCGAGTCAAGGTTGTAGGTAGGACCGACGAACGCCCATCTTTCTTTTCCCGTGCGCGAGTCAGTCTCCAGCTCTATGTTCAGGACATGGTCTCCTGGCTTCTTAACGGTTCTGATCCAGTTGTCATATGAGGCCTCAAGGTAGTTCTTTATCTCCTCTCCGTTGAACTGCACTACGAACAGCTGGTTCTCATACTGATACAGGGTGAAAAGGTCATTGTACACGAGAGTGCCAGCCTTGATGGTGCCCCGGGTGGCGAGAGGAGCGACAATGGACAGCTGAGCTGGGGAGCATCTGAGACATACGGTGTGGATGAGGTTGATGTAGTCGCTCATGCCGGTGAGAGCGTCGCTCATTTGAAAGTCGGTCTTCAATTCTCCTACTTTCTTGAGAGTGAACGCTTTGACAGTCTCATAGTCCTTTTGGAAATGCGCACGCATCTCAGCATCCGCCTTGTCCGCGTCCACAGGGATCAGTTCAGCCTTTACGGACCTTTCCACGACCTGCCCTTTTCTTATCTTCAGGTCAATGGTTCCGTGTCCCAGATTTCTGGAGTGGCTTCCGGCATTGATGAGGCACAGATTTCCGTTTCCCGTGACGAACGGCTTGTGGTCATGGGCGCACACCAGCACGTCCACGCCTTTCAGACTGTTGTACAGGTCGAGACCCTGATCCTCGAGGGCACTGCCGTCACCGCTTCCGGTACCTGAATGGACTGCCACCACCACTGCATGAGGGTGTTCTTTCTCTATGACCTTGTCGACATCATTCTGGACAAGAGGGAGCAGCGATTCGAAATGCATCCCGCTCCAGAGGCTCTCGTTCAGCCATGCCTTGATGTTGGCGTTGTCATAGCCAAGGACAGCAATCCGGACTCCTTTCCTCCTTATGATGGTATATCCCGGGAAATATGGCTCACCGTTATCGTTCCTTTTGGCGTTTCCGGCAAGGAAAGGAATGCCGAGGGATTGAAGGTCCGCTGCTATCCTGTCATACACTTCGTGTCCTGTCTCTATGTCATGGTTACCGCCGATGACGGCGTCATATCCCATATACTTCACGATGCGCGGGTAGACATGCCCTGAGGTCCTGTCCACATAGTTGAAATAGTAGGCGGCGTTGTCTCCCTGGAGGAAATCACCAGCGTCCAGGAGGATGACATTTTTCTTCCCGTCAGCCTTTCTTATGCTGTCAACGTAATGCTTTACAGCGAAAAGGGAGTTTTTTGTGCCACCAGTATATGTGGAGTCAAAATAAGTCCCGTGTATGTCATTCGTGGTCAGTATCTGGAAACGGTACTCGCCATTGAGAGGGCGGCAGCATCCCTGGAGAAGAAGTACAGCGGATGCGGCCAGAAGAAGAATTCTTTTCATGTATTGAGGCTAAAGTCTGAATTCAGGTCCGTTGCCGTGCGTGCCGGCGCGGCGGTTTTCCGCCTTTCTGGATGACTGGCGTGCCGGCTGCCTGTGCGGATTGCGGATGGAGTCAAGATTGAAGAACAGCGAAGCTTTGGCCTGCCAGCCGAGGAATGTTCCGACGACTTCTGATGCCGGGAAGATGTAGTGCCCGATTGCGGAAAGCCTCATTGTGAGCCCGTCAGTGACCAGTGGTTCATAGAAAAGTTCCAAACGGTCATATCCCGATGCATATCCGCGGCGGGTGAAGTAGAATGATTCGCCGAGGTAGAGAAGGCTGGTATACACTGAAGTGTCTTCCGAATAGGCTGAGCTTCGGTACGGCATCATGTTGTCACCGTAATATACCGTGTTCTCGAGTCCGAGACCCCAGTTCCGGAGTGTCACGACTGCTTCTGCGCCGAAAGGAAAGTGCGGCTCCGTTTCAAGATGGCTGTCCAGCTGCATGGAAGCCAGCGCCCCCGCCTTGACTGAAAGTTCCTGAATCCCGAGCATGTGTCCGAAGTCCAGTTTCACATACGGATTCGCCATGACATCGTCCACGCAAGTTTTGAAAATGAAAGAGTTGCCCACATGGGTGTATGCCACGTCCCATCCTGCTGAAAGCCAGCCGAATGGCTTGAACGAACCGGCGGTGTAGACCATGTACCTTTCACGCCTGTCAAGTCCCATGTTGCCGAGCCAGTCGCATCCTGCCTCGGCGAAGAATTTCCTCCCCCTGTATTTGAGAGTGACACCTTCAAGATCAGGGTCAGTCATTTTGTATTCCTCAGAGAAGATGGCCCTGCTGTATTCTCCTTCCATTACGGTTCTCGGATAGACGCCGGCATAAAGGTCGAATCTGCCGTTGCCGGTGTTGCTGCTGAGATTGTAGTAGAGAATCAGGCTCTTGAACAACTTGGCGTTGACCAGTGTCGGGTCGGTCTCGTCCTTGCTGAATATTTCCTCATCAATAGGGTACTCCCCGAGATTCTTGACAAGATCGACTCCTGCGAGCACTCTGTGCGTGAAACGCCTGTCAGTGTTGACCTTGATTCCGAACGAAGGGGTCAGTCTGGCAAGATGGCAGGGCTCCGAAGTCATGAACAGGTCCTGGCTGCTGTCGAAGTCCCGGTGGTCCAGATAATACTGGAAGTCGAAATCGTAGTCGAATTCTACAGGTTTCTCCGTCTCATGCCTGGACTGCAGCTGCTGCCCGAATCCCTGAAAATCGAACAAGGACTGTGCGCTGGAAACGGTGGTTGCCAGAAGAAGCGCTGCCGCAGCTGATGATATTGACTTTCTGTTCATGGAAGCTTTATTCAATGGTTATTCTCGCAAATATACTAAAAAATCGTATTTTTGCGTATAACAAGCCTTTGAAGATATGATCAAGTTCCAGACCTCCGTGCAGTTTCCTCCGAGCAGGATAAGTGTTTCACTTTCAGACACCGTAATGGTGCTGGGAAGCTGTTTCGCCGACAGTGTCGGGCAGAAGATGAAGAAAGCGGGATTTGATGTCTGTATCAATCCATTCGGTACGCTTTACAACCCAGTTTCGATCGTCAATGCCATCGCCAGACTTGGCAGCGGCATACCGTTCACCGATAAGGACTGCGTGCAGATGGGGGCCGGTGCGGGGCTGGTCTGCTCGTTTTCACACCATACATCGTTCGCCAGGGAGGAAAGCTCTCAGTTCCTTGAGAACGCCAACGCCTCGCTTGAGGCTGCCTCGGCATTCTGGAAACGAGCCGGCAAGGTACTCATCACGCTCGGCACGGCATACTGCTACCGCAATGCAGATACCGGCGAAGTCGTGGCGAACTGCCTCAAGAGACCAGCATACGAGTTCAAACGCGAGCGTCTTCAAGTCGAAACAGTTTCTCTGCTGCTCGGAAATCTCGTGCGCCGGTATCCCGACAAGGAGTTCATCTTCACTGTGAGCCCGATTCGTCACCTCTCTGACGGGGCTCACGTCAACCAGCTCAGCAAGAGCACGCTTCTGATGGCCCTGGAGACATTGTCTCCAGAGGTGAGCACGGAATATTTCCCGGCTTATGAGATAATGATGGACGAACTCAGGGACTACCGTTTCTATGCAGAGGACTTGTGCCACCCGTCCTCTGTGGCAGAGGAATACATCTGGGAGCGTTTCTGCGAGTTTGCTGTCCCTGAAAAGGATATGGAAGCCGTCAGAAACAACATAAAGGCCTGGCGTCAGTCACAGCACAGGCCTTTACATTGATATTTTCTATAAGAATTATTTCGCGTAGGCGACGGAACGGGCCTCTCTGATCCCGGTGACCTTGTCCTGTCCCGGGTATGTCATCTCCTCCTGGATCTTCTGTGCGATGTCGGTTGACAGCCTTGCCGCCTGGTCATCGCTGACTTCTTCGGCACCTACGATGACACGGAGTTCGCGACCGGCCTGGATGGCGTATGACTTCGTCACACCCTGATATGAAGCGGCGAGGTCTTCCATGCCCTTGAGCCTCTTGATGTAAGACTCAATCACCTCACGGCGTGCGCCCGGACGTGCTCCGGAGATAGCGTCTCCTACGAGTACGAGAGGGGAGATGATGGAGGTCATCTCAGTCTCTTCATGGTGGGCTCCGATGGCGTTGCAGATTTCAGGCTTCTCCTTGTACTGCTCGGCGAGCTTCATACCGAGGAGGGCATGAGGGAGTTCCGGCTCCTGCTCGGAGACCTTGCCTATGTCGTGAAGGAGACCTGCCCGCTTTGCCACTTTCGGATTCAGGCCAAGTTCTGAGGCCATGATAGCGCAGATGTTGGCGACTTCGCGTGAGTGCTGGAGAAGGTTCTGGCCGTAAGAAGAACGGTATTTCATACGTCCGATGAGTTTCACGAGTTCTATGTTGAGACCATGGATTCCAAGGTCGATGCAGGTCCTCTTGCCGGTTTCAAGGATTTCATCCTCAAGCTGCTTCTGAACCTTTGCGACCACTTCCTCGATGCGTGCCGGATGGATGCGTCCGTCGATGACGAGCTGGTGGAGAGCGAGACGGGCAACCTCCCTGCGGACAGGGTCGAATGCGGAGAGAAGGATGGCGTCAGGAGTGTCGTCCACGACGATTTCAACTCCGGTGGCTGCCTCAAGTGCACGGATGTTTCGTCCTTCACGGCCGATGATGCGTCCCTTGATCTCGTCGTTGTCGATAGGGAAGGTCGTCACGGCATTCTCGATGGCAGTCTCAGTGGCGGTGCGCTGGATGGTGTTGATGACAATCCTCTTGGCTTCCTTGGCGGCGTTGAGGCGTGCCTCGTCCATAGTGTCGTTGATGTATGCCTGGGCTTCGGTGCGGGCCTCGGCCTTCATGTTCTCCACGAGCATGTTCTTTGCTTCGGTGGCGCTCATGCCTGCGATGGCCTCGAGCTGCTTGTTTGCCTGTGAAATGAGTTTTTCGTATTCCTCGATCTTCTTTTCTGCATTCTCACTCTTTGCCTGGAGGCTCTGCTTGAGAGAGTCACTCTCCTTTATCTTGCGGGAGAGGTCCTCATTCTTCTGGTTCAGAGAATTTTCTTTCTGTTTCAGACGGTTTTCGGTGTCTCTTATCTGTGAATTCTTCTCGTTCACATACTGTTCATGCTCGCTCTTCAACTGCAGGTATTTCTCCTTTGCCTGGAAGATCTTTTCCTTCTTGATGTTCTCGGCTTCCAGTTCAGCCTGTTCGAGTATTTCCTCTTTCTTTCCTGCGAGATTGCGCTTGTGCAGAAATATGTAAATGGCCAGGGCTGCTGCTGCGCCCAGAAGTGCGGCCAGAATGTAGTAAACCAACATGATATATATAGTTTAAAAAGTTGCTAGTTAATATTGTCTCAAAACAGCCGGCCGGCAAACAAAAAACCGGGACAGCTAGTCAGCCGTGCCGGTTGGAGTATATGAAAAAAGCCGTTAGTCAGGTGTCAGAAAATCTTAATGATAAGATTTGAGCTCCGAATCAGTTCCGGCTACCATCGTCCCGCAGAGCGGAATCCCCGAAGGTCACCTTGGTCTGCCATCCCCCATTCGAGTTACTCGGTTCCGAGGAACTTGATGTTTTCAGCACGGGGGACTAACGGCTACTTTTTATCTATGCTGTCCAGATATGAACTGGTCTCTCTGAGCATTCTGGCCGCCTCTTCATTGGCGGAGGACAGTTTTTTCTGATAAGAGAGTCTGCCGACAGTCTCGCTCAGAGCGACGAAAGCCAGCTTGTCTGCCGGAGTCTTGTCCGGGAACTTCACGTCATACGCAGCCACCTTCTTGTTGATGGCCTCGGCCGCCACTCTCATAAGCTGCTCCATCTCAGGGGAGTTTGCTTTCAGGGAGTAGTCCTTACCTGCGATTTTGAGTGTGATGCTCTGTTCCATGGTCACTTCTCAAGCAACGAAATGCACTTGCTTATCTCTTTTATCAAACAGTCAATCCTTTCCTTGGCGTCGTCGGCATTGCCGGCAGGCATCAGAAACGCTTCAGCGAGCTTGAGATTCTCTATCTGTCTCTCCAACTCAGCAATCTGCTTCTTGTAATTCTCATTGGCAGTCTCACTCTGTTCGAGTCTGGAGAGAAGGCTGATGTTCTTTTCCCTCTCGCCTTCGTACAAAGCGATGATCCTTTCGAAATTCTTTTGAATGTCTTCCAGCATCTTTTGCCAATTTACCTATACCTTGCAAAAATAAGAAAATTCTCGCAAAATACCACCTGCTGCGAAAACATTTTTCATTCAATTTCAATTATATTTGTATGCCGAAATAAACTTTTTGATGAATATGACAGATTATGCTGAACTGAAGGACAGGTGTGTTGCCTGGATACGTGACTGGTTTGAAATCAATGGAAAAGGATGCTGTGCTGTGCTCGGGATGAGCGGCGGCAAGGACAGCACCGTGGCAGCCGCGCTCTGTGCGGAGGCTCTTGGCGCTGACAAGGTTGTCGGAGTGGCGATGCCGGCGGAAGGGCAGAGCCTCAATGAGGCTGACTTGATCTGCGAGCACCTTGGCATCAGATATATCTGCGCCCCGATAGGGGATATCATCAATGGTTTTGAGACCGTCAGGTCTTCGGTGGAGGAAGGTTTGTCCCATCAAGCGGAACAGAACATTCCTCCGCGCGTCAGGATGGCCGTGCTGTATGCTGTGTCCCAGTCTGTCAACGGACGTGTGGTGAACACATGCAACCTTTCTGAAGACTGGGTGGGATACGCCACAAGGTGGGGCGACTCAGTCGGAGACTTCAGCCCTCTGGGCGGAATGGTGGTCCAGGAAATCAAGGGCATTGGCCATGCCATGGGCATTCCTGCCAAGTGGGTGGACAAAATCCCTGACGACGGGCTTCCGCACAGCTGCTCGGACGAGGAGAAGTTCGGCTTCAGTTATGAGACTCTGGACAAGTACATCCGGACAGGCGTATGTGAAGACAGTACGGTAAAAGAAAAGATTGACCGTATGCACAGGAACAATCTTTTCAAGCTTTCGATGCCGGAACACTTCGACCCTCAATCTTAGTGATGCTGAATCAAGTTCAGCATGACGAAAATCGGAGCTAGATATCAGCGATAATCCTGGTGAAGAGCGCAGTCATGCGGTCGGCTGCGGCGTCCGCTGCCTTGACGACGTCTGCACCGTCATTGAAGTTTTTCGGGATGTTGTCGAAGTTGGACTTGTTGGTGATGACAGACATGCCGAACACTCTCAGACCGCAGTGGCGCGCCACTATCACTTCGGGGATGGTGGACATTCCAACTGCGTCGGCGCCGATTCCTCTGAAGAACCGCATCTCGGCCGGGGTCTCGTAAGTAGGTCCCGTACTTCCGAAATACACGCCCTTGTGAGGCTTCAGCCCCATCTCTGCGGCAAGTGCCTCCGCCTTCGCGATAATCTCAAGATCGTAAGCGCAGGTCATGTCCGGGAAGCGTGGTCCGAAATCATCCATGTTCGGACCGATCAGCGGATTAGGGAACATGTTGATATGGTCCTTGATGATCATGAGGTCACCGACCTCGTAGTCCGGATTTGCTCCGCCTGCTGCGTTTGAGACGAAAAGGTATTGTATCCCCAGTTTGCTCATCACGCGGACCGGGAGGGTGACGAGCTCCATAGGATAACCCTCATAATAGTGGAAACGGCCCTGCATGGCTATTACGCATTTGCCGCCGAGGTCTCCGACAACGAAATTGCCCTTGTGACCGATAGCCGTTGAAACAGGGAAGCCAGGAATGGTGCAGTATGGGATGATGATCGGAACTTCGATCTGGTCGGCCATCTTCCCAAGTCCGCTTCCTAGCACGACTCCGGCGACAGGCAGCCTGCCTTCAAGTCTCTCCTTTATGAATTCAACTGCGTTGTATATTTTTTCTGTTCTCTGGTCCATATGCTTCAGCGTTAGATGGTTATAAAAATAGCCGGCAGATATGTGCCGGCTGGTGGTCCTTAGAATTCCTCAGGAGCGGCAGTCTCCTGGGATGCACCATCTTCTTCGATCTGCGCACCGCCCAGGCAGTTGTCCCGGATATAACCGATGACTTCCGCCAGACCCTCCTGGAACTTTTCGAAATCCTCCTTGTACAGGAAAATCTTGTGCTTGTCGAATGTGAACGAGCCGTCCCTTTCCTGCCTGCGCTTGCTCTCAGTGATGGTGAGGTAGTAGTCATTGTTCCCCCTGGTCGCCTTCACGTCGAAGAAATAGGTCCGCTTTCCTGCTCTGACAGGCTTTGAGAACACATCCTCTGCATTCCGCTCCTGGCCGTATTCCCTGTCAAAATTGTCTCTGTACATGGTTCTGATTTTTATTCATTTCTTCACAAAAATATAACTTTTTCCCGATTCTCGTGTTATCTTTGCATAAAATTTTGTTTGAAATATCATGTTGAACAGAAGAATACTCAGAATAAAGGCTTTCAAGGTGTTGTACAGCTATGCGGAGAATCCTTCCATGACACTCAAGGAAGCTCAGGCACAGTTCGAAATCTCCTGCAGGTCAACACGCCGCCTTTATCTTTTTATGCTCTCCATCATCCCCGCTCTCACCGCGGAGGCGGCCGCCCGCATCGAGGCCGCGAGGCAGAAGTTCAACCCTACCGAAGAGGAGAAGCATCCGAATCTTAAATTCGTAGAAAACTCACTTTCGCGCATACTCGAGGAAGATCCTGATTTCCAGAAGATCATCACCAAGGAAAAACTTTCATGGGAGCAGTATGATGTTCTTCTC
>JAZRWN010000075.1:0-29257 GCA_045599725.1 Candidatus Cryptobacteroides sp. | reverse complement strand
ATATCAGCAGGTACATGCTGATGGTCTGGTAGATGAGATTCTGGGCCAGGTCACCGGATCCGAATCCGATCCTCTGGAGCCAGGAGAGTTTGTAGAAACCCTTGGTTGATTGATTATCTGCCATGGTCGTTGGGGTTAGTGCCGTTAAATAATTGTTGATTTTATTGAGCGAGATGATATCCGGAACACTGTATTGGACCAGAAATCCGGACTACATCAATAATTACAAATATATAAAAAATTTATAAAATATTTGTGAATCCTACACATTTTTCCTTGAGGCTATTTAAAAACTGGAAGTAAATAAACGGTTTTTATTGCATATTAGAAAAATGACAGTTCTGGGAGGATGTCATGCTTTTCGCCGCAGAGGAAGAGGTCTTCGCCGCCGGAAAGCGGAGAAATTAGATGTAAAGTTGTAATGTAGATTATTCGGCGGAACTGAAAGACTCGTTTTCGGCTTTGAACATCCTCTTGGAGTCCTTTATCGTGATACCTGCTGACTCTTTCCCTATGTCCGGAACGTTGAAGGATTTCAGGAAGTAGTCATAGAAATACGGCGATTTCTGAGGAAGGACGAAAGGCTTTGCAGGATTGCCGTTATCGTCGATATGACAGTAATATGGCTTGCCGAACTGGCCATTGTCTCTCTTGCTGGCAAAAACGAACCAATGGCTGTCGGAGGACCAGCTGTGGTATGTATCGGATTTGTCACCTTTGATGCTGTCAAGAGAATGGACTTCCCCTGTAGTGAGGTCTATCAGAGCAAGCGTGCAGTCAGAGTGGTATAGCGGGAATGTTCCGTATGACGATACGGTGAACATCAACCAGCGTCCGTCCGGAGAGGCTTTCGGGTGGCAGGCGGAACCATTGTGAACGTTCACGTTCCACAAAGTGTCTGCATCAGCGCTTATTACTCCGTTCGAAGTGTCAAAATCCGCTCTAAGCAGATGGTACTTCAAATCACGGATATTCTGAGGTACAGTGACAGTGTCGGCTGCACAGTAGAAGACTGAGTTGCCGTCAGCAGAGAAGCAGGGGAAAGTCTCCCAGACATCCTGACGGGCTACCTGAGGGACATTCACCATCAGGTTCCTGTCAAAATCCGCGACGGTGAGGTCGGAGGCCGTGTCATATACTTCCATCCTGCTTCCGGCGTGTGTGTGAAGCCCAGGGATGATTATGTTGGTGGAGAAGACTCCGAAGCGTCCGGACGGATGGATTTCGCCATAGACGGTACTGGAGATCATGCCCTCCGTATTCAATGTCAGCTTTCTCAGCTCGCCGTTCCTGTTGAGTATGGCGCCGCCCTTTGGACCGCGCATGTAGAACATCGTGAGATCCCCGCGCTGCTGTCCATGGATATGGCAGTTCATACAGGCGTTGTCTGTGACCTTGTAGTTGCAGATGTCGGAGCGCTTGAAATTCTCCACGCAGCGTTCCTCGATTGATCCCTCGTTCCACATCTGATATGCAGGCTCAATGAGACGGTAGGTTAGATACGGGTCCACTTTGTCGTTGCTGACATATATGGACCAGCTGTCTTCTACCGTTTTTCCGTCTGCCTTGATCTTGGCATTGACGGTGATGGTCTTCCCTCCGGCATCTTCGACGAACGCTCTCCATTTCCTCAGGCTCCATTTCACCTCCACTCCATTGATGTTTCTTGTCTTCCCGTCGACGGTGAATGTGGTCCTGGCGCTCCTGACCCCTTTCATCGCATATCTGTAGTTCAGAGGTGCTATGTTCACAGGAATCGTGACATCTTTGTAGTCAGGGTATATGATCGCCGGACCTTCGCTTCCGTATATGGTATTGACCGGATTTCCGCTGCATCCCAGCAGCATGAGACCTGTGATGGATATCAGAATGATTCTTTTTATCATAGCCTATCTTTTTCCCTCAGTGAAATAGTGCCAATATGTTCCTTTGAAATTGCCGGGAACCCTGTAGAACCTGTCAAGCCTTTCTACATTCTGCTTACTTATCCTGTATCTGGCAATTTCCTCGTCGTTCATCTTGTTCTGAAGTGTGAGCCAGATCAATACTGCCTCCTGATATATCTGGGCATCAGACATTTCCGGGGAATAATCTTCCATGAATGAATCCAAGTCACGTCTGAGAAGGTCATAGCACAGAAGGTATTCTTGTGCCAGCTTGTTGCTCGGGTCAGCCTCGAGCAGCTTGTGCAGAACGGGACGCCACTCGTTGGTGTTATATACGAACTCATCCTCCTGAGCGACAAGCTTCTTCCTCGAACTCTCAAGCCACTCGCGGGTCTCGTCGTCATAGTCACCTGCCAGTGTCCTTCTAGCCCATTTCCCGTACAACAATGTCTTGCTCAGCATCTGCAGATATTTCTGCGCGGCATCGTCTTCTCCGGAGATCATGTTGACCTTTGCCAGACGCAGAAGATATTTCGTTCCCGTATGGTAAGGTGTACCCATGAGGGAGACTATGGCGCTCTGTTCGGCAAGAGTCATGTCCCCAAGGTGGAACCATACCTCACCCGCCAGGCAGTTTGTGAATTCCGATTCCTGGTCAGTCACCCACAGGAAGAGGCTCTTGGACCCTGACTGAGAGTATTTGAAAATGTTTTCGCTCAATTCCCCTTCCATGGCGCATGCAAGATTGTAGCAGTACGACCCTTCATAAATGTGATAGTCCTCTTTCGCCAGTTTCCGGACCTTGCTCCAGTTCCCTCGTGTAAGTTCCACTTCCATGCCTATGATTTTGTCGTACTTCAGGCTCGGAACGTTAAATAACTTGCCATAGTCTTTGTGGTATGGCGAGCCGATGGCCCAGACTGCCACCGCCAATATCGGAATGATGGCCACTTTCTGCCAAAGTTTCTTTAACTGCAGCACACCAAGGATTACAGCCAGATAGCACAGCACTGCCATAGAGTATCTGGTGAGTTCGATGATGCCTGTCTCACGCAAGAAAGACCATGCGAAAAGAACGGCAGCTATGGCGAAGGAAAATCCCTTGTTGAGGAAATGCCTGCAAATCCTGTAGGCCACCACTCCTATGGCAGTCAGCATCAGGGCGAACAGCACTGGTCCAAGCACAGGGAAATAAAGGAACTGGTCGAAGAAGTCCCCGATGAACCTAGCCAGCCAGCCTGCCCCTTTGTAGGTCTGTGCGATGTAGTTGCCATCATACATGAACAGGTCAAGCTGTTCCCTGCGCATGAGATGGTATGGGTAGGCGAATTGGAAAAAGATAAAAGCTACAGCGAATGCCGACGCTGTGGTTATTTTTTCTAGTCTTCTGTCTTCCTTCATCAAATCTTTATAAGTTCGTAACTCCTGGTTCCGACTCCGATCTTCTCGGCATGTTCGAGGCAGGCCTTGTAGTCCGTGGAAGGACGGCTGTTCTTGAAGGTGTCGTAGTAGTTCACGAAGTCAGGTTTTGCCATATTGTCTCCGATCTGCCCGTTCTTGAACGGAATGGCCGCGTTACAGAGATCGACGCATGCCTGGTCGAGAGCCAGCGGGTCGAAGGAGGCGAGCATTCCGATGTCCGGGATGATAGGAGCATCGTTCTCGCAGTGGCAGTCGCAGTTCGGGGAAACGTCCACGATGAGGGAGACGTGGAAGTTCGGGCGCCCTTCAATGACGGCCTTGGTGTATTCTGCCATACGGCGTCCGAGCATTTCGTTTGCCAGATAATCCTTGAAGCTGATGGCGTCGAAGTTGCAGGCTCCGATACATCTTCCACATCCGGCGCAATTCTCCGATATGGTCATCTTGCGGTGTTCACTGTCGAACACAAGTCCTCCGTTCGCACACTCTTTCTCACATCTGCGGCATCCGCGGCAGAGAACAGGGTCGATCTCAGGCTTTCCGCTGTTGTGTTGGTCCTTCTTTCCGGCTCTGGAACCGCAACCCATGCCCAAATTCTTGATGGCGCCGCCGAAACCGGCGTTCTCGTGTCCCTTTACATGGCTGAGGGAGATGATTATGTCTGCGTCCATGATGGCGTGACCAATATGTGCGTATTTAATGTATTCACCACCATTCACAGGGACGTCTACATCGTCCGTTCCTTTCAGGCCGTCTGCAATGATGACAGGACATCCGACAGTCATAGGAGTGAAACCGTTCTCCCATGCACACTCGAGATGGTCGAGAGCATTTTTCCTGAAGCCTGGATAAAGAGTGTTGCAGTCTGTGAGGAAAGGCCTTCCTCCAAGTTCCTTGATGACATCAGCCAGGGCTTTCGCATAGTTCGGGCGAAGGAAACTGATGTTTCCCAGCTCGCCGAAATGCGTCTTGATGGCAACGAACTTGCCGTCGAAATCTATTTGTCCGATGCCGGCGGTCTTGATAAGTCTCTTGAATTTGTTCGGAATCGTTTCACCGTACATCGGTGTACGGAAGTCGGTGAAGAATACTTTTGATTTTTCCATAATTATCGTAAGTCGGTCAATATATAATTCTTTCCTAGTTTCTTGGTATCCAGAGTAAAGTCTTTGGCATCAGCTTTATCTGTGAGCGTGAAGTCTTTCAGGGTAATGGTGACGACAGTCCCGTCCTCGGAGGTCATGACTGCTCCGACCGGCACTTTTGAGGTGGTGAGGAACAAGGACACCTCCTGGATCCCTGTGTCTCCGACAGGGGAGAGTACCGCCTCGCTGACTGACTTGCCGTTGAATGTGGCGGATTTCGCCTTCTTGAACTTGAAGGCTTTGTCCACGGAGCCGACCAGAAGGGCAGGATTGGCCTCTATGTCGAGTTCGTCCCCGACGCTTTCAATATAGCATTCCTCGGCCTCGGTGTCCACAGTCCAGCGGACGGAACCGTCACAATAGACCTCCAGCCCGTCTCCTTTCATGGTGAAGGACTCGTCCTGGAATGTCACAGTCCCGCTCCCGTTCAGCGGAACCTGACCGCTGAGAGAATAGCTGTACTTGAAGGAGGCGCATTTCCCATCAAGCGTCGAGACAAAGTCGGACACTATGTTCTGCCCCCATGCGCAGACGCACATGGAAACGGCACACACAAATATTACGATACGTTTGAACATCATTTCAAATAGGCTTTAAGGATGGTGTCCAGCTCATTGAAATCCGTGACCAGAACCTGGCGTGGCTTCGAGCCTTCCTGAGGTCCCACGATCCCGGCGGCTTCAAGCTGGTCCATCACTCTTCCTGCCTTTGCATAACCCATGCCGAGACGTCTCTGAATGTCCGATGTCGAGCCTTTTTGTGTCATGACGACCATCCTGGCCGCCTCTTCGAACCTTTCGTCAAGGTCTTTCATGTCTATCATGCCGCCAGAACCGCCTTCTCCTTCCTCCGGCTCCGGTGCAGGCAGGTAGTACGGGGTGTTGTAGCTCTTCTTGACTCCCTGCTGCTCTCCGATGAACTCGGTGATGGTGTTGATCTCGTCATTGGAAATGAATCCGCACTGGATGCGCTCGGTTTCGACTCCTGCGTAGTAAAGCATGTCTCCTCGTCCAATGAGTTTTTCAGCACCTGTGGTGTCGAGAATGGTGTTGGAGTCCACCCTGGTTGACACTCTGAACGCAATGCGGGCTGGGAAGTTGGCCTTGATGAGGCCGGTGATGACATCCACGGACGGTCTCTGGGTGGCGATGACCACATGAATACCGGCTGCACGTCCCTTCTGGGCCAGACGGACGATTGAACCCATGATGCTCTTCTGCATGTTCTTCGCCTCAGAACCGCTTCCTCCTGACATGGCCAGATCCGCATACTCGTCGATGATCACGACAAGATAAGGCAGGAATCTGTGCCCTTTCTCCGGGTTGAGCTTGCGGTCCTTGTATTTCTCGTTGTAAAGCTTGATGTTGTTGACATAAGCCTTGCTGAGAAGTTCGTATCTCTGGTCCATCTCGATGCAGAGGGATCTCAGAATCTTCTCAGCCTCCTTCGGCTTTTTCACGATAGCCGCTTCTCTTTCCTCGTCCTCGTCAGCGGCTGTCGGAAGTACTGCCAGATAATGCTTCAGAAGTCTTCCGTATGCTGAGAACTCCACCATCTTCGGATCGATGAACACCATCTTCATCTCGGATGGGTGTTTTGAGTAGAGGAGGGAGGCGATGAGTACGTTCAAGCCTACAGATTTACCCTGCTTTGTCGCACCGGCGACAAGAAGATGAGGCGCGTCCGCCAGGTCGAAGACCTTGACTTTCTTCGTGATGGTGCAGCCTATGGCAACAGGCAGTTCAGCCTTGCTCTCCCTGAAGGCATCGTCGTTCAAAAGGGCCTTGATCGGTACGGTGGACGGTCTGTCGTTCGCGACCTCGATGCCCACGGAATCAGGCAGGGTGACTATTCGCACGCCGCGGGCGTTCAGGGACATCGCTATGTCATCCTGAAGGCTGCGGATGTTGGCTATCTTCACTCCCGGGGCAGGATATACTTTGTAAAGAGTCACGGTAGGGCCCACGACAGCCTTGACATCCATGATGTCGATCTTATAGTTCTTGAGGGTTGAGCGTATCTTGTTGTTGTTCCTGCTGAGTTCTTCGTCGGAAACGATCTGAGCATCAGCGGAATGGTCTTCAAGAATGTCCAGACTCGGGAATTCGTAGTCCGGAAGTCCCTCCGGAGGGTCGAGGCGGACATCTATGCGCGGGAGGTCCTCCTTGACGTCAGTGACAAGGTCGTCTCCGCGCAGTATCTCGAAACTTCCGCTCTCGTCATCGGCTGCTTCTTCGATGACAGGCTCTGCCTTCAATGGGACGGATGCGACTGGTGCAGGGGCGGGTGCAGGCTTCGGGGCCGGCTCAGGCTCAGGCCTGACAGTGGCCACCGGGGCTGGTCTGACGGGCTTTTCCACGACTGGCTCCTTCTCCGGCTCGTCATCCACCGGGATGATTTTTCCACCGAGTCCGTTGAACCATTCCGAGAACCGTCTGCTGCTGAAGAACAGCCAGAGGACGGTGAGGATGCAGAGAAGAATGGCGGTGATCACCGGGCCGACGGCGTTCTCCAGCCAGCCTGTGACGAATGATCCGCATTCACCGCCTATCCCGGCTCCGAACAGGGTCCGGATGCCCGCGCAGCTGCCGATGAAAGCAAGGATGAATGATGATATGATGGCACCGCTGAAGGTGATGATGGCGGTTTTCAGGAGAGAGTACCCCCATTTCCCGGCCACCAGCCTTGCGGCAAGTGCAAACAGAAGGACCAGGAAAGCAAAGCTTCCGAGTCCGAACCACTTGCAGACAAGTACATTCGCCCATTTCAGCCCGAGTTTGCCGCCTATGTTGGCGACGTTTGTCGCCATGTCCATCATGGCCGGATCCCTGAGAAGGCTCTGGTCCTGCTTCCATGTGAACAGGAAGGATACAGTCGAAATCAACGTGAAGAGGGCGAAGACGGCGATGAGGACGCCGGTCAGTCTGACAGCGTGACTTTTCTGCTCATCGTCCCATGTCCTCCAGAATTTCAGTGCGGGCAGCCTCATCTCTTACTTTTTTCTGTTGTTCTTTCTCTTCTTGTTGTTGCTCCAGTTTCTGTTCTGTCCGGATCCGCCGACATTGATGCTCATCGAAGGACGGGAGAACGAAGCTGACTCGGCTATCTTCGAAAGACTTATACCTTCAGGCACAATGATCCTTCCGTCTGAAAGCTTTTCGATGTCGTTGAAAATGGTCTGGTCGGCCACACTGTCCTTGTTCCATATCAGATACTGCTGGCGCATGTAGATGGCCAGAGACCTGATCATGGCTGTCTTGACTTCTCCTTCCGGCTCCTCTGCGATAAGGTCTATGATGCTCTCGATGTTCCTTCCGTAGTGAGTGGCCTTGACGGGCTTCTTCTTGAGAGGAATGATCTCAGGCCTGGAGTTCAGGTCTTCAATCACCGGAGCGGGATATGGGGAGTCTATGTCCAGATCCAGCCCTGCGATCAAGTAGAGGTGGTCCCAGAGTTTCTGTTCGAAATTCTCCTGTGAGTGGACCTGAGGGTTCAGCATCTCCATCACCTTGACTACGGCTTTCGCCTGCTCGCTCCTTTTGTCCTTGTCTTCGATATCTTTGAGCTGGTTGACCATATCCAGCACGTTCCTGCCGTATTCCGGCATCCTCAGCTTCTCCTTTTCAGTATTGTAGTACAGTTTGACAGTATTGCTGCTGGCTTCCATATTGATTGTCCATTTATCTTAACTTACAAAGATAATCAAAAAGAGTGATTCGCCATATCTTGTTCCGTAGACTTTTTCTCTGTAAATTAGCAGATTGAAAATTTTTATCTATGTTAAAAGCCTTCTGTGTCGCCGGACATACCTTCCATCTTGAGATGCCTGATGACAGCGTGATGTGGGGGTATCTGAGGCAGTATGAACCATTTGAGACGGTACCTGCCGCCAGTCCTCTTTTCCTGCTCACTGTCACTGATGAACTTCCTGAAACCGACAGGACTCCGCTCCTGGTGGAGGAACCGGACCCGGGCGCCACAAAGATTGCCTTGTATGATGCAGGGGAGAACTATTTCGTCGAGATGGCTCCTGTCGCCGAAGCCCCGGTCTGTGGCTGTCTGCTTGTCCGGAAGGACATCAGCAAGGCTCTGCTGAAAATCTCCGACAGCGGGGTTAACACCAAACTGTTTGCATTGAACAACTCCTTGATGCTGGTCTTTGCGTTCGCGACCGCCGACAAGATGACACTCGAGATGCACGCGTCAGTTGTGGTGAACGATGGACGCGGATATCTGTTCTTGGGAAAGAGCGGCACGGGGAAGAGCACACACAGCCGCCTCTGGCTTGAGAATGTCCCGGGAACCGCCCTGCTCAACGATGACAACCCAATTATCCGTGTCGGCGATGACGGCATCGCCCGTGTGTTCGGTTCGCCATGGAGTGGCAAGACGCCTTGCTACCGCAATGCTGAAGCCCCCGTCGGGGCTATCGTGCGTATAGTTCAGGCACCGGAGAACGCTATCTCCAGATATGGGGTTCTTGAGTCTTATGCGTCCATCTATTCGTCATGTTCCGGCTTCAAGGCCGACCGTGTCATGTCGGACGGGCTTCACCGAACGCTCGAGCAGCTGGCGCTCAATGTTCCTTGCTACAGGCTGGAATGCCTCCCGGACAGGGACGCCGCTCTTCTGTGCTCCGGAACCGTGATGCTTCAGTAAAACTTTATGCCATGAATCTGGATGTTTTCAAAGGACTTGAACTTAAGGCGGTCAAAGGAAAGGCGGCTGTCAGCTGTGTGATAGGACTTGTCAGGATAGCCGCTTCCATGGCTTTCGTATGGATATGCAAGTCGCTCATTGACATAGCCACAGGTGCCTCCGATGCCAGCCTTGGCCTGCATGTGGGCATAATGGCCGGGATAATGCTTCTGCAGATATTCTCTGCAACTGCGGCATCCTGGTGGGAGGGGAAGTTCACGACGGGTACCAGGAACGAAGTCCGTGCCAAGGTTTTCAAACATGTACTTGACAGTGAATGGCATGGTCGTGAGGCCTTTCATTCCGGAGACACCGTCAACCGTCTTGAAGGTGACATCGATGTAGTGGTCGACTTGTTCTGCGTCCGCATCCCTGACGTCATTGTGACATTGATGCAGCTTCTGGCCGCATCCGTCTTTCTTTTCACACTGGAGCCGTCCCTGTTGTGGGTTATACTCATACTCATGCCGGTGGCGGTGATCGGAAGCAAGATGTTCTTCCATATCATAAGGGACCTCACTTCGAAGATAAGGGCACGTGAGAGTGACATTCAGGAACTCATGCAGGAAAACCTCCAGCAGCGTATCCTCGTCAAGACTCTCGGTCGCAGCGAGATGGTCATGGAGAAGCTCGGCTGGCTTCAGAGCGATGAAATGAATAATGTTGTCAAACGCTTGAATTATAATGCAATAGCACGATCTTTCCTTCGTTTCGGCTTTTCCGCTGGCTATGCCGCCGCCTTCCTGTGGGGCGTCATCGGAATCAAGAACGGGGCGGTCACCTATGGTATGATGACGGCTTTCCTACAGCTTGTCGGACAGGTTCAGCGTCCTATAGCAGACATGAGCAGACATATTCCGGCATTCATTCAGTCCATCACCTCGTTCGAACGCATTCACGCGCTCATGGACCTTCCTCTTGAAGAGAAGGGGGAGGATGTCATGCTCGGCTCCGCTCCTGGAATAAGGTTTGACAATGTATCCTTCGCCTATGATGATGTGCCTGAGGAGGAGAGAAGAAACATACTTGAAGGATTCTCATATGATTTCAAACCAGGCTCCGTCACCGCGGTGATGGGTCTCACTGGTGCCGGCAAGAGCACTCTCACCAGACTCGTGCTCGGCCTTGTCAAGCCAGCCTCCGGCACCGTCACTCTGTATTCGGATGATTATTCGGCAAAAGCCGGCATTTCCACCCGTTGCAATTTCCGATATGTTCCTCAGGGCAATACCTTGATGAGCGGCACTATCCGCGATAACCTGCTTGTGGCCAATCCTTCCGCCACGGAGCAGGACATGCTTGACGCCCTGCACACCGCCGTGGCTGATTTTGTCCAGGACCTTCCTGCCGGTCTCGACACCATGTGCTCAGAAAAGGGCAGCGGCCTCAGCGAAGGCCAGGCCCAGCGTATCGCCATAGCGAGAGCTCTTCTGCACTCGGGCGGGGCACTGATTCTCGACGAGGCCACATCATCACTTGACGTCGAGACCGAGAGACTTCTTCTCGAACGTTTGTCAGAAAAATTTCACGGCAGGAAAACCATTCTCTGGATCACCCACCGTGAATCTGTCACAAGCATAGCTGACGCTGTGCTGAATGTATAGCCGTAAAATTAATCGTGGTCACGCACGCACCTGACGGAGGCTGCGAATGCTTTCTTGCCCGCAGTTCCGAGGAGGACATCAGGCTTTTCTTCGTAAATGTACCTGTAGTATGCCTGTTCCTCATCCTTTTCGTCCGCTGTCCAGAAGACTGAGTAGCCGTTGAGCGAATCGAAGCTGGCTCCGTTTCCGCCGATGACAGCATATCCCAGCGGTATCATGGACAGACCGGTCTTGTTCGTGATTTTGACATCAGGCCAGTACTCCCACATCTTCTCGCCGTTCAAGCGGATGTCGCCCATGAAATCCCCGGCGACGGAATACATGTGCTTCCCGGTGTCGTAATCTGTTCCTGTCATGGCCTTTGCGGCGTCAGCCCAGTCCTGGAGAGTGCTGACCCTCCATCCTTCAGGGCAGGATGTCATGGCTTCGTCCCAGCTGTAGAACATTCCGAAAAGTCCGGAAGTGGCAGGGCAGTTGTCCAGAGGACTGCCGCTTCCTTCGAATGCAAGATTCTCCTTGAACCAGTCTTTCTCCCCTATGGTGGTGCACCAGTATTCGTGTCCGTCCCTGCTGTCCGTGAATGTGAAATCTTTCTCTATGTCGAATAACAGTCCTGATATGCTTCCGCCTTCCTTGCCCGGCTTGACAACAACTATTTCCTTGGCGGTGGAAACACCATAATAGCCGTCAGCAAATGCACCGCAGGTTACGGTGATGGTGCAGAGGGTGTCTGGAATGGTGAAGGAGAAGGTGAGGGAAGTGTCCCTGGCGGTGATGACCGGTGATGCGTACCAGTAGTAATTCACAGGGTTGCCGTCATCGTCGGTGACACCTTTCGCTGTGAATGAGAATGAATCGCCAGGCTCGCCGTAGTGCGGCAGGGCAAACTCCGGGACGCCTGTGAGGTACGGGAGGCTCTCAGCTTCCTTGTCCTTCTTGCAGGATACTAAAGAAACAGTGAAAAGTGCTGCAGTTATGATGAGCAGTTTCGAAAATCTCATGGCCGACTTCTTCGTGTTCGTGAACAATTAACTTACAAATATCGTCATTTTGGCGTAAAAACCATTAACTTTGTGCAAATACTTTGCCGAATACTGAATGATGAGAAAAATTCTGGTCCTGACTGCTCTGGCGGCTTTTCTGTTTTGCTCCTGCTCGACACGGGACAGGTATGTCGCCGTGACCGGCTTCGCTCAGGGCGGTACTTACTCGGTGAAGTTCAACATGTCGGGCGTGTCGGAGAGCCGTGAGAGAATAAGTTCTGCGATCGACTCCATCCTGACACTTGTCGACACCACTCTGTCCGGGTACAACAAATCTTCCATCCTCAGTCGCTTCAATGCTGGCGAGACTGTTGTTCCGAATGAGTTGTTCTGCGATATATATTCTTTCTGCAGAGATATTTACGAAGAGACCGAAGGCTGCGTGGACGTGGCTTCGGGTCCACTTTTCGACATCTGGGGCTTCGGCTTCTCGACGGACTCGCTTCCTTCCGACGACCTCGTGAAGGAGACCCTCGCCGCTTGCGGGCTGTCCCGGGTCGAGAACAGTTTCGTCCCAGGCTGCAGCATTGCCTCCGGCAACCGTGTCGCTCTGAACTTCAACGCCGTGGCGCAAGGCTATACCTGCGACCTGGTGGCTTCCTATCTGCACTCGATTGGGGTGAAAGACATGCTGGTGGACATAGGGGAGATATACTGCGAGGGCATGAACCCTTCCGGACAGGGCTGGAGCATAGGTGTTGACCGTCCTGTGGACGGCAACGACACCCCGGGAGCGGATCTGGACGGGATATGGACCTCCGAAGGGCGTGCATGCGGCATCGTGACATCAGGAAACTACAGAAAGTTCTACATACGTGACGGGCAGAAATATGCTCACACCATAGACCCGCGTACCGGATATCCGGTCCAGCACAGCCTTCTCAGCGCCACCGTGACTGCGGCGAGCGGAGCGGCTGCAGATGCATACGCTACATACTGCATGGTGATAGGATTCGAGGAGGCGAAGGCTTTCATCGAGTCCAGGGAGGACCTTGAGGCCTACCTTATCCATGACACTCCGGACGGAATGGAGGAATGGGCGTCATCAGGGTTCACGCTCCGCACATCTACATCCCGCTGATACAATCCAGCACGGACACCAGGACCTGTACCAGGCCCTCCGTCACCTTGACCATGACGCCAGGGCATACGCCCATGCCGGACAGGCATATGACGGCGACAGAAAAGAACATCACCGCCGATGTCAGAGGAAGGGCGAGCAGATTGGTCAACAGGAAGTATTTCGGGAATGTCCCGAATCGTATCCAGACCAGTGGCGCGGTGAAAAGCTGGCAGGAAACAGTCAGCGCCGTGCTTTCCCAGATTTTCCTCATCACCAGGCTTCTTCCGTCGTCAGGAAACCATCCGGCCATATGTGGAAATACCGTCACGATCCCAGTCATGGCGAGATAGGAAAGCTGGAATCCCAGGCTGCTTATGACGGACGGATTCAAGGCCAGCTGGACGGTCAGGGCGGCGAGCAGAGTGCAGACCGGCCTCCTCTCCCTTTCCGGGGAAAGCTTTCCTGCCTCGTTCAGGACGATGAACAGGAAGGCTCTGACTATGGAAGGCCCTGCTCCTGTCATGGCCGTATAGAATCCCGCCAGTGACACCAGGAGCACGGATCTGGTCCTCTCTGCTGTGGGGCCGTTTCCGAAAATGGACAGGAACCTGTTCACTATCAGATATATCACCCCAAGATGAAGTCCGCTCAGAGCGAGGATGTGCGATGCCCCGCTGTCCCGGAAGGCTGCGGTCACCTCCGACGGAAGCCCGCTCCTGTCGCCGGTCAGCAGAGCTCTGACCAGAGCTGCGGTGACATCTTTCTGAAAAGGAATCCCGGAGATGATGGAATTCAGCCTCTGCAGGCAGTTTCCAGCTGTGGAGGCGATGAATGTCTCTCCTGTCCCTCCGGAACGGAGCCAGTATGAAAGGCTGCAGAATAGTCCCAGGAACAGGAACGCGGACGAGGTGGCGGGGATGCTGGAGTTCCCGCGGCAGAAGGGTATGGATACCACGGCCGCGGCGCAGAACGGCATTGCCGCAGCAGCGGCAATCAAACCTTGCTGCAAAGAAAAATGTGATATCAGAAAGCCGCCCGTCGCGATACCGAGAGCGAACGGAATGGAAACCGCCCCTGCAAGTCCTTCCCCCCTCATGCAAATCCGTTATTTTTGCTAAAATACTGATAATTTCATAAATTTGCCTCGTTTTTGAGGATAAATTAAATAGAACATAATAATGATCATTCTTGTAATCAACTGCGGCAGCTCTTCCATTAAATATCAGCTTCTTGATATGAAGAGCGACGATGTATATGACCTTCTTGCCAAAGGTCTCGTCGAGAAGATCGGCCTTCCATGCGGCTGTATCACACACAAACCTACCGGCAAGGAGAAGATGGTGAAGGAAATCCATATCCCTGACCACAAGGTGGGCATGCAGCTTATGCTTGACGCTCTTGTGAATCCTGAGCATGGAGTGCTTTCATCCTTTGACGATATCGAGGCGGTCGGCCACAGAATCGTCCAGGGTGCCGATTTCTTCAGCAGCAGCGCCATAGTTGACGAGGATGTCATCTCCAAGGTTGAGATATGCTCTGACTTCGCTCCGCTTCACAATCCTGCCAACCTTCTCGGCATCAGAGCCATGCAGCAGGTACTCCCTACAGTGCCTCAGGTGGCTGTGTTTGACACCGCTTACCATCAGACCATGCCTGACTATGCGTATATGTATGCACTTCCATACGAGTACTACGAGAAGTACCGCATCCGCAGATATGGCGCTCACGGCACATCTCATCAGTTCGTCGCCGACAAGGGCGCGAAGTTCGTCGGTCTTGACATAAACAATTCAAAGATCATCACCTGCCATATCGGCAACGGCAGTTCCATCTCGGCCATAGTAAACGGAAAGGTGGTTGACACTTCAATGGGATTCACTCCTCTCGAGGGTATGATCATGGGAACCCGCTGCGGCAATGTCGACCCGAACATCCTCCCTTATCTCATGAAGAAGGAGAACCTTTCTCCGGACCAGATGACGGAAATCATGAACAAGAAGAGCGGCTTCCTCGGACTTTCAGGACTTTCTTCTGACGCCCGTGACCTTGATGCCGCCGCCAATGCAGGTAACTACCGTGCGAAGCTTGTGTTCAAGAAACTCTCATATGACGTCATCAAGACCGTCGGCTCGTACATAGCAGTCATGGACGGCGTGGATGCCATCTTCTTTACAGCAGGAATAGGTGAGAACAATGCCCGCCTGCGCCGCAGAGTATGTGAGAACTTCTCATACATGGGACTCAAGTTCGACTATGAAGCGAATGTGGCTCAGGGAGTTGATACCCTGCTTTCATGCCCTGACTCCAAGGTCAAGGTCGCGCTCATCACAACGGACGAGGAACTGGTCATCGCCCGCGACACCATGCATCTGGTGCTGGGAAACGAGTAGGAGACTACTCTTCAGCAGAAATATAGAAGAAATCTCTTTCAGGAAGCAGGGCCGAGTATTTGGCTCTGCTTTTTACGAACAGTTCTGTGTTGTATCTTGCCTGGGAAGGACCTTTCCATGTGCTGGTGTTCGTCACAAGTATCCAGCACTCGCCGTCAGGGAAGTACTTGATGAGGGCGCTGGTTCCGGAAAAGGTGCCGGTCCTGGTCCATTCGCCTGTAGGCTTGGTGTCGTTCCAGCCGAGAGAGTAAGTGTCCGGGTCGAAGTACTCGGTCATCTGCCTGATGCTCTCTTCGCTGATGATGTCCGGGACCTCGGGCCTGGCGTCTATCGAAGCGACGAAGCGCGCAAGCTCCGGTGTCGAGGCTACCCACGCTCCTGCGCCGGACAGAGCGTGTATGTCGTTGCCACCGTAGCAGCGCACGACGGTCCTGCCACTGTTGTTGTACTCGTTCACAGGTTCGTCGTTGTCCTGTACATAGTATTTGGACTCGTTTTCGTATTTCTCTGAGTAGTAGTTGTTTGCCATCCGGATATCCTTGCAGCTGGCAGGCTTGAGGACATTCTCCTGAATCCATCCTTCATAGTCCTGCCCTGTCACATGCTCGATGATCATGGACAGCAGGAGGTACCCGAAATTCGAGTAAGACTGTGAAGTGCCGGGCTCGAAAGGCAGCTTCCTCTTTAGCTGTATCTTCACCAGCGTGTCATGGTCAGGGGGACCGTCAAGATGGTTCTGAAGTATGATGTCCCTGGTGGAGAACATCGGGTCTCCGGCTCTGGTGGTGAAGCCGCCCTTGTGACGGAGCAGATGCTCGACGGTTATCTTGTAGTAATTCGTGTCTTTGATGACTTCAGTGAATTCCGGGTCGTCAAGTATCCCTTCGGGACCGAAAACCTTGTCCCCCAATGTCAGGAGCCCTGCTTCCTGAAGCTTCATTATGCCTGTCGCCGTGATGAGTTTGGAAACGGATGCCAGGCGCAGGATGTGTCCAGGAGCCATCTCGATGCCCTTCTCCTTGTCCGCCCATCCGTATCCTTTGGAGTATACCAGAGAGTCGTTCCTCATGATGGACAATGAAACTCCCTGCATGTGCCAGTACTGCATGAACGCCTTTATGTCCCGGTCCAGACCGGAGAGGGAGGATGTGTCGGACATCTCGTTGGTGAGGGTGCTGTTGAGGTCAACCGCGATGCGGCCGTCCTCAGGCATCTGCGGTTTGTGGTGGGCTACAAGGATTATGATTCCCGCCAGCGAAGCTGCGGCTATGAAAGGGGCGAGCAGCTTTTTCATTTTATCAACCCGCTTTTTCTTCCGAATTCAATGATGTAGTCGGCGGTTCCCTCTATTCCCAGAATGGAGGAGTCTATGCAAAGGTCGTAGTTGGAGGCCATCCCCCAGTTTCCGAAAGTGAAGAAATTGTAGTAGTCGGCGCGCAGCCTGTCCTGCTTGTTTATGAAGGCTTCGGCTTCCTCGATGCTCATGCCCTCACGTTCAGACACTATTTTCTTCCGTTCTTCCATCGGTGCACTGATGAAGACATCCAGGCATTCCATATCTCTCAGCACATAGTCCGCCGCCCTGCCCACAAATATCGCCGGTCCTTTTGAGGCGATGTCGCGGATGACCTCGCTCTGCATCTTGAAGAGCTGGTTGTCATTCAGAAAACTTTCCCCGACGCTGTACCGGTTGGTGGTCCCGAAGATGTTTGAAAGGGAGAAGACCCTCTTGCGCTCATCGCTGTTTTTGAAGAGGTCCTTGCTGTAGCCGCTCTTTTCTGCCGCAACGGCGATGAGCTCGTTGTCATAGACTGGTATGCCCAGTTTGCTTCCAAGGGCGGAGGATACTCGCCTGCCTCCGCTTCCGAACTGTCTTCCGACGTTGATGATGGTGTGTTCCATAGTCTTAGGATATAGTGCTGCCAAGCTCTGTCGCGGCATCGCCATCGCTGAGCTTGTCAAATTTCTTGAAAAGGCTGAAAATCATGACAGCTGAGACGATTATGTTCAGACTGTCGGAGACAGGGAAACTCATCCAGACGCCTTTTTCCTCGAACCACAGAGGGAGAGAGTACACGAGAGGAAGAAGGAAAAGCAACTGCCTGGTAAGCGACAGGAAAATGGATTTCTTGACCATTCCCAGGCAC
Source organism: Candidatus Cryptobacteroides sp. (assembly GCA_045599725.1). Lineage (GTDB taxonomy): Bacteria > Bacteroidota > Bacteroidia > Bacteroidales > UBA932 > Cryptobacteroides. Next base: position 11,859 of record JAZRWN010000075.1, on the reverse strand, counting down.
TGGAAAAGATTGGAGGAGACCATTCCGAATCCGACTAGAGCAAAGGCTATGTTCATGGTTTTCAAGCCTCTTGCCGAAAGGGTGAGAAGTTCCGGATCGTTGGTGAATATGCCGGCGGCCTGAGCCGGGAAGAATTCTGAGATGAGGAAGCAGACGGAGGTGACAAGCACTTCCCATTTTGCGGTAAGGATGAACACTTCCTTGACCCTGCTGTACTGGCGTGCGCCGTAATTGTATCCTGCGATAGGCTGCAGGCCCTGGTTGAATCCCATGCATATCATCACGAACAGCATCGTGAACCTGTTGACTATGCCATATGCACCGATGGCAAGGTCGCCGCCATACCTGCGCAGCTGCTGGTTGATGAAAAGCGCCACGAGGCAGGAGGCACTGTTCATCATAAACGGCCCGACTCCGATGGCGAGTGACTGTTTCGCGATGCGCCAGTCGATCTGGAAGAGCGGGCGAGGGAAGTGCAGGAAGTTCTTCTTGTTCGCAAGGAACCTGAATGAATATGTCAATGCCATCATCTGGCAGAGTACTGTAGCCAGCGCCGCACCCTGGATGCCCATCTTGAACACGAATATGAATATCGGGTCGAGGATGGCGTTGGCCGTCACCGTGAAGAGCGTCAGGCCCATGGCGGTCTTCGGGTGGCCCGAGGACCTGATGATGCCGTTGAATCCGAAATACAGATGAGTGAACACATTGCCCGCCAGAATGATGATCATGTAGCTCCTGGCGAACGGGAGGGTGTTTTCGCTTGCTCCGAAGAAATACAGGATAGGGTCGAGGAAAGCCAGCGTGAACACTGTGAAGATGACACCTATGATCGTATTGAGGCTCAGGACGTTGGAAAGCACCTTGTTCGCGGTGTCATAGTTCCTCTGCCCGAGAAGGACCGAAACCAGGGTCATGGCTCCGACTCCGACGAGGGTGCCGAGAGCGGCCGATAGGTTCATCAGCGGGAAAGTCACAGCCAGTCCTGAGATGGCGTACGAACCTACATCCTTGATATGGCCGATATATATGCTGTCGACCATGTTATATAAAGAAGCCGCAGTCTGGGCGATAATGCCCGGGACTGCGTACATCTTCAAAAGCTTGCTTATCTTGTATGTCCCGAGTTCTGTCGGGGCTGCTCCTGTCACTGCCATTCTGATTCTATTCCGTTCCTACCATCTCAATGTCGAATCTCAGCGGCGAAAAAGCCGGGATATTTGTCTTTGAGGATCCCTCATATCCGAGATTCGAGTAGAATATGCAAATGCCTTTCTCTCCTTTCTTCATGTTCGAGACACAGTAGGAGAAACCTTGGACAGTGTCCATCTCCTTGTAATCCTCGTTCAGGGTGACTTTGTAAGCCTCATATGTCTTTCCTGCTGAATAAAGGTGGCTGTCCTTGGCTGTCTTCTCATCCGTGGTGTCGAAGACCAGCCCGTTGAGGAGACTGCCGGTATAGTTGACATAGACTGAGCCGGATTTGTCCAGTGCCGTATCATCGTCCGGGGCCTTTGTCTGTATGTAGTAGTATCCGAACATGACCGAATCCGGAGAGGATGCGAAATTCCGTGACAGATAGCTCTCGATGGAATCGATCTGGTATTCTGCCATGTCGGAAATAACTTCCTCCAGTGTTATGCTGTAAATGTAGTCTGTTCCTGTGACGTTGTTCAGATAGCCGTTTTCATCATCATATCTGTACTGAGTGTCGAGCCATCCCGGGACGGCGGCGGTGATGGTCCCTCCGACTCTCAACCTTTCCACTATCCTTTCCAGTCCGGCCTTCATGCCGTTGCCGCCGCGCATCATGACTTCAGGACCGTAATAGTCCGCCTCGCTGTATGTGCCCACCTGCTGCGCCACCTCAGGGTAGGAAGTGTCGGCGATATTGCCTTCAAGGTCGGTCACGGTGTAGTTGATATATACATATGGATAGGCCTTCGCGTCACCGGCAGGGATGCCGCCGCCCTGCTTCTCATCGAGGACGTAGAGACCTATAGGGTCCTTCTCTGCATCAGGATGGTACAGCTTGATCCAAGCATCGAAAAACTTCTTGCTGGCGTCATTCTTCCCGGACGGCTGGACCTTGGCGCATGAAACGCACGCGCAGGCTGCCAGAACCACAGATACAATCAATGTTGTCTTTTTCATATGTTCATTCTTTTTTCTTCATCAGTTTTCTATGCTCTCCACCCAAATCCTGAAGGCAAGTGGAGAGTTTGCAGGAATCGTGCCGTTCTTGTCCTTGCCGAACGCATGCTTTCCCGAGAATAGTATGTAGCATTCCTCCCCTTCCTGCACTCCGGTCAGCCCTGACCTGAGCCCTTCGATGACGTTGTCATCCGCAATGTCCACCAGCAGGGGTTCATAGATGCTTTCGTCAGGCATCTCCCATCCTGAGGACAGGGCAAAGTCGTAGTTGTTGGTGGCGAAAAGCTTGGAGGCATTGATGCTGCCCGAACTGAAGTCGTAGCCGGCGAAATATATGGAAACCTTGCCACGCGCGTTCAGTTCGACCCCTTCCCCGGCATTGAGGACAAGCCTCACGCTGCCTCCGTTGTAGACCACCTTCATGTCCGGGTTGGACTTGAGCTGGCTGTTCACGAAGGACTCTATCTTTGTCTCCTGGGAGGAATACATCATCTCCCTGTTCTCCTTTGTGCAGGAGAGCAGGACCGTGGTCAGGAGTGCAAATATCAGTGTTCTTTTCATCATCCAGCCTTGAAATATGTCTTGACAGCGTTCTTAAGATATTCTTCTGCCAGCGAACTGTCTTCAATGTCTCTTGGAAAGTACAGCCTTCCTCCGGCAGCCAGTTCATGCCCGCCGCCGTTGAGGCAGGCGGCGACGAAACCGTTTGCGGATGTCCCGGCCTTTGAACGGACCGAAGCCCTGAAATAGCCATTGTCCTCCTTCAGGAGAATGCTCATCCGTACATTTTCAATACCCAGAGGCATGTTCACAAGTCCCTCCAGGTCACCTTCTTCTATCCCGTATGAGTTCAGCTCGGCTGCTGTGAGGATGATGTAGGCGACGCCTTCAGGAAGGATGGTCATCTTGTCCTTGAGGGCATATCCTGTCATCCTGAGGCGCCTTTCAGGATATCTGTTGTAAAGTTCCGCAATGATCCCGTTCCTGTCGACACCGGCTGCGAGCAGCTGCGATGCCATCAGAAGTGTCCCGGGGTATACGGAATTCGCGAAATTGTTTGTGTCTGTGGTCATTCCTGCCATCAGTGCGCGGAGCGAATGCATCGGAATCCGGGATGTGTCGCCTCCGACCTCCGGCATCTCCATGAGGACACGGAAGAGGAGCTCGCAGGTGGAGGATGTCTCAGGTGTCGAGAAGCACAGGTCGAAGTCCTCGGCGTTCGGATGGAGGTGATGGTCTATCAGCACCTTGGCGGCTCGGGATGACCGGAGAATGTCGCAGAGTGTCTCCGTCCTGTCGAAACCGTTGAAATCCTGGCACAGGACCAGGTCGCTCCCGCTTATCCATTCCTCAGTCTTTTCCTTCGAGACATCATGCTGGAAATAGAAAGCTCTGTCCGTGTCGTCCAGAATGAAATCCAGGGTAGCGGAATAAGTGTTTGCTGTCGCTATGCCGACATCCTTTCCGTATTTCTCCCTTATGAAACAGGCGGATGCGACGGCACTGCCGACGGCATCTCCGTCCGGTCTCGTATGGGTTACGACCGTGATTCTGTCAGCTTTACCGATGAGTTCGGAAAACTTTTGAATCTTGTCCTGTGTGATGATGTCTGACATATATGTTTTTTCCTCTGCAAATTTACAAAGAATATTGCATTTCATAAATCATTTTTATAACTTTGTCCGACATTTGATTATAATAAAACTCAAATATAATGAACGGAATTCTTAAAAAGTTTTTGACCTGGTTAGTACTGCCAGTCATTATCGTAGCGCTCGTGTATGCTATCGTCAACAGCATCATGCAGCCTGTAAGGTTCAACAAGGAGAAGGATTTTCGCGAGGATGTCGCCATCCAGAGACTCAAGGATATCCGTACCCTTCAGGTCGCTTTCAAGAGCGTGAACAACAGGTTCTCACCTACAGTCGACTCTCTTAAGGACTTCTATCTCAACGGTCAGATGTCTGTGCTCATGCAGGTCGGCTCCATGGATGACTCAGTCGCTGTCGCTCATACCGATGCAGTGAAGAAGGCCAACAAGAAGATCACCGCCCAGGATCTTTATGAAATGTATCTTGCAGGTGACAAGAACCTCGTTTTCACCGTCGAGAACAAGATTCCTGTAAGGGATACTCTCTTCAACGGTCGTCCTGATTTCAACATCGACTCCCTCAAGTACATTCCGTTCTCAGGCAAAACTCCTGTCATCATGGAATCAATCATCAAGCAGGTTTCCGGTGTCCCTGTTCCTCTGTTTGAGGCCAAGATGCCATACAGAGAGCTTCTCAAGGGTCTTGACAACCAGCTCAGAATCAATCTTGATGCAGAGAGACAGGATCAGAACAAGTACGAAGGACTCCAGGTCGGAAGCGTCAGCGCTCCTAACAACAATGCAGGTAACTGGGAGTAGTTCTTCCGATGGATCAAATACAGAAAAACAGAATATCCATTCAAGTTTCCTTGAGTGGATATTTTTTTAAGCTTGAGCAGGACGGGGACTGCCGCATGTCCGGATGGACGGGCGGCGACAGGCTTTTCACCACCCCGGAGTTTCAGAAACGGTACGACGAGGTGTCGATATCGCTTCTGACGCACAAGTTCACACTTGTCCCTGAACAGTTCTTCATTCCGGAAGAGGCCCGCGAGACATTGTCGGAAGTCGTGTCTCTCAGAGCAGGTGATATAGTCAGCCATGTGCCGTTGCCTCAGTATGGCGCTGTGCTGATATATTCCAATTCCATAGATGAGAATCTTTCCAAGGCCATCTCGAACACAGTCCTGACCGTTTCCGGAGACCGTGTTCCGGTACTGCCGGAAATGTTCTTCATTCTCCGTGACCTTCCTTCCTGCCCGGACTACAACAAGATCCTGGCCACATACAAGGACGGATATCTGTATCTCGCAGTCGCTCAGGGCAGAAGCCTTCTCCTGGCCAACGCATACAGGGCGGTGGACTTCACTACTGCTGAATACTTCATCTTCCTTGCCCTCAAGACGCTTCAGCTCAACCCGGAAGTGTCCACCATAAGCTGGCGCATGCCGCTTTCTCCCGAAGAGGAGATGTCTCTTTACAGGTATTTCAAAGCTGTGGAAATGGTATGAGAATCATAGGTGGAGCACTCAAGGGAAAGACCATCAACCCTCCTCTGGGGTACAAGGCGCGTCCGACCACGGATTTCGCCAAAGAGGGACTTTTCAACATCCTGAACAACGAGTATGAATTCGAGGACTTGAAGGTGCTGGACCTTTTCGGCGGTACTGGATCCATCGCGTTCGAATTCGCTTCTCGCGGCGCCTCGCGTGTGTATTGCGTGGAAATGGAGCGTGACAACGCCTCTTTCATCAAGACGGAGGCGGCGCGTCTGGGACTTAGGAATGTCACTATGGTCAGGGACAATGTCTTTGACTTCCTTCCTATCTGTCGTGAGAAGTTCGACATCATCTTCGCGGACCCACCTTATGCTCTGGACAGGCTTGAAACCATTCCGGACAAAGTCTTCGAGCAGGAAATCCTGCATCCCGGATGCTATTTCATCCTTGAGCACGGCGATGAACATTCGTTCACTTCGCATCCGTATTTCGTGAAGGAGCGCTCATACGGGCGTGTGCATTTCTCCTTCTTCGCAAAGGACTAGTCCTGTTTTTTCAATTCTTTATTGTAAAAGATGACAGCAAGTGCCACTGCTGTCAGAATGCTTATGGACAGACCGAGCCACGTAGGCATGTTGAAGCCTATTTTCTGGGTGAGGATGTATGTGAGACAGATGACGGTCATGAATATGGCCGGGATTTCAGCGATGAGGTAGCTCCATTTCGCCTTCCTTCTGGCCATGTACACCGTGATGGCCCAGAGGGTGAACACTGAAAGTGTCTGATTGGCCCAGCCGAAATATCTCCAGATGGTGTTGAATCCATTTTCGTCCGCTACATTGAACCATACTATCAGACCGGCGGCGACAAACAGCGGAATACTTACCCACAGTCTGTTCCTCAAAGGCTTCTGGTCGTAGTTGAGCATCTTGGCCACTGTGAGTCTCGCGCTTCTGAAGGCAGTGTCACCGGTGGTGATAGGGGCCGCCACCACTCCGAGTATGGCGAGAATGCCTCCGAATACGCCCAGCCAGGCCTTTGACACCTTTGTGACGATGGTCGGGGCGGCTGCACTGAGATCGGAACCGACTTCCGCCGCACCACCGTCAAAGAAGAAGTATGATGCTACGGCTGCCCAGACGAGTGCCACGATACCTTCCGTTATCATGGAACCGTAGAATATCGGACGACCAAGTTTCTCGCTCTTCATACATCTGGCCATCATCGGACTCTGGGTGGCATGGAAACCACTGATGGCGCCGCAGGCTATGGTGATGAACATGCACGGGAAGATGGACTGTCCGGTCATGCCCACTTCCGGTCCGCGGTTTTGCAGCCCCTGCCAGAATTCCGGAATCGAAGGCCATTTCACGAACAGACAGAACATGAGTCCGGCTGCCATGAATAGAAGTGAGATGGCGAATACCGGATATATCTTTCCGATGATCTTGTCGATAGGAAGCAGGGTGGCTATTATATAATATATGATAATGATGCCGATCCAGAACATTATGGAAGCCGATGTGCCGCTTCCGGCCACTCCCGCGATGTCACCGAGGATAAGTGCGGGGCTGTATACGAATACAGCGCCGACAAGCACGAGAAGGATGATGGTGAACACCAGCATCACATTCTTGATCTTAGTTCCCAGATAATGGCCGATAAGCCATGGCAGGTTGGCGCCCTGACCTCTTACGGACATCATTCCGGACATGTAATCATGGACTGCGCCTGCGAAAATACATCCGAACACGATCCACAGATAAGCGGCAGGACCGAACTTGGCTCCCATGATGGCACCGAAGATCGGGCCGGTCCCCGCGATGTTCAGGAACTGTATCATGTATACTTTCCAGGCTGGCATGGGGATGAAATCGACACCGTCCTCTTTTGCGATGGCGGGAGTGATGCGTGACGGATCAGGAGAAAAGATCTTCTCAACGAATTTACCATATAGCACATAGCCCAGAATGAGGGCGACGACGCAGATAATGAACGAATACATGTCTGATTTTGAAGTTTACCAGAACAAAATTAATAAAAATACTTTTCCGTTGTCGATATTTTTTAATTAAACAATTTTTGTATATATTTGCATTTGATTGAATAAATATGCGATAGCAATGAAAGACAATACCATAAAGAAAGTGCTGCTGCTCGGATCCGGTGCTCTGAAGATCGGCCAGGCAGGAGAATTCGACTATTCCGGCGCACAGGCGCTCAAGGCACTCAGGGAGGATGGAGTGGAGACTGTGCTCATCAACCCCAACATCGCGACGGTCCAGACTTCTGAGGGTGTGGCGGACAGAATCTATTTCCTGCCTGTCACTCCGTATTTCGTGGAGAAAGTCATCGACAAGGAGCGCCCTCAGGGCATTCTGCTCTCCTTCGGCGGTCAGACTGCGCTCAACTGTGGTGTGGATCTCTACCGCTCAGGAGTGCTCGACAAATATAATGTGAAAGTCCTGGGCACGCCTGTCACCACCATAATGGACACCGAGGACCGTGAACTCTTTGTGGAAAGGCTGGATGAGATAGAGATCAAGACCATAAAGTCGCATCCTGCCGAGAACATGGAGGAGGCCAAGGCAGCCGCAAGGGACCTTGGATATCCTCTCATCATCCGTGCGGCATATGCCCTCGGCGGTCTCGGCTCCGGCTTCGTGGATGACGAACAGGAACTGGAGAGTCTTTGCGCCAAGGCGTTCTCCTTTTCTCCGCAGGTCCTTGTGGAGAAATCACTCAAAGGTTGGAAGGAAATTGAGTTCGAGGTTGTTCGAGACCGTCTCGACCGTTGCATCACCGTATGTGACATGGAAAATTTCGACCCCCTCGGAATCCATACCGGAGAGAGCATCGTCCTTGCGCCTTGCCAGAGTCTGGACAAGAAGCACGTCAGCTATCTCAGGGACCTTGCCATCAAGATTGTCCGTCATCTCGGGATAGTGGGTGAGTGCAACATCCAGTTCGCATATGATCCGGACACCATGGACTACCGTGTCATCGAGGTCAACGCCCGTCTCAGCCGCTCGTCCGCCCTGGCATCGAAGGCCACAGGTTTCCCGCTTGCTTTCGTGGCGACCAAACTCGGACTCGGCTACGCACTTGACGAGGTGAAGAACTCCGAAGACGGCGTCAAGACAGCCTATTATGAGCCTGATGTCAAATATGTGGTCTGCAAGATTCCTCGCTGGGACCTCGGCAAGTTCCATGGCGTTTCCCGAAAGATAGGCACCAGCATGAAGTCGGTCGGAGAGGTGATGGCCATCGGCCTCACTTTCGAAGAGACCATACAGAAGGGACTCAGGATGATAGGGCAGGGCGCAAACGGTTTCGTGGGCAACAAGCCTAACCGCACTGAGGATCTGGAAGATGCGCTGGCCAACCCTACCGATACAAGAATATTCGACATCGCCGAGGCTCTGAGGCGCGGCTGGTCAGTGGAAAAGATCAATGATCTCACCAAGATAGATGTGTGGTTCCTGGAAAGGCTCCGCAACATAGTGGATACCTGGAATGTTCTTTCAGGGTTCTCGAGACTGGAGGAACTTCCTGAGGAACTGCTCAGAACTGCGAAACAGCAGGGATTCTCGGACAAGCAGATACAGACCGCCATATACAAGGAGAAAGCATCTCAGAACAACGAGGACAAAGTCCGTGCTCTGCGCAAGTCTCTCGGTATCATCCCGGTGGTGAAAAGGATAGACACCCTTACCGCTGAAACTCACAATGATTCGAACTATCTGTATTTCACATATAACAGTACAGACTGCGAGGTCGATTACGAGAATGACGGCAAGTCCGTGATTGTCCTCGGTTCGGGAGCATACCATATAGGAAGTTCCGTGGAGTTCGACTGGTGCTCTGTCTCCTGCATGCAGGAAGTCAGAAAGCAGGGGTACAGGGGCATCATGGTCAACTACAACCCTGAGACCGTATCCACCGACTATGATATGTGCGACAGGCTCTATTTCGATGAACTCTCACTTGAAAGGGTGATGGACATCATCGACCTGGAGACTCCGAAGGGAGTGGTGGTATCAGTTGGCGGACAGATTCCTAACAATCTGGCTCTCAAACTGAAGGAGAGGGGAGTGAATCTCCTTGGCACTTCCGCTGATGATATTGACCGCGCCGAGGACAGGCATAAGTTCTCGTCCATCGTCGATGCGCTGGGAATTGAGCAGCCGAGATGGAAGGAGCTCACCACCCTCGAGGAAGTGGACAGTTTCATCGCCGAGGTAGGCTTCCCGGTGCTTGTGCGTCCATCATATGTGCTTTCCGGTGCTGCGATGAATGTCTGCTACGACCGCAAACGCCTCGTGAACGTCCTCTCGCTCGCATCTGAAGTGTCGGCGGAGCACCCTGTGATCATCAGCAAGTTCATGACCAGAAGCAAGGAAATCGAGTTCGACGCTGTGGCTGACGGAGGCCGCATACTCGCTTCCGCAATAGGTGAGCACGTGGAGTATGCCGGAGTGCACTCCGGAGACGCCACCATCGAGTTCCCGGCTCAGAAACTCTATGTCGAGACTGTCAGGAAAGTGAAGTCCATCGCAGCGATGATAGCTTCCGAGCTGCATATCTCCGGACCGTTCAACATCCAGTTCATGGCCTGCGACAACCATGTGCGGGTCATCGAGTGCAACCTTCGCGCTTCCAGGAGTTTCCCGTTCGTGTCAAAAGTGCTCAAACGCAATTTCATAGAACTGGCGACAAAGGTGATGCTCGGGCAGCACCCGGAACCGATATCCGCCGATGCCTCGAATCTCGGTTATGTCGGTGTCAAGTCGGCCCAGTTCTCATTCTCGCGTCTTCAGGAGGCCGATCCTCTCCTCGGAGTGGACATGGCTTCGACAGGCGAAGTCGGCTGCATCGGGGATGATGTCTACGAAGCCCTGCTCAAATCCAATATTGCCATAGGCAACAACATTCCTAAGCGCAACATTCTCATTTCGTCCGGCAACTCCCTCCAGAAGGCCGATCTTCTGATGGCGTGCGACTTGTTGGTGAATCATGGCTATGAGATCTTTGCGACGGGCGGGACATGCGACTACCTTCGCGACAACGGTATCCGGTCGAACCGTGTCCTGTTCCCTCATGAGACAGAGAACCCTGTGATGCTCAGCCTCTTTCCTTCCGCACTTGACCTTATCCGCCATCATGGAGTGGACATGGTCATAAACATCCCGAAGAATTTCAGTGACACCGAACTGGGGAATGGATACAAGATCCGCCGTGCCGCCATTGACTCAAATGTCCCTCTGTTCACGAACGCGCGACTGGCCACAGCCTTCATCAGGGCATTCTGCACCATGACTCTGGATGACATCGCCATCAAGGCGTGGGACGAATACTACATATAAAATATTGAACTTTTCTATTATACTTCAATAAAAATTCATACATTTGCATACTATTAAGAATATTTATTCGACATGTACGACAAGAACAGCAGACAGAACACAATCAAGGAACTGGTAAAGGCAGGAATGGTCCATAGTCAGGAAGAACTTCAGGCACTCCTCAATGAAAGGGGATATGCGGCTACACAGGCCACTCTTTCCCGTGATATGAAGGCGCTTGGAATAGTCAAGATGCATGACTCCGAGCATGGATACAGCTACCGTATTCCTTTCGTGAATGTGGAGAGGCATCTTGCGGCAGGTCATGACGTGTCACTCGACGGAGTGCTGAGTCTTGAGTTCGCTGCTTCCATGGCTGTCATCAAGACCCGTCCGGGTTATGCCAGCGTGGTTGCGGCCATACTTGACGCCTCCCCTCAGGAGGCCATTATGGGAACTGTCGCCGGAGATGACACTCTTCTCATCATTCTCCGAGAGCGTTTCTCACGCAGTGCTGTCATCAGCACACTTGCTTCCGCATTGCCTGGTATTGAGAACAAGATAAATAATATATAACGAACAAATGAGCACAATCACAGTTGAAGTTGCTTCCAAGAAGCACATCAAGTACATTGACGAAATCCTCAAGACAATAGAGGATGCCACGAAGGTAAGAGGTACCGGAATAGCAAAAAGAAAACCTGATTATATCGAGCAGAAAATCAACGAAGGAAAGGCCATCATAGCGATGGACGGTGACAATTTCGTAGGTTTCTGCTACATCGAGTGCTGGGACCACGGCCAGTTCGTGGCGAATTCCGGCCTTATCGTAAAGCCTGAGTACAGAGGCCAGGGCGTTGCCAAGAGAATCAAGGCGAAGGCTTTCGAACTGTCACGCACCATGTTCCCTTCAGCCAAGATCTTCGGCCTCACCACAGGTGCCGCTGTCATGAAGATCAACACAGGGCTTGGCTATGTCCCGGTTACTTTCGCTGACCTTACGACCGACCCCGTTTTCTGGAAAGGCTGTGAAAGTTGTATAAATTATGATGTCCTTTGCAGAAACAACTGCACACGCTGCCTCTGCACCGGCATGCTCTATGATCCGGTAAAGCATGTTGGAACCAGGGAGAAGAAGAAAGTCGTCGTCGCTTTCAGCGGCGGACTTGACACTTCATTCACTGTCATGTATCTTGCAAAGGAGATGGGGTATGAAGTATATGCCGCCTGTGCCAACACGGGAGGTTTCTCGGAGGAGCAGCTCAAGGAG
>JAZRWN010000074.1:0-3703 GCA_045599725.1 Candidatus Cryptobacteroides sp. | reverse complement strand
CGGCGATGGCGACACCATGACGGAACACGTCGTTCTTGTCCTTCATAGGGAAGAACATATAGTACTTGCCGTCTTTCTCCTGAACATCGCAGTCCCAGAGCTGGCGTCCTGACCAAGGGATGTCCTCCAGACCGATGACCTTGCCGTGGTCTGTGACCTTGCCGGTCATAGGGTCGCCGTCGATGGAGAGGACGTGGTAATCCTTCATGATGTACTGGTCGCCGCTGTCATCCTCGACGTTGGAGTCATCCTCCCAGTCGTGTGAAGGGTAGATATAAATTTTGCCGTTGAACACATGTACTGACGGATCGGCCATGTAGTCCTCAGGAAGAAGGTAGCGTTTTACAACTTTCTTTGCCATGATATGATTAATGTGTTAGTGTTATTATGCTTCTTTGGCTTTGGCCTCGATGGCCTTGTTCATCTCGTCAAGCTTCTCATCGGTGAGAGGATACTTGTAGATAAGATATCCCACGACCAGAAGAAGAATGGCCGGGATGATGGTGGTGAAGCACAGGATGGCATTCTGTGCTGTCACATTGTAGTCATTCAGTTTTGTGTAATAAGCGTTGACAGGCGCACTGATGAAGGATGCGAGGAAAACTACCACGAAGATGCCGAGCACCAGCTGCAGGCACTTGTTGGCTTTGAATTCCTTCCACATCTCGCCGAAGGAGACTGGCTTTTCAGGAGTGGTGGTGATGTTCTCTTTGCTGCCAAGGAAGCAGAGTGTCAGAAGAATGAATCCCACGATAGCAAAGATGCAGGTCACAGTGAACCATGCCTTAGGGTCAGTAGGCAATGCGGACTCCTCGCTGGCAAGGTTGAACCCGATGGCTCCCATACCCCAAGGGGTGATGAAGCCTGCGAGTGAGAATCCGGCCTTGAAAGCGACGCCTGCAAGAGCGTTGACTGTTGCGGCAGGTCTGTTCCCTGTCCTGTATTCAGCCTCGGTGATGACTTCCGGAACCAGAGCCCACATGAGTGACCCGACGAGCAGTCCTACACCTGTCATGACCTTTGCGGCCTGGACGATGGTGTTGCAGTTCTGAACGTCAAAGAATTTGCCGATGATGAACAGTGCCGCGAATCCTACAAGACCGACTGCGAGGAGCAGATAATAGAGTCCCTTCTTCCCGAACCATTTCTTCAACACAGGAAGTGCAGGGAGGATGATGAATGCCGGGATGGTGCCGATAGCCATGAACACAGCCTGGTTCCAGTCAACGGCGATGCCGACGATCATGGCAAGTCCGATAGGGAAACCAGCCTGGACGATGATCTGACCGATATTGGCGCATACCATACGGGTGGACGTGAGGATGAGAACTTCATCGTTGTCGCGGGTCATGCTGGCCATGATGGAGCCGTAAGGGATGTTCACCACTGAATATATCATGCTGAGCAGTGTGTAGCTGACCGTAGCGTAAATGACTTTCATGGCAGGTGCCCAAGTGGCCGCTGCAGGGAGCATGAGGAGACATGCGGCGACGGTGAGCGGAATGCCGCCATAAAGAAGATATGTACGGTACTTTCCCAGCTTCGGGTTATGATTGTCAATGTATTTTCCGACTATCGGACTCCAGAAGCAGTCGAGGAGTCGCACGGCAAGTATGAGTCCGCTGACAAATGCGGGGCTGATCTTCAATACCGTTGTGAGATACAGCATCAAGAAGCATGCAACAGTCTGGAAAATCAAATTCTGGGCAAGGTCGCCGGATCCGAATCCGATGCGCTGCAGCCAGCTCAGTTTGTAGAAGCCATTAGCTTCAGTGTTGTTTTGTGACATAATGGGTCGACTATAAAAAACGTGTTATTATTATGTACAAATATAGCATATGTTTCTCTTTTTTTACAAAAGAAACAGCCCGATTGAGTTTTTTTTTACAGCAGAATGCCGCGGAGGCATTGGAACGTGCCTACAGTTCCAGAAGCTTTTTCAGCGATTCCTCGTTCTGGGAGCCCGAATATCGGGCCACGAATTCTATAGGAGTCACTCCGAAATAATCATGGAATGAACTTGAGAAGCAAGAGTGTGTGAAGAAACCGACTCTGTATGCTTGATTTTTGCGTGATTTCCGGCTTTGAAATTCAATGTTTCTGACCATTTTTAAAAATTTTGGTGCAAAAATGTTAATAACATTATTGAACATCGTATCATCATAAGAGAAAAATTCGTACCTTTATGCAATGTTTGAAATTGAACAATTAAAGACTGAAACTAATGTACTCACTAGGAATTGACATCGGATCATCATCCATCAAGGTATCCCTCCTGGACATCAAGCAGGGCATATGCCTGAGCTCATCAACAAACCCGAAGACTGAAATGCCTATCTCCGCTCCTGAAAAAGGCTTTGCCGAGCAGGATCCAGAGATGTGGTGGAAGTATATCTGCGAAGGCGTGGAGGACATCGGCTCGCAGTGCGATCTCTCCAAAGTCGTATCCATCGGTATCACATATCAGATGCACGGACTCGTCGCTGTGGACAAGGATGTCAAACCTTTGAGAAATGCCATCATCTGGTGCGACTCACGCGCAGTCGGCATCGGTGCCGAGGCTCTCGAGAACATAGGTTATGAGAAATGTATGTCTCATCTTCTCAATTCTCCTGGCAACTTCACGGCCTCAAAGCTCGCATGGGTGAAGAGGAACGAGCCTGAAATCTATGCCAAGGTCTGGAAGTTCATGCTTCCTGGCGACTATGTGGCTTATCGTCTTTCAGGTGAGGTCGCCACTACGGAGACCGGTCTTTCAGAGCAGATTTTCTGGGACTTCAAGGACAACTGCCGCGCTGACTTCGTCGCCGACTACTATGGCATCTCAAAGGACCTGTTCCCTGACATTGTCCCGTCCATCGGAGTCGCTTGCCGCACATCAGTCGAGATTCAGAATCTCCTCGGCATCCCGGCAGGCACACCTATTTCTTATAGAGCAGGTGACCAGCCGAACAATGCATTCTCCCTCAATGTCCTCAATCCAGGCGAAATCGCCGCGACAGGAGGCACCAGCGGAGTCGTCTATGGCGTGACCGATGTCCCTAAGGCTGACGCTGCATCCCGCGTGAACACTTTCCTCCATGTCAACAATACAGCTGAGGCCGCCAGGCTCGGTGTCCTCCTCTGCATCAACGGCACCGGTATCATGAACTCCTGGATCCACAGGAACGTGACCCCGAACCTCAACTACAATGAGATGAACGCCATCGCGAAGACAGCCCCTGTAGGCTCTGACGGCCTTCTCGTGCTTCCATTCGGAAACGGCGCAGAACGCGTTCTTGTGAACCGCTGTGTGGGCGCGAAGCTTGCCGGCATCGACCTTGTCCGCCACTCTACAGCCCATATCCTCCGCGCCACCCAGGAAGGTATCGCGTTCTCATTCCGCTATGGCATCGATATCATGAAGAACCTCGGCCTCGAGCCGAACGTGATCCGCGCAGGAAAGGCCAACCTCTTCCTCAGCCCTCTGTTCCGTTCAACCCTCGCAACTCTCTGCGACGCGAAGATCGAACTCTTCAACACTGACGGCGCTCTCGGAGCAGCAAGAGGAGGCGCTCTCGGAGCAGGCTTCTACTCTTCCGAGGCTGAAGCTTTCGCCACACTCACGAAAGTCGGCGAGATCGAACCTGAGGCTGAGTGGAAGGCACCTCTCGAGGAAAGCTACTCACACTGGAAAGAAAATATTTAACATTATATTACTAAT
>JAZRWN010000073.1:0-4453 GCA_045599725.1 Candidatus Cryptobacteroides sp. | reverse complement strand
TCCAACCCGGGCCGCGTGGAGTTCTATGCTGACGCCATGAGCGGCAGACCTCTCGCCACCCTCAATGTGGCTGGTGAAAATGCAGTCTACAATGCTTCCATCCGTACCAACCTCACAGGAATCCATGATGTGTACATCCTTTTCCGTGGCGGTGACAAGGAACTCTTCGACCTTGACTGGTGGAAGTTCAACTCCAAGGTGAACATGCCTCTGATCCAGACCAAGTACACTGCGGACCCTGCTCCTATGGTATACAACGGCAAGGTCTATCTTTACACCACTCATGACGAGGATTTCGGAGCCAATTTCGAGATGTATGACTGGCTTCTCTACACTTCGGAGGATATGGTGAACTGGACTGACTGCGGTTCCGTGGCTTCTACAAGAGATTTCGCCTGGCGCACCCGTGAGAATGGCGCCTGGGCACTGCAGGTGGTCGCAAGAAACGGAAAGTTCTATATGTACTGTCCGCTTCATGGACATGGAATCGGCGTCCTTGTCGCAGACAAGCCTGAAGGACCGTTCAAGGATCCACTCGGAAAACCTCTGGTCTGGCAGCAGGAGCACTGGGATGATATAGACCCTACAGTGTTCATCGATGATGACGGACAGGCGTATATGTACTGGGGTAACCCTAATCTCTACTGTGTCAAGCTCAACGAAGATATGATCTCCACAAGCGGTGAGATCGTCAAGTTCCCTAAGATCAAGGATTATCAGGAGGGACCTTGGTTCTACAAGCGTGACGGCCATTATTATCTTGCATTTGCGTCCACTTGCTGCCCGGAGGGCATAGGCTATGCCATGAGCGACTCTCCTATGGGGCCATGGGAGTACAAGGGACATATCATGGACCATACCCAGAGAACCCGAGGCAACCATCCGGGCATCATAGACTACAAGGGCAAGTCCTATGTCTTCGGCTTGAACTACGATATCATGCACCTGGACACCTATGTACATCATGAGCGCAGGTCTGTCTCTGCAGCCGAGATGCACTACAACGCTGACGGCACCATCCAGGAGGTTCCTTATTTCATGGACGCTGAGCTCAACCAGGTCGGCACCTTCAATCCTTTCCGCAAGGTTGAGGCTGAGACCATGGCTTGGGGATACGGACTCAAGAACGACAAGATCGAAGGACGCGGGCTGGTAGTGACCAACGCCGATGAAGGAGAATACATCCAGGTCAAGGGTGTTGACTTCAAGAAGGGTGCATCAAAGTTCACAGCCACTCTCAGCGCCGCCGGTTCAGGCAGCATCGAGATTCACCTTGATTCTCAGAGAGGACCGCTGGTAGGCACTGTATCCATTGCACCGACAGGTGCAGCCTACAAGGATTTCAGCTGCAAGGTCACTGACGCCAAGGGACTTCACGACTTGTTCTTCGTCTTCAAGGGCGAGAGCGGCCTCAAGTGGGATTATTGGAAATTTCAATAAAAACTTATAAATCATAATCACCGACATTATGAAAAACAAATTATCATTATTTATCGGAGCTGCAGCACTTGCATTGTGCTCGCTCAACTCAAATGCACAGTCATTGAAGCTGAACGACCTCGATTATTTCGAGACAACAGGTGTCAACGTTCTTGTGTACAGCAATATCTACAACGGCGGTTTCTGTGATGAGAAGCAGGCCGGCATCGAAATCATCCAGAGAGGTGAGAGAATCGCAACTGGAGGCGGTGTCAGATTCATGAACACTCCCGAGCAGTGGGATATATATGCCACTATGGTCAGTCGTGAGGTCAACCGTGAGCAGAACTACATCGAGGTTGATTTGAAATACGATGATTATGATTTTGCATACAAACTCCGCGTCACACCTAAGGACGAAGGAGCCTTGATGCAGATTTTCCTTGACAAGCCTGTTCCTGCAAACCTTGTCGGCAAGGCCGGTATGAACCTCGAGTTCTTCCCTGCTTCTTATTTCGGCAAGAACTACCTTGTGGACGGCGCTGCCAGAATTCTTCCTAAGTATCCTGTTCATGACACTCAGGTCAGACCGGTATCCGAGAAGATTCCTCAGTATTTCGGTGAGTCCACATTTGATGACAGAGGCCGTGGCGAGTTCCTCGTACCTATCGCTCTTTCTACTGGCCATCAGATCGTTATGGCACCGGAAGACAGCGAACTCCGCGTAAGCGTGACTTCCGATCAGGAGGTCAGCCTCTATGATGGACGTCTCCTCGCTCAGAACGGCTGCTTCAATGTGCGTTCTCTTCTTCCTGCTGGAAAGACCGGAAAAGTTCTTGAGTGGTATATCGAGGCAAGCTGCGACCCTCAGTGGGTCAGAAAGCCGAACATCGGTTTCTCACAGGTAGGTTACACCCCTGCACAGAAGAAGGTGGCTGTCGTCGAGCTTGACAAGAACGATGCTCCTGCTACAACCGCTAAGATCCTCAAAGTTCAGCCGGATGGAAGCAAGATCGTTGCCCTTAACGCAAAAGTTGAACCTTGGGGTGTTTTCAACCACCGTTACAACTATGTGACCATTGACTTCTCTTCAATCAAGGAGCCAGGTCTCTACAGCATAGACTACGCTGGTTTCGAGACCAACGCCTTCCCTATTGACAAGGACATCTACTCAGACAAGTGGCATGCTTCCATGGATATATCTCTCGTAGTCAACATGGACCACATGGAGGTCAACGAGGGATACCGTATCTGGCACGGACGCGCAAATATGGATGACGCCCTCCAGGCCCCTCTTAATGTAAGACTTCACGATGGATATACCCAGGGCAATGAGACTCTTACCAAATACAAACCTCTTGAGCACATCCCTGGACTTGCAGTCGGTGGATGGTATGATGCGGGTGACTTCGACATCCAGTCCAATTCAGTCGTCACAACAACCGCCGACCTTGCTTCCATATGGACAATGTTCCAGCCGGAAAGAGATATGACTTTCCTTGATGAGGAGACCAAGTATGCTGATATTCACCGTCCTGATGGAGTTCCGGACAATGTCCAGCTCATCAGACATGGAACACTCAACATCAACGCCCAGGTCGAGAACATCGGTTTCGTAGCTCAGGTGATCGGTCAGCCGGACATGCATCACTATCATCATCTCGGCGATGCCATGACCCTCACTGATGGTCTCATCTATGATCCTTCACTTAAGCCATACGAGGTCAAGGACGGCCGTTCCGGAACCCCTGATGACAGATTCGTCTTCACAAGCAGGTTCTCACCTGCCGGAACTATGGGAACCATCTCTTCCCTTGCTTCTGCATACAAGGCTCTCAAACCTTACTATCCGGAAGAGGCTGAAAGGACTATCAACAATGCCAAGATGCTATGGGACAAGAACTTTGAGGCTGCCGCTCCTGCCCCTGCTCCTGCAAATGCCCAGGCTGGCAACAACAGGCGTGGCGGTGGCGACCCTAGACTCAACGCGGCCATTGAACTCTACTTCGCAACAGGTGATGACCAGTACAAGGATTTCTTCCTTCCTATCATCAACGAGCAGATCAATCCTAAGACAAAGGGCAAGAAGTCCGCTGCTCCGGCGCCAGCTTTCAACATCCCTACTCTTCTCAAAATCTATGACCTTCTCGATGCCAAGTCTCAGGCAAAAGTTGATGCAGCCATCCCTGCATATGTTGAGAATCTCATGAAGAACGGTAGTGACAATCCTTACGGCGTTCCGATCACAGGTGCAGGCTGGGCTGGAAACGGTTCTGTCATCAGCAACTCATACAATCTCTATCTCGTCTGGAAGAAATACCCGGACCTCGTGGATCCTGAAGCTATCCTCAAGGGCCTTAACTATCTCTTCGGATGCCATCCTTACAACAATGTTTCTTTCGTGACCTCAGTCGGTGTCAACACCAAGAAGGTTGCTTACAGCAACAACCGCGCTGACTACTCAGTTATCCCTGGAGGCATTGTCCCTGGTCTTATTGTCAAGGCTCCAGACTTCCTTGAGAACAAGGATGACTATCCATTCCACTGGGGTGAGAACGAGTGCTGTATCAACACTGCTCCTCAGTTCGTAAGATATGTCCTCGGTTGCATGGAGGTTGCAGATGCTATGAACAAATAATTTTTGTCCGGACAACGTATGAAACATTTTTCTCTTTTCAAGTCAGCAGCCATCATGGCGGCACTTGCCGCGGTCGTTTCCTGTGACCGCTCTTCTCTTCAGTCTCCTAACGGCAAGATCGGGGTAGCCGCGGTCGATAACGGTCTGGTGCTCAGTTATCAAGGGACGGAGATACAGACCATCAGCATCGAGGCCGGCGCCTTGGTGGGTTCATCATCCGTAGAAAGCATATCAGAGTCCTATACCATGATCTCCGGAAAGAGAAAAGAATGCTCGAACGAGGCTGATGCCAGAACTTTCAAGTTCGAAAACGCCGAAGTGGAAGTCAGAGCATACAACGATGGCGTGGCTTTCCGTTTCAAGGGGAAGGAACCTCAGACAGAGTATGTGATTCCT
>JAZRWN010000072.1:0-5449 GCA_045599725.1 Candidatus Cryptobacteroides sp. | reverse complement strand
CTGGCAGCTTGAAGCGGAGCGGGATGCACTTCTCGAGGGTGAAAAAAGCGAAGACGGGAAGAATGAAACGCTTGACGCTTTGTTCATGAGCCGTTTCCGCAAAGCGGTTGAGAATCATATCGACAATGCCGAACTCACTGTAGACGACCTTGCCGCCGAACTTGGTGTCAGCCGTGCTCAGATGTTCAGGAAGATCAAGGCTGACTCTGGATATACACCGAACGAATTCCTTCAGACCATGCGTCTGGATAAAGCCGACAAGCTGCTCAAGACTTCGGAAATGTCTGTCTCGGAAGTGGCGTATTCCGTCGGTTTCTCATCTCCTTCATATTTCGCAAAGTGCTACAAGAACAAATTCGGAGTACTTCCAAGCGAGTCCCGCCCATAATTTTGTATCAAAAGAGGATAATATCGTCTCAAGGCACGAGATTCATATTAAATTATACGAAACTATGCCATGCAAAAGTGGCTTTAGGCTACTTTTGCAGCAGTTAACGCCGCGAGGTGAAAACCAATAATTACCCTTAATAGCCCATTACCCCGAGAACAAGTTCCCGGGGTAATTATTTTGTGGCATTCTCATTATTATTGCGTAAGTTTGCTGAAACTCTTTCAGCATTATGAAACGACTCCCTTTACTTATCATATGCATCCTCATAACAACGAGGTGCATGCATTCCGGTGTAATAGACCCTGCCCAACAGGGTGGAAAAAAGGACAACCCTGAGACCCCGGCATCCGAAATCACCGCTCCCCCGTCAACCCTCACTCAATGGCTTGACGGAAAAGAGTCGCCGCTCGACCCCTTTTACAAAAAATATCTAAGTTGTGACGGCCTCCCGATACTTTCATCCGCCGCAGTGTCTGACACCGCACTTCTCCAGGCACGCTACATAGCCCGCACGATGCTTCAGCGTATCCCGAAAGCAAGGGAAGAGATGATAAAATGCCACTTCAGGATAGGAGTCGTCGGGTACAAGGAGAACATCACCGATCTCCCTGAGTGCAAGATGATGCCGATCTGGTGGCCGGAGACGGACTGGAATGAAAGAGGACGCGGCTACGGCGCCACACTCACCATCCCCGTCATGTCCATAGGAGAGGAGAATCTGGTGCAGATACCAGGATTCAAGGAAAGATATTTTGAAGAGAGCATAATGGTGCACGAGTTCGCCCACAACGTTGATTTCGCGCTGAGAAGAGTAGACAAGAATTTCGCAAAGAGACTCGACACCGCCTTCGCCAATGCTAAGAAGACCGGCCTGTGGAAAGGTTCCTACTCCATGGACAACTGCGAGGAATACTTCGCAGAAGGTGCACAGGCCTGGTTCGACACCTGCAGGATGATCGTACCAAAGAAGTCAGGCAGCGGCAGTTTCAAGATGGTGACCAGGACACAGCTCAAGGATTACGACCCTGATCTGTACGATGTCCTGGCCAGCGTCTTCACAGATGAGAAACTGCATGGCTACCACTTTGACAGTCAGTAGTGGAGAAGCCTACCAGTTCTTGCGTTCGAAAGTCCACTCAGGGAAGGCTACAGCCTCATATTCGTCATTGAGGAAAAGGGCTGAAGAGCCTGTGTTCCCCTTGAGCTGCCAGTCAAGCCAGGTACGGCAGACCACGGCGAAAAGACCGGCATGAGCCTCGTAGTAAGTGCCATGATGGCCATCAAGTGTGGTGATCTTGACTATCGGCAGATCCTGGATGCGTCCGTAGTCTCCTATGGCATTCGGATATGCGACATCAGCAGTACCGCCATTGATGTAAAGCATAGGAGTATGCAGATTTGCAAGGCTCTCCTTTGACGCTCCGCTCATGGACATCTCTCCGATACCGGAATTGAAGATAAGGCAGGTCTTGATACGAGGATCATGGCCGACTGCAAGGACCTGGGCTCCACCGCAGGACTGACCCATGGCCGCCACCTTGTCCAGATCCACCATATGGTAGTATTCACTCTCAGGATTGGCGTTCTGGTCAGTTATCCAGTCCATGGCCTCGAGAAGCTGCTTTGCATAAGTATGGAAAGGCTCTGGTGCCGGAGCTGCTTTCTTCTTGTTCTTCTTGGCCGCTGCCTCAGCCGCCTTGCGTGCAGCTTCCTGCTCTGCCGCCTGTGCAGCCAGTTCCTCTGCGGTATAAGGAGTCAGCCTCTCGCCGTTGCCCATGATTGCCACAGGCTTTGTTTCTGGATACCAGCCACGTACGACACCCTTCCACTGGTTGTAGAATTTGTCATCCGGGAAATCATCGTATGGTCCGATGGCAAGCACCAGGAAACCGTATGAAGCGACTTCGCTCAGAAGGCGGCTCATTTCAAGGCTGTTGTTGGCACATGCTCCGTTTGCATAGAGAAGCACAGGGATGCGGCCGTTTTCCTGAACATAATAAGCAAGATTTGCCGGCCTGTAAATCATATGTGTCGGAAGGCTTGCGTCCCCGACCGCGACTGATTTGTACGGTCCTGTACCGCCGTTCTCGATAACCTGTGACTGAACTGTCTGAGCAGAACAGATGGCTCCAGCAGCCATCAGTGCCACGATGATGGAAATGATACTCTTTTTCAACATATGTCTGATTGGTTAATGATTACTATTATACTCAAATATAAGCATTATTATCTGAAAATCACTAGCACAGCGCCTCAAGGTCAGGTGTGAACATGATCTGGATGAGGGCACCGAACATACCTGCGATCTCCTTCTCCGTATACCCGAACATCTTGGTGCCGATCTCGTTGATCAGACTGATCTCGGTGTCCGAGAATTTTTTGTCCGCGAAAATGATGCTGAGGATGTACTGGAAGAGCGCGTCTCGCAGGCCAGGCTCCTCCTCAAGAATCTTCGTAATCGTCTCGCTGAAAATAGCCGGCACGTCCTGCTTGCTGATGTTGTCGAGGAAGCCCATCGGGAACATCTGGTAATTTGACAGCTGGTTGAGGATGAAATCATACTCATCCTTGTTAATGTCATCGTCGGAGTTCGCAACGATGAGGCCGGCGGAGGCAATGAAATACGGCATATACTTGTCCACAGTGGAGGTTCCTACCTTGAGCAGGATGCCGATAAGCTCGCTCATCCCCTCGTCAAGCTCCTTCTGATTCCTGCAGGTGGAGAAAAGGTTGAGCGCCTGGATCCTGATAGGATTGACTGGATGCGAGGCGGAACTCATACCGTCACCTTCGAGGAAATACTGCAGGCTCTTCTTGTTCTCCTCGATGAGGGTCTCCATATCAACGTCGAGTTTGGTGATGTCCAGACCTGAAGACAGTTTGAAGAAGGATGACACACAGATGTTTATATCTGGTATGGCAAGATACCCGTAGCGGTCGGCGACAAGTTCGCACAGCTGCTCGCAGAGGCGCATCTTGTACTGAAGTATCACCGGAATCTTGGTTTCATCAGGGAACACGAAGGAAAGAATCCTCCTGAAATGCGTGTCCTTGTTGATGAGATGGCCGATCTCGTGGCCGACAACAAACCTGAGTTCATCGTCAGTCATGAGTTCCACGAGGGCGGAGTTGATATTGACGATATTCGGCTCGCCTTCCTTTTCGGATGCAACCGAAAAGGCATTGACGCTTGCGTCTCCGGTGATATAGAAGTCGACAGGCTCGTCGTATCCGAGGTCCTTCTTCACTCCATAGAAGAGGTCGTAGAGATGACGCATCATCTTCCTTTCGACCTTGAAACTGTGGCCCTCCATCGTACTGCGCCAGTAAACATCAGACTCCGAGCCACTCAGCTGCTTGAGAAGTTTCTCCACCGTCGGACCCTGTATGGCCTCATATATCTGTTTGCGGACATTCTGCTCGAGTTCGAGCTCAACTTTAAATTTAGACACTTGTAATATAATTTAAGCGGTTTTCCTGATGGTCAGATTCAAAGATACGATTTTTCAAGGAAAAACTTTCTCTATTGCACCTGTTCATCTGATCACCCTGCTTTACTACTTCTGTCTCTAATCTCATAATAAGTGGGGGATTAGCGACAGTAGCTCACAATACGTTATTAATTTTCAGTACTTTATAAAACAGGATGTCGCTAATATAGCCTCAAAGACAAGGTTAGCGACATTCATACCTATCCAATATGTATCGTCTTATCGATCATTTGTTAAATCGGAACTATGACGTGATGATTGGCAAGGGGGTCTCCCAGGAAGTACCCGGCGGCCCCGGGAGCATTCACCACCACTTGAGTCCGGCACAGACCTGCTTCAGACTGATTCCTCAAGATCTGTCCTGGAATAGCGACCATCCGGTCCAGTTTCGGCGACACCTTCATCAGCAGGACATTCCCTTCCGGAAGTTCTCCTTTGATGGCGGTTCCGATGCCGGATTCAAAATGAGTCGCGTAAGAATAAGACCTGACCATTGAAAGCGGCACGGTGCAATGTGCAAAAAGCAGTTCGTCTCCGGTGATACGGCTTAGATTGCACTGAAATCCCGGAGTGCCATACTGCTTTTCCGCCATCATCATTGTGACAAGCGTCGGAACGTCCCCTTCGCAGCTGGACACTATTCCTTCAGAGTTGAGGCGCGCAAGTGCGAGACAACCCGTGTTGCCGATGGTATCGAGAAGGTCGAAGCAGCGCAGAGTGAGGCCGGAAAGCCCATAGCTCTTTACCATATCCTTGAGGACCTCATAGATGGCTTCTGAGCCGGCAAAAGAGCGCAGGTCACAATCTTTCGCGCAAACTCCCTCGATAAGCTCGGAAATGGGGATGTCCACGAACTCAAGGCCAAGTTTCTTTCTGGCGGCATCATAATCAAGATTGGAAGCGATCAACCAGTCTGAAGGTCTTCCTATCACTCCGAGACGCGCACCTCCGAATTCAATTGGAGGAACAGGAAGGAACTGCCCCGTATATCCGGAATCATCATGTTCCGCCATCGTGGATGCTATCTGGCCCGGAGTTCCGTGAAGGACCCTGCCTTTGCCGCCAGAAGATTTTATGAATGCAAGTATTTCCATGGCCGCTGCAAGGGAGTTGTCCCGTCCGCTGGTCAGAAGCCTGATGTTTCCTTCAAGCCCTAACTTTCGGAAAATGCCTTCGGTACCTCCAGTCCTGACATATATGAAACTGTCGGGAAATGTCCCCCAGGTTGAAAAATCTTCCCCGAACAGCATGAAACTGCTGCCAAGCTCGGTCTGAATGGAACAGAGAAATGGATCATCTTCCAGACTTGGAAGTCCGCGGTGAAGTGATGACGATATTGAATAAATGGCCGTTTGCATAGAATCTGTCTTAGTATTTTATCACAAATTTAGAATAATTAAGCTTGCTATCCACTGTTATGTCTTTCAGATTTAGCATGCAATTTGCAAATTCCCATTATACACCAATAAACTTATAAGGCCATGAAAAAATTAATTGCACTATCAGCATTTGTACTGATGCTCGCATCCTTCACCGGATGCACCACTATGCGCCCGATACCACAGGA
>JAZRWN010000071.1:0-3261 GCA_045599725.1 Candidatus Cryptobacteroides sp. | reverse complement strand
AGCGGCTCCACTGCATCCCATGATTCCTGAAGTTCGTAGTTCCTTATGCGAGGGACTCTCTGTTCGAACTGAACCTTCAGGATATCGGCATTCGCTTTGACGAAGAACTCAAGATGACTTTTTACTGCGGCTTCTCCTTCTTTTGCATCAGGACTGAAGTGGACGAAGAATGCTGCAGGGGCATATGATGGATCCAGTGTGCCTGCTACGAACCGGTCCATTATTTCCTTCTTGTTGGTAGGAATGCCGGAATTGTTCTGGCAGCAGCCGGAGATGAGTACGCCGGTCATTATGACCATGATGGCTGTGAAAATTTTCTTCATGTTCTTATTTTATTTTTAGATTGACATTTTCTCCCTTTATGGCTTTTGTTTTCCTGATTCCGCCTTTTACGACCGTGACATCGCAGTCAACGGCTGAAGCGGATTTCAAGGATAATGCGCCGTAGGCGGCGTCGTATGAGACTGTGCAGTCGGAGTATTCGATACCTGCCCCGCATGGAAGGTGAAGCACTTCCGTAGTCTTTCCGTTAGGGTATATCAGAATCTCGAGCCTGCCGTCTTTTTGGACAGGGATGATGGCTCCGGACTTGATGAACAGAGGGAACATGTCCAGAGGATAGTTCTTCTCCACTTTCTCTGCCGGTTCCAGGAGTTCTCCAGTCCAGTAGTCTATCCATTCACCTTCATTCGGGATATGGAATTCAGCAGTTCCCTCGTCGTTGGTGATGGCCTTGGTGAAAACATACTTTCCAACCTTGTGGCTTTCTTCTTCGAAAGACCAGTCCCTTACCAGGGTCCCGCCCTTGAGATGGCATTCCACCACAGTGGAGAACATATATGGCCGCAGGCTTTCGTGGATGTCAACTGCCTTGCGATATGCTTCGAATGCGTCTTCACCATGGTACCATGGGATGTGAGCAGTAAAGGCTCCGTTTTCTCCACCGTTGATCATGCAGGCAGTCATCGCACCGAACTGTGCGTAGCGGATGAGTGAATTCTTGGTAGCAGGCTTGATATAGAAGCCGCCGACTTCCGTCGCCACTGCGGCGTAGCCGTTCTGTGACGATATGTAGATATTGTTGATCTGTTGGCGCAATCCTTCCCAGTCGCCTGAAAAATCACCGCACCATCCGAGGCTGAGTTTGTCTACAGATGCGGCTTTTCCACCCTGATGCGAGTATGGTCTGCCTATGATGATTCCATCCTTTTTCCGGCTGACCGTGTAGTCGTACATGGAGTCATAGTAGATGTGCTTGAATTCGGATTTCTCCATCTCTCCCTTGGAAGTCTTGACCGTCCTGCTAAGATAATGCTCGCCTTGGTCCACCTTCCAGCCATAGACTCCGTCAACGAACACTTTGTCCAGAAGGCTGTTCCAGTAGGCCACGGCATCAGGATTCGTGAAATCCATATGGATGCCGAATCCTTTCCACCAGGACATGGGGTTGCTGTCATCCACTCCGTAGTTCTTCGCGCGGACTTCCTCGTACATGGAACATTCCTGCTGCGGTGTATCCTTGCTCTCCTTGTTGATGAAGCCTGTCATCCAGAGAATCACCTTGACGTTCCTGTCGGAGAAGTACCTGATCATTCCAGCAGGGTCAGGATATCTGGCTGAATCCCAGTTGAAGTCATTATATGAGGTCGTCCAAGGACTGTCAATGAACACAGCGTCGACAGGAACACCTCGGTTCAGATAGCCGTCAACAATATCTTTTGCTCCTTGTTCAGTGTTTATGTTGTCCTCCCACACGAAATGCCCGAATGCCCATGCCGGTGTGATCGGAGGGTTCTGTGCCATGGCTGATATGCCTATGGCGATAATAGCAAGAACTGTTAGAATCTGCCTTTTACTTTTCATAGCAAGTGAGGAATTTATTGACAAAAGCCGACCGATTGTGGCCGGCTTCTGTATGTAGTAGGTATGGTTTATTTCTTGAATTCCACTGCAGCCTTCTCGATGGCGAGGCAGGCCTTGTAGTTCTCCATGTAGGCGTTGAAGCCTTCCACTGCCTTCGGGTCAGGTTTGACTTCCTCTCCTGCATTGCCGGCGAATACCACGAAGTCGAGGTAGTCGGCGAGCGTGAGGTTCTTCTTGTTGACCATGTATGAAGCGAGGAGAGCGATACCCCATGCACCGCCTTCACCAGCTGTCTCCATGACAGAGATAGGGGAGTTGAGGGCTGCTGCGAGGATGCTCTGGCCGACACCTTTCACCTTGAACAGACCGCCGTGGCCGGTGATCTTGTCCACCTTGACCTTCTCTTCCTTCAGGAGGATGTCGTTACCGATCTTGAGAACACCGACGGTGGCGTAAAGTACGGAACGCATGAAGTTCGAGAGGTTGAACTTGTCGGTGGCGGAGCGGACGAACAGAGGGCGTCCGTCAGCGAAACCGGTGACAGGCTCTCCTGAAATGTAGTTGTAGGAGATAAGTCCGCCGCAGTCCGGATCGCCGTTGTCTGCCGCCTGGAAAAGCTTGCTGAAAATGACATTCATGTCCACAGGCACTCCGAGAAGCTCCTGATACTCCTTGAACAGACCCACCCAGCCGTTGAGGTCGGAGGTGCAGTTGTTGCAATGTACCATGGCGACGAGGCTTCCGTCAGGTGTGGTGACCATGTCGATCATCTCGTAAGGCTTGGAAATGTTCTTCTCAAGAACGATCATCGAGAATGAAGATGTTCCTGCAGAAACGTTTCCTGTGCGCTGTTTCACGGCGTTGGTGGCTACCATGCCGGTACCTGCGTCTCCCTCAGGAGGGCAGAGCGGAATGCCCGGCTTGAGGTGGCCTGAAACATCGAGCTTCTTGGCGCCGGCTGCTGTAAGGCATCCTGCCGCCTCGCCTGCGTTGAGTGACTTAGGAAGGATGTCGAGAAGCTTCCAGCTGTACCCCTTCGGGGCAATCAGCTTGTCAAACTTGGCGGCCATAGTGGCGTCATAGGTCTTGGTTTCAGGATCGACAGGAATCATGCCTGATGCGTCGCCGACTCCGAGGACCTTCTCACCTGTGAGCTGCCAGTGGATGTAACCGGCGAGAGTGGTGAGGAAGTCGATGTCCTTTACATGCTCGTCTCCGTCAAGTATGCACTGATAGAGATGTGAGATGCTCCAGCGCAGAGGAATGTTGTAAACGAAGAGCTTGGAAAGCTCGGCGGCTGCCTCTCCTGTGTTGGTGTTGCGCCATGTTCTGAAAGGAACGAGGATCTCCTGCTTCTCGTTGAATGCCATGTAGCCGTGCATCATGGCACTGATACCG
>JAZRWN010000070.1:0-3662 GCA_045599725.1 Candidatus Cryptobacteroides sp. | reverse complement strand
TCCGTGTTCATCCCAGGAGTGTAATCCCTGAAGTAGTCAGGATGCTCCTTGATGAACGAGATGATGTTGTAGGACTTCTGTACCGGTGGATGGAAGCAGCAGCTGTCATTCTGCGTCACGATGAACTTGTCCCCGCGTATTCGGCGTCCTTCGTTGTCCAGCCTGACATATGAAGGATAGCGCATTCCGTCACGACGGTTGCGCACGTATCCTGCATCCCTCAGCACCTCTTGGATGCCGAGTCTCTGCATATATTCCTCGTAAGTGTAATCGGCCATATCTGTTCGTTTTAAGGTTATCTGCCCAATCCGACGCCGTGCTCTGCGGCATTGATTCCTGCCTCGAAAGCCCTGCTGGCGATGTCCTGCGGAGAGTCCACACCCGATTTGAAATACACAGGTCCGCCGTGCCTTTCCATGTACATGTCCGGAGCGGGATGATGCATCATCGGCCCTCTGGCGAGTTCTCCAGCAGCGGTGAGTGCCGCAAGGATACCAAGGCCAATGTGAGCGCCGTTGTGCTGCCTCGGGAGGTCCTTCATGTCCACTTCGTTGAACACCTTGGAGAAGAGCATCATGCGGTGGTAGTCATCCACCGCCATGAACTTGTCATACTGCTTCTGGCTGATCTCATGGGTGATGGACTCACCGTTGATGACAGCCGTCATCCTGTATTTCATATTGCCCTTGACGTCTGGCTCGGACTGTCTCATCGGCTCGACCTTGATGTCCTCGACAGTGACTTCGCGCCCGTACTGTCCCTCACGGAACCAGCCCTTTCCATCGTCATAGACGGACATTCCGTCGACATGTGCGACATCACGGCCTTCGACCACAACAGGATTGAGAGAAGGGGAGATGAACTCTATGACGGAGTCCTCATTGACATTCGTGTTCACCTGGACAGCATACGCCGCCTTCTCCTGACCGCGAATCTCCTCGATGACCTCAGGCCTAACGGCAAGATTGATCTGCTCCTTCGAATTCAAGGAATCCATCGTTATCTCGGACTGGTAATCCGGTGCTATGACTGTGTTGATGACATCCAGTCTCTGCTGTACCGAAACATCCTTGACAGATGGCTCCATCAGCACCTTCAGTTCATCGTCGGTCAGGTCATAGACGAAGTCCCTGTTGATGGCCATCGACTGGACCGTCATGGTCTTCGCCTTCTCATCCACGATGATTCCGTGACTGGAGAGTACCTCCTGCCACTTGTCCTTTGTGAAATAGACATCCGAGGTAATCTGCTCGCTGTACGGCATGGCCTTGCTGTCAGCCTGCGGCCTTGCCTGAATTTGAGGAGCGATATCCTTCAGCTCATCCAGCACGTCGTATTTCTGAGCGGCCATCCTCCCGCTCGTCTGTCCGCCGCTCTGCTGTCCCTTGTAATAGAATCCGTAGCCCCCGTTCTGCAGCTCTCCCGGCTTGATCCTGCCGTCCGGTCTGTCCGCTATCATCGGAGCACCGCCCATGAAGAGTGCGCCACCGATGCGTCTCATATGGAATCCGTCCTGCATCCTCGGAGTCCATCCCAGGACTGGACCGCGTCCCATCGGACGGCCGTATTCACCGGCGCCGATGCGGTAGCCGTGAAGACCCATGACGACCCTGCCGTTGGCGTTGCGTGCATGCACGAAGTCCTTCGGCATATGGAAGTCAGCGGATACGAGCGAAGCGAAAGTGTCATAGGCATTCTTGTTCGCGTAGGTCGTCCCCCAGTCGGTAAGGGCCTTCAGCTGCTGCTCGCTGATGCTGTAGGTGAGAAGAGGGGAGTCATGCCCCTGCACAGCAAGACGGAGGTCTCCGTCCTGCGATACGATATGCGCCTGCATGCCGTTCTTCCTCAGGATGGCCTGAAGCTCCGGCGGCAGGTCGGCGTAATAGCCCAATGCGTTCGATCTGATTGACATGATTACTGGTGATTATGCGTCATGGTTCTCTATGGCGTCCTCAAGCTCCCGGTTCTTCTTTTCGAGGAAGTCAAGCGCTGAGTACTCGGTCATCTCTATATCCCTCTCTATGCAGAACTGCAGGTATTCCTCCTGCCACTCCGGGGAGTACATATCTATGAAGTCCACGAGAGAGATTTCGCCGTCCTGGTACATCTGGACCAGGTCGTCCTCATTCTGATAAGTCTTCTTCTCCATGGCAGTAGAGTTTATCGTCTCATGCCGCTGTTACGGTCGATGACCTTCTGCTGCTCAGCGAGGATGTCATCTGTGTAGTCCTCCTCCCAGACATGTTTGAGATGCCCCTCGTCGTCCTTTATCCAGCAGCCCCAAAGACCGAAGTTGTATTTGTCGAGTTCCGCTTCCGGACCCTTGCGCCATCGCTGGACGTCACCGGTCTGAATGCGGATGCCAGTGCGGTCATTGAGGTCTATTCCGGCAGTGAGTATTTCTTCGCCCTCAGCAATGGTTACAGGCTCTCCGGCCTGCATCCTGAGTATGTCCTGCGTGCTGATTTCGAAGATGTCCATGAGCGCCTTCAGGTTTTTCCCGATGGCAGAGGTAGGGACATACATGACCTGGTTGGTCTCCGGATCGATCTGTACGAAACACTTGACGTTCTTGTTCTCCGGAGAGACAGCTACGATGGCTCCGCCTGAAAGCAACGTCTCCTGCTGCTTGTCATCATACTGCCCAAGGTCACAGTGCTTGTACTGAGGATAGAAAAGGACATTGACCTCGCCGTCCTCATCCCTTGAGAGCTTGAAACGGCTGCGGCTTCTGAAAATGTTTCCCTTGTCGTCCTTTACTTCTATAGGCAGGACAGGGGAGATACGTCCTTCATAGATGGAATCGAGAACACGTACAGGAAGGTCCTCGATCATTTCACGGGTGAGTCCGAACAGCGCGAGTACGCGGTAGGGAACCTCTTCTTCTTTGAATGCTTTGTATTTCATAATGCTTGATATTGGTTTGTTATTTCTTGGCGAACTGTGTGATGGTGCGGCACATCTGCTCAACATCACGGTTGACGTTTATGAAGTTCTCATAGAGGATACGTTCGCGGGCATCCTTGGACTGGAAACTGTAGAACTTAGGCAGCGGCAGGTAGTTCTTCTCCTCAAAGCCAATCTCTTTCATGTCGAAGTCGGTCTTGCAGTAGAACTTCGAGGTCTGGAACTCCGTGCTCTCCTGAATCTTCATGGAGTCGTTGCGTCCTGTCTTGGTCGCGACGAAGTCCCTTGCGGTCTGACCGCAGATCCATCCGGTAGGCATGTCAGAGATCTTCGATGCCGGAACGAGATTGTCCATGTTCTCATTGAGATTGATGGATGTCTTGTCACGGTCGATGGTGACGCCACGTTTGAGCTGCACCACCTTGCCGAAGATGTCGTTTGAAAGCCATTCGAGGGTCTCCTTGGATCGGGCGGAACCGCTGACCACATTGCCGACGGTAGTGATGACCTTCTCCATTCCGACCTTGCCGTAGTCGCTCTCGAGCTGCGGGAGCTCCTGGAAGCCCAGGGTCACGCTGACCTTGTTGCTTCGGGCGGTACCGATGAGCCGGTCGATCTTGTGGAAATAGAGTGTCGGCAGCTCATCCACGATGATGCTGACAGGGATGTTCTTGCCCTGTCCGGTGTTGACCCTGGTGACAAGACGGTTCAGGATAAGGGCGTTCAGCGCTCCGATGATGCTCTCCATCTCAGGA
>JAZRWN010000069.1:0-31558 GCA_045599725.1 Candidatus Cryptobacteroides sp. | reverse complement strand
GAGCACCAAGTCAGTATCACAGTCAGCATACGGTTCATCACTCAACTCTGTCATGATGCTCGACCCTCTCACTCCTGCTTACTACAGCAGCATCAAGGACACTCCTTCAGCCATGCAGCAGCAGTATGCCGCAAATCCTGGACTCATCCCTACAGACCCTAGCCATAACGGAGACTTCTACGGAACATCCAAGTATCTCCAGGAGGCTACAGGTAACCCACTCTTCCAGAGAGACAAGACAGACTCCACAAACGAAGGTGTAACCCTCCGCGGTAACATCAACGCCAATCTCAAGCCGACCAAGTGGCTCACATTCACATCAGCCTTCGGTTACAGGATCAACCAGTCTTCATCACACAGCTTCTCCGCTCCTTACTGGATGACTCCTATGTCATCATCCACAGACTACAGCATTTCTGCAGGTGTCAACACCGGTATTTACTATCAGTGGGACAACTACATGAACATCAACAAGTCATACGGCAAGCACAGCTTCGGTCTCATGGCAGGTATGTCATACATCGAGTCCAGAAGCGACAACGCCAGCATCAGCGCTCAGGGTGCAGACATCCTCAAGGACTATGCTGAGAATTTCCGTTACATCAACTACCTCAAGGATGACGTCAACCCTAGCAGAAGCAATGCTCCTGGTATGTCTGCATCCCTCGCATACTTCGGACGTCTCACATACAACTATGACAACCGCTATGGTTTCCAGGCTAACTTCCGTGCTGACGCATTCGACTCATCAAAGCTTTCTCCTGAGAACAGATGGGGATACTTCCCTTCATTCTCAGCAGGATGGACCATCAGCAACGAGCCGTTCTTCAAGGATAATGTTGATAGAAACGCCGTTTCATTCTTGAAGCTCCGCGCTTCCTGGGGACGTAACGGTAACATCAATGTACTCAACGGATATCAGTATTCTACATCAGTTGCACTCAAGGGCAAATGGTATCAGGGCACACCTTCAGCCGGCAACGGTGAGCAGATTGAATTCGGTTCCATGCCTACCGGCCTTGCCAACCCTAACCTCAAGTGGGAGACTTCAGAGCAGTGGGACGCCGGTCTCGACGCACGCTTCCTCTCAGACCGTCTCTCTGTTGGTATCGACTGGTACAAGAAGATCACAAAGGACCTCCTCGTCGAGATCAATCCGGTTCCTGAAATCGGTGTATCTTCTACCTGGGCTAACGCCGGTTCAGTACTTAACGAAGGTTTCGAGTTCGAACTCGGTTGGAAAGACAGCATCGGTGATTTCCACTACAGCGTGAACGCCAACCTCGCCACTCTCAAGAACGACGTCCTTGACCTCCACTCTACACTTAACAGAATTGAAGGAACAGGCGGTGGTGTCTCAGGTCTCAACTACAAGATCCGCACAGCCTTCGAGGCAGGATACCCTATCTGGTACTTCCGCGGTATCAAGAGCGCCGGTATCGATTCCGAAACCGGACGTCCTAAGTACTACAACGCTGATGGCGACATCGTTGACACTGTCGCAGAAGGTGACCTCCAGTACATCGGTGATGCACTTCCTGATTTCACATACGGTATTACCATCAATATGGAATACAAGGGATTCGACCTTATCATCTTCGGTAACGGAACCTACGGAAACGATATCTTCTCTCTCCTCTACTCCGCTGACCGAACAAGATCCAACACTCTTAAGACCTACTGGGAGAACTCTTGGAAAAAGGCTGGCGACAACGCCAAGTATCCTGACCTCGCAAAGGTTAAGTCTGACTGGTGGTACTGGTCTTCTGACAACGCTTCAATCTTCGACGGTTCATACTTCAAGATCAAGCAGATCCAACTCGGATACACTCTCCCTCTGGACCTTACCAAGAAGGCTCTCATCAGCAACCTCCGTCTCTTCGTCTCTCTTGACGACTTCATCACCTTCACCAAGTACCCTGGATGTGATCCTGAGACCGCTACTACACAGAGCCACAACGGAATGGGATATGATGCAGGTACTTATCCTACAACCAGAAAGGCTGTATTCGGTGTTAACCTTACATTCTAATCCTAACAGCACACTACAGATATGAAAAAAATAATATACTCATTCTTCGCTGTTGCAGCACTTTTCACTTCAGTATCCTGTGAAAAGAATCTTGATATCCCTCAGAAGGGTGTTACTGCTATTGAGAACTTCTATCTGACAGACGAAGACGCAGAGCAGGCTCTTGTCGCCGCTTACGACGGTTTCGTTTCTTATGTCTGCTCACAGAACGGAGGTTCCATCTACGCTCCATTCCATATGGCTTTCAACTGCTGCGCTGACGACATGCTCGCAGCCGGTGAATACTTCGGTGACAATGACCAGTTCCCTCAGATGAACGAGTTCCGTCACGACTCTGACAACGCTGTACTTGTAAACGCATACAAGAACATCTTCCTTGCCATGTATCCTTGCAATCTTGTCATCGATCATTTCAAGGATGGTCTTCCAAACGGCGGCCAGACAGCTACTACAAAGAAAGTTGTCCCTGAGGCACGCGTCCTCCCCGCTTATCTCGAGATGATGCTCGCTATCGGTTGGGACTGTCCTCCTCTCGTGGACCATGTTCTCTCCGGTTCCGACCTTCCTTACAACTGCGACAAGGATCCTGAGAACCCGATGTCACACAACGAGCTCCTCGAGTGGTGTGCCAAGGAGTGCCTGGCAGTCATCGGTGACCTCAGTACAAGAAAGAGCACTGCTGACAAGGACGGTGTCGTAAAGGTTACCACAGGTCTCGCTTACACCGTAGCTGGAAAGGCTTACCTCTTCGCAGGCAACTATGCAAAGGCCAAGGAGTGTCTCTATGAGGTCATCAAATCTGACAAGTACGCTCTCGTACCTACCGAAAGATATGCTGAGAACTTCCACGTCGAAGGCGACTGCAACGAGGAGAAAATCTTCGAAGGCAACATCGAGGCAAGAGGTGATCTCTGGGGAACAGGCCTTATCTGGCGTGGTACCTGGATGGAGTCCAACGTCTGGGGATGGCGTGGTGACCACTTCAAGACCAACCCCGTAGTAACGTACACATCCATCGACGGATGGGGCGGATGCGGTGTCCCTGCATGGTTCTCACAGGCTATGCTTGAAAACGACGGTGCTGAATCAGCACGTTTCCAGACCTGCTTCATGCCTATCGACAAACTCGTTTACGATACCGAATACGGTATAGAGAGCATCGACGGAATGACACTCGACCAGAAGAAGGCCAGCAAGGAGATCGGTCTTGAAAGACCTCTCTATGGTCAGACATACTATCTCCCATACAAGCAGCTTACTGCTACACGTGACCTCATCAATCCTGGTAACAACACCAGAATGAACAACTTCACTATCTTCCGTTACGCTGAAGTCCTCCTTATGTATGCTGAGGCTTGCCTCCAGACCGGAGATTCTGCAGAAGCCAAGAAGTATGTCAACATGATTCAGGAGCGCGCTGGTTCAAAGACCATCAGCCAGACTGTAGATATGAATGTGCTCAAGGCAGAGAAGGAGTATGAGATGTGGCTTGAGGGTTGCCGCTGGCCAGACATGGTCCGCTGGGGAGACTTCTCAAGAGCTGTCAACGCAGGTAAGGACATTCCTATCATGTACGACAATCTCTTCGCCCCTGCACCGGCTAACGCAACATGGCAGGATCCTGGTCATCGTTTCTACACCATTCCTGGAAACGGTCCTACCGAGGCTGGTTACACCTTCGGATTCAAGGCCGGAAAGCACGAGTGGTTCCCATTCCCAGGAACTGACGTTATCGCCAAGAACCCTAACATGGTTCAGAATCAGGGTTGGTAACAGACCATCCATGAACATAATATAAGAAGGTGGCCCGAAAGGTCACCTTCTTATATTATAAATTTTCACGCCTTACTTTACAACTTGAACACCTTGCGGATGAAGGTCACGTAATGAGGCGGCATGAACCCGAGATTGTACTCCACAAGGAAAAGCTTTATCGCAGCGAAAGGCTCGATAGCCTTCGTGACGGACTCAATCGTCTGATTCGGACCGAAATACTTTTCCGCAATCTTCTCGGGGCCGAAGAAATATTCATCAACGAAATATTTCCACACTTCAGCGGTCTGCTCTCCTGTGACATGGAAGTCGTGGAAACGGAATTCCTCATCACTGATCAAACAGATATTCATCATCATGCCCATGTCGAAAAGCGGGCATCCTCGGGCGAAATAGCCAAGGTCGATGAAACAGACATCATGAGGGTCAGAGATTGGCGCTCCGGCAGGTAGGGTGGTCAGAGCATTGCCGAAATGCATGTCGCCATGAACTGCCGTAAGAGCCTCAGGGACATTGCGGATGAAATCCGCGATGACAGCCTTCTCCGCCCCGTTAAAAGTCTTTGAAGCCTCCAGAAGGTCAAGGAACTGAGGTTTGGCCTCTGGGAAAAGCCCGTCCGGACACTCCGTAGAGTGAAGTTTCTTGCACAAGCGTGCAAACTCTCGCGCATATTCATCGGTACGCTCCGGCTCGTCGGCGAAAGCCCTTGAATATGAACGCTTCCCTTTGACCTTGCGAAACTGGATGCCGATACGCTCTCCGTCAGTGACGATCTCGCCCGGAAGCGGAGAAGGTATACCCAGGTCATAAACTTTCTGAGCCACTTCCTGCTCTGAGAATATCGTATCAGCAGGATAATCTGTATTGTACATCTTCACCATCATCGACGGATCGGTGATGCTGTCATAACTGGCGCCATTGGCGCCCTCGCCTGTGCGGATATAGTCCGCGAGATTTATCTTTTTCATTTTTCTTCAAGAGTTAATGTCGCTTTTTTCCAGTTTCCGAAACCGAGGTCCGGGGCCTTGATGGTGAAACGCAATGTACGGTGCGGGTCCAGAGGCAGATGGAGAAGCGTCACACGGTCCTCGGAAGGGCACTCACCAAGCATCCTCATACCGGCGAAGTCATCTGCACAGGATGTAAACTTCAGAGGCTGAGCCTTCTGGGCAAGAGGTTTGTCATCCTCATCCAGAAGAATGATGCTCTTGAAAGTCTCCATGTTCACGGTCTTCGTGAACTTGACCAGGGCATGCCCCTTGGGCCACTCCCCTGCTGTGTGACAAACTCCTGTGTCATAACCCAGAAGGTCATCGATATCAGCAAAGAAATAAAGCATGCCATCATGCGGCAGCATTTCGTCCGTGTCAAGCTCCGCTATGTCATAGCAGCTTACCTGACAGAGGAATGTCAGCGGACGGCCGTCCAGCATAGGGTACTCCATATCCTCCGGCATATCCGGGTCGCCCCAGAACTTGCTGTCACAGAAAAGATTAGGATATCCCTCTTCTATATCAAATCTTATCGCCATATCATTGTCCTGTTATCCTTTCAACTCAGCAGCGAGACGAGCGGCAGTCTCCGCTCTGTCGCGGCAGATTTCCGACCACTTTGTCATAGCCTCGAACTGGTCCGCAAGCTTTGACATCACCTCCGGCACCGGTATTCCCTGCGGGCATATGCCCTCACAGGCGCCGCAGCCTATACAGGCCGAAGGACGCTTGTCCTCCGGAAATGTCTCCACGCGCATGAGTGGAGTAAAACTGAATCCGAGCGAAAAATCATTGTAGGCTCCGATAAGCGTCGGAATGTCAAGCTCCATAGGGCAGCCCTCACAGCAATATCTGCAGCCTGTGCAAGGGACAGGCTTGTGAAGCGACGCGGCGACTTTCATCAGCGCCGCCTTCTCATCATCCGAGAGAGGGTTCTCTGACTCGAAGGTACGGACATTGTCCACCATCTGAGCCAGATTCGACATACCGCTGAGTACCACAGTCACTCCCGGAATGCTCTGAAGCCAGCGGAATGACCATGCAGACACGGACTCGTCCGGGCGGAGAGCCTTCAGAACGGCCTCGTTCTCTTCAGCGAAATGAGAGAGACAGCCACCGCGGAGCGGCTCCATGACCCATATCGGAAGACCCCTCCGGGCAAGGATGTCGCACTTTTCGCGGGCTTTCTGAAGCGTCCAGTCCATATAGTTCAACTGTATCTGGCAGAACTCCATCTCCGGACCGAAAGGAGAGTCAAGGAACTCCTCGAGAGCCGGGAGGTCTGCATGTGTGGAGAAGCCGAGATGCTTGATCCTTCCCAGCCTCCTCTGTTCCACGAAATACTCAAGTATGCCCCACTTCGGGTTCATATAGTCCTCAAGGTCGTGTTCACAGACATTGTGAAGAAAATAGAAGTCAAAATACTCCACTCCGCATTTCTTGAGCTGAAGCTCGAAAGTCTCCTTCGGGTCATAGTTCTCGCAGTGCTGATGGCCTGGATATTTGTCCGCCAGGTACCAGCTTTCACGAGGATAATCCTTCAGCACCTCACCTATCACTATCTCGGACAGACCTCCATGGTAAGGAAAGGCCGTGTCAAAATAGTTCACGCCGTGCTCGACGGCATATTTTGTCATACGGGCAACTTCTTCTTTGTCAATGGTTCTTCCATCTTCAAGAAGCGGCAGCCTCATGGTGCCGAATCCAAGCTTGGACAGTTTGAGCCCTTTGAAATCCGAATATATCATAGCGTTCAGTCTATTTGCTCATTGATTTTTTCAGGAAGTTCGAGAAGCTGTCTGAAAGCAGGGAAGTCCACATAGCCCTGAGCATCGGCTTCAAGGGCAGGCACTTCGGATGAGACTATGTTAAGTCCGGGCTTCCCTACCAGCATCTTGAACATGTCCGTCACCTGCTGGGAGATCATCGGCGAAAGCCAGTTGAACTCAGCCACCTTGCGGTCGTCTATCTCTTTCTCAAGGTCAGCCCTCAGTTCCTCGCACATACGCTTCGTGAACGCATCGGCGGCACTGTCACTGACTGAGGAGAACTCATGTCCGAAAAGGTGGCGTGTCTTGTAGCTTTTCGCTATCTCCCAGGTCAGCTGCTTCTTCGAGAAAGACAGCAGTCCTGGGTGGAAATTGGCCAGCATGAGAGTGTTTGAAACAGGTTCATATTTGAAGCGGACATCCTCCAGCTTCACACCATATTCCGCGCAGATATCGGCACGGATAGCACCGTTGAAAACGGTTCCGTCCTCCGACTCGCGGATATAAGTCCTTACAAATGAAGAATCTATATTCATGACGGCAAGATGAAGAATAGGAGAGAGCTCCACGACATTGAGCCTGGACTTGTCCTTCTCCTCGAGCTGACGGCTGAGTCCTGACACCTGCTTCTTGAGTTCTTCCACCTCGTTCTGCAGATCCTTGCCCCTGCGCTCCGAACGCCTCAAGTCCTCGCGGCCGTTCTTAACAAACGCCTTCCACACGAGAAAGCCGAAAACTGCCAGTCCCAGAAGGATGAAACCGAAGATGGTGGTCTCCCTGTAGAAGAAGAGACGGACGCATACCAGAGCCAGCACCACTGCGGCAGCAATCAGGATCCAACTACGTTTTTTCATGATACAGAGTGATGATTGAACACAAATATATGAAAAAAACAGTCAGTTCTTGAAATAATAAAGATAAAAGGCTATCTTTATCAAGTACACGGACTAATATATCCAAAACATATTTATGAAACGTTTGTTAACCATTCTTGCGACGGTACTGTCCATCACGGCATTCGCCCAGACCCCGTCGCCTTACAATTTGAGCGGGAAAGCCTTTCCACAGGTCAATCCTGACAAGACAGTCACCTTCCAGTTCAGCGCCCCCACCGCATCCAAGGTCATAGTCAATCTCGGAAAAGACTATGAAATGACCAAGGACGAAAAGGGCGTGTGGACCGTCACCACCGACCCGCAGGTGGAAGGTTTCCACTACTACTCCATCAAGGTGGGAGGGCTCTCCTCAACAGACCCTTCTACCTTCACCTTCTACGGATGCAGCCGTTTCTCCAGCGCTATCGAAGTACCTGAAGATGAAGCTGTCGCAGCATACTACACCCCGAAGCAGGGAGTTCCTCAGGGAGCAGTCCGCTCCGTGAAGTTCTACTCCGACGTCTGCCAGGAGTGGCGCAGGATGTTCGTCTACACCCCTGCCGGGTATGAGCAGAATCCTGACAAGCGCTATCCTGTGCTCTATCTCCAGCACGGAGGCGGCGAGGACGAGACCGGCTGGATCTACCAGGGTTTCGCCGATGTCATCATGGACAACCTGATTGCCGAAGGCAAGGCTGAACCAATGATCATCGTCATGAACAGCGGCTACGCCCAGCACAAAGGCAGCAGCGACAGCTTCGACGCATTCGAAGAGATGATCTGCGACGAGGTCATCCCGTTCATTGACGCCCATTACCGCACCATCGCAGACAGAAGGCATCGCGCCACCGCAGGCCTTTCATGGGGAGCCAAGCAGGCATACGACCTCGCTCTCGGACATCCTCAGTACTTCGCATCGATGGCCGGTTTCAGCGGCATCATCGTGATCGGCGAGTTCAACCACAGCAACCCGGGCTTCAAGGACCCTAAGCAGCTCAACGCTGCATACAACGGCATTTTCAGCAACCCTAAGCAGTCCAACAAGGACACCGACCTGCTCTTCATCGCCAACGGCGAGGCTGAGGGCAACCATCTCGCCGACATGTCCAAGATCCTGAAGAAGAAAGGCATAAAGAATACATTCTACCAGTCTCCTAAGACCGCTCACGAGTGGCTCACCTGGAGAAGATGCCTGTACAACTACGCACAGTTACTGTTCAAAGAAGACTAAGCCATGAAAAAGACAATACTCACACTCGCTGCCATGCTTTTCGCAGCCAGCGCATTCGCACAGGTCAGTGCAAGCACCAACATACTCGGAAAAGAATATCCGAAGGTCAACCCTGACAACAGCGTCACCGTCCGTGTCGTCGCCCCCGAGGCTCAGACCGTTCAGCTGAATCTTGGCAAACTCTACCCTATGACCAAACTGGACAAGGGCGTATGGGAAGTGACCAGCGAGCCTCAGGCTCCTGGATTCCACTACTATTCCATCAATGTGGACGGCGTCAGGATGGCGGATCCGAACAGCCAGCTTTTCTTCGGAAGCAGCTGGATGTCAAGCGGTATCGAGATTCCAGAAATAGCCGTTGACTATTATCTCGAGAAAGATGTGCCTCACGGGGAGGTACGCATGCAGAGATACTGGTCAGAGCTCACCAAGACCTGGAGAATAGCTTATATCTATGTGCCTGCCGAGTACGAACTCAATCCAGAAAAACGCTATCCTGTGCTCTATATCATGCACGGTGCAGGCGAGGACGAGACCGGCTGGAGCAGACAGGGCAAGCTCGAGAACATCATGGACAACCTCATCGACGAGGGCTCCGCAGTGCCTATGATCGTGGTCATGGAGCACGGCGTGGCGGTCATTCCTAAGGAAGTGCAGCCTGCACCTGCAGGAGGAATGTGGGGCAACCTCTTTGACTTCACCGACTTCGAGAAAGTGTTCGTGAACGAGATCATCCCTATGGTCGACTCCAAGTACCGCACTATCGCTGACCGCGACCACCGCGCCATCACCGGTCTGTCCCTCGGCGGATTCCAGAGCTGGAGCCTTGCCATCCACAACAAGAACCTCTTCGCATGGGTCGGCGGATTCAGCGGATGCGGAATCCCTGGCAGCAGCGAGGATCTCTACCCCGAGTCATTGAACAACGACTTCAAGCTCATGTTCATCAGCACCGGCCGCATGGAGTCCCCTCAGATGTACGCCACTGTCACCAACTTCCACGATGTCCTCGTGAAGAACGGTGTCAAGCATGTGTTCCACCAGTCTCCTGGGACTTCTCACGAGTGGCTCACCTGGAGAAGGTCATTGTACAAATTCGCACCTATGCTTTTCAAATAGAATATTATGAAAAATCAGAAACTCATCATCGCTCTGGCAGCCTGCTTCGCCCTGCCGGTATTCCTGCTGGTGTGCTGCACAGGTTCGGGCAGCGGAAACCTGCCTTGTGACATCTACGCCAAGGACGGCTCTCCTTGCGTGACAGCACACAGCACCACACGACTCCTATATTCTAAATATAAAGGCCCACTCTATCAGGTCAGCCGTGACTCTGACGGAAAGACCCTGGACATCTACCCTGTCGGTGGTTATGCCGACGCTGCCGCACAGGACGAGTTCTGCGACGGAACAGTCAGCCACATAACCATCATCTACGACCAGTCTGGCAAGGGCAACGACCTCCTGCCCGCCGGTCCTGGAACCTTCAAGGGTCCTGACAAGGGTGAATTCAACACCATGTCCATCGCAGACATGGCACCTGTGATCGTGAACGGTCACAAGGCCTACGGTGTGTATGTCATGCCTGGCATGGGATACAGATGCAACAACGCCCGCGGCCTCGCCATCAACGACGAACCTGAGGGAATCTATTATGTCATCGACGGACGCCATTTCGACAGCGGATGCTGCTTCGACTACGGCAACTCCTCCACCAACGGCAAGGCGGTGGGAACCGGAACCATGGAGACCACTTACTACGGCACGGCCACTGCCTGGGGCAGCGGCAACGGCAACGGTCCGTGGATCATGTCCGACATGGAGGCCGGCCTGTTCTCCGGCTACAACGCCAAGAAGAATGACGTTCCTTCCATCACCGACTGGGACTTCCTCTCAGTGTTCGTGAACGGAGGCGGCGGGAACCAGTGGGATCTCCGCGGCAATGACGCATCCATCGACACCCTCATCACTTTCTACAGCGGAGTACGCCCTCATACCAACGAGGGAAGCAATGCCTACTACCCTATGAACAAGAAGGGCGGCATGCTGCTCGGCAACGGTGGTGACAACGGCAACGGCTCCGCAGGTACTTTCTTCGAGGGTGTCATGACCTTCGGATACCCTTCTGACGATGCCATCAACGCCGTCCAGAAGAACATCGCTGCCATGGGGTACACCCAGTACCCTCTCAGCGTCGCTAGAATTTCTGACTTCAAGCCAGGTTCTTCAAATGATGTGGCCGTGGCATTTACAAACCGTAGCAAAAAGGCTCTCAAGAACTTCTCCATCAAGGCTGAAGTCCCTGAAGGCTGGGAAGTTGCCGATTATGGCAATGAGCCAGGCACTCTCGACGCCGCTGCGAACAAGAACATACAGTTCTCCATCAAGGCTCCACAGGAAAGGGCTTCAGGCTATGTCCGCTTCACCGCAAGCTGGGACGGTGGATCTTTCTCAAGCATGGAAAGAATCAGATGCACCGAACCTGTCAGAATCAACGAGGTTTCCCTTTCCACCCCTGACGGTCTGAGCCCGCAGTTCATCGAGCTCTACAACGCAAGTGACGAGTCTGTCGACATCTCAAGCCTCGACATCGTGGTGCGCCGCAGCGGCTGGGCTTCCGTGAAGGCAGCCACCATTCCTGCCGGCACGACCATGGCTCCTCACAGCTTCTATCTGATCTCAGAAGCTGACGCAGCCGCCAGCATTGCCGCACAGAAGGGCAGCACCGACATTTTCCTGACCAAGGCGATGTCAGCCGGAAGCAAGGTGAAGATCGGAGACAATACATACAGTATCGCCTCTG
This sequence comes from Candidatus Cryptobacteroides sp., assembly GCA_045599725.1. Lineage (GTDB taxonomy): Bacteria > Bacteroidota > Bacteroidia > Bacteroidales > UBA932 > Cryptobacteroides. The sequence continues at coordinate 20,086 of JAZRWN010000069.1, read as the reverse complement.
TTGGTGTACCTGCCGGTAGTTTCACCACAATATTCTCACCTGTTTCAACAGGTCCGAAGCTCAGTGTACCTGCTGGCGCAACGAACATCCCGGTAAGTTCAGTCGCCGGTTTCGTGGCCGGTCAGTCCCTGGGTCTTGACCTCGGTGGAAACTTCGAGGTTCTCACTGTCACGGAGGTCGGCACCCCTGCCACTCAGAGTACGCTCACCAGCGCCGTGAAAGCCGGTGACACTACTTTGTACATAGAGACCACAGAGGCTCTTGTCCCAGGCGCGGAAGTAACGGTCAGCACGGGCGACAGAATGGAGAAAGTAACCGTGAAGGAGGTTGTGAAGGTCTCCGGGATTCCGGCTCCTCGCCGTTTCGGCCAGGAGAACAAGCCTCATGAGCCGGGCGTCATCACCATCGAGAAGCCTCTTGAGTTCGACCATATGGCCGGCGTTGACGTCTCCTGCACCGGTACAGGTATCAGTTTCACCCCTGCCACAAAGTTCGACCATATCAGCGGCGACGCTGTACAGCCTCTCGGAACGGCATACAAGCTTGACTCCCCTCTCGCGGATAATGTTGAGATGTTCGATGCTGTCATGACAGACCATGTAGTGAGTCTGGCTGACATGAATCTGGGATACGCGCTGTCGCAGTCCGCCGGCTCCATCGCCCTGGTGGATCCAAGGAACGGAACCATCCTGGACGCTATAGTCTATGGTTCACAGCAGAGCAGCTCGAGTGCGAACGGCACCATCGCCAGCCCTGAACTCGCGACTCTCGAGAGTCCGCAGGACGGCGGAGGCTGTATCGCCGTGGTTCCTTCCAACCGCCCGAATATCAGGATTCTGGGAATGTCGGTCGGCCCTGTTCTTCCGAAGAGTCTCGCCAGAATACCTGACGGAACTGATTCAGATCGTCTGTGCAAGGATTTCGTAATCTCGGACATCCCTACCCCGAGACTCCCGAACATCTCCACCAGCAAATAAAAGCACCTGTTTCCATCAAAAGAGAGTCGGCTATTTTCAGAATTTATATTAAAAAGTTCTGTATTTGATAAATAATCTCTATTTTTATACATATATTTGCAATTGCATCTGCTGCGAATAAACCTGACACTTTAGCTTGAACTATGTTTACAAACATAAATTCCAACATTAACCTATTTTAATCCAGTTTCTATGGCAAAACAAATGTCTAGGGCTGCAAGAATCTTCGCGATTCTCGCAACCTGCATTCTGAGCGTTTGTACAGCTTTTGCTCAGAACCGTCCAATCAGCGGTACTGTCGTAGACGCAAACGGTGAGCCTATCATAGGCGCATCCGTTGTTGTAGTCGGAAACAGTACCATCGGTGCCGTAACAGATCTTGATGGTAAATTCGCTTTCAGCGTTCCTGCTGGCTCAAGCATTACCGCTTCTTGCATCGGTTACACATCACAGACTGTTGCTACTGGCACTCAGTCAACATTCAATTTCGTTCTCGCAGAGGACTCAGAATTCCTCGAGGAGACAGTCGTCATCGGTTACGGTGTTCAGAGAAAGTCTGACGTTACCGGCGCTGTGGCTTCTGTCCGTGGCTCAGACCTCAACAACCGTTCTACCTCAGATGCAGCCAACGCTCTTATGGGAAAGGCTGCCGGTGTCCAGATCATCAACGCTTCCGGTGCTCCTGGTTACGCTTCCGAGATCCGCGTCCGTGGTTATTCATCCAACTCCGGTTCCATCGGACCTCTTCTCATCGTCGATGGTTTGAAGGTTGACAACATCCAGTATCTCGACCCTGAAATGATCGAGTCCATGGAAGTCCTGAAGGATGCAGCTTCAGCAGCTATCTACGGTGCTCAGGCAGGTAACGGTGTCGTTCTCATCACCACCAAGAACGGAGCAGCACAGAAGGGTAACGGTCGTGTATTCTACAACAACCAGTTCTCTCTCTCCACACTCTCACGTCCTTTGAAGACCATGAACGCCCAGCAGTATAAGGATTTCGGTTTGAACTTCGGTTGGCTCTCACAGGCCATGCTTGATGGTATCAACTACAACGGTGCTGATTACGACTGGGGTGCAGAGGTATTCGAACCTACATGGAACTCACGCCACACCATTGGTGTTCAGGCAGGAAACGACAAGGGCAACATCTTCATTTCCATCAACAACGTTGACAACAACGGTATCTTCGCTGGTGACAAGGATGTCTACAAGCGTCTTACTCTCCAGGTCAATGCAGAATACAAGATCAAGCCTTGGCTCCAGGTCACAACAAACAACTCCATCGAGAAGTACAGTTCCAAGTCTGTGTCACAGCACAGTGATAACGGTTCCGCTCTCCTCGCAGCCATCACTTCCAATCCTCTCGAGTCTCCAAGAGTAGATTTCGCTGACCTCACAGTTGACATGCAGCAGAAATACGAGCAGGGTGTAAAGATTCTCCAGGATCCTGAGACAGGAAAGTACTGGTCAGTCAGCCGTCTCGGTGAGACACAGGCCGGTAACCCGTTCATCAGAAGAGATGCTACCGATGCTACCAGCCAGGGTATGAACATCCGCGGTACACTTGCAGCCAACATCACCCCTCTCAAAGGACTTACCTTCACATCACGTTTCGGCTACAGAATCAACCAAGGCACTTCTCATAGCTATACTGAGCCGTATTATGCTTCTTCATTCGTGCAGTCAACCTCTTACAGCCTCTCGGCTAACGCCAACACCGGCTTGTACTACCAGTGGGAGAACTTCGCGAACTACACCAAACGCATCAAGAAGCATGACATCACTGTGATGGCCGGTATGTCTTTCATCAACCAGACCTCAGACAATGTCAGCGCCAGTGCTTCAGGTACTGAAATCCTTAAGAACACAGCTCCTAACTTCCGCTACCTGAGCTACCTCCTTTCTGACAATTCAGTAGCCAAGAACATCAGCAATGCTCCTGGTGAGTCAGCAAGCATCGCATACTTCGGCCGTATCACATACAGCTATGACAACCGTTACAGCTTCCAGGCCAACTTCCGTGCTGACGCATCTGACTCATCCAAACTTTCCAAGCAGAACCGCTGGGGTTACTTCCCTTCATTCTCTGCTGGATGGACAGTCAGCAACGAGCCTTTCTTCAAGGATAACATCAGCCGTGACGCTGTTTCATTCTTGAAACTCCGCGCTTCATGGGGACGCAACGGTAACATCTCCGTCCTCAACAACTATGCGTACGACACCTCCATCAATTACGGTGGTACATGGTATCAGTTCGACGGAAGCACCCCTAGCCTTTCACTTGGTTCAAAACCTAACGGTCTCGCCAACCCGGGTCTGACATGGGAGACTTCAGAGCAGGTTGACCTCGGTCTCGATGCACGCTTCTTCAATGACAAACTCGCTCTCGGTCTTGACTACTACAACAAGAACACCAAGGACCTCCTCGTAAGCGTATCACTCCCTGCTGCTATCGGCATCTCATCCACAACCATGAATGCAGGTTCTGTCAACAACCAGGGTATTGAGCTCGAACTTACTTGGAAGGACCATATCGGTGATTTCAATTACTCAATCTCAGGTAACGCTTCATACCTCAAGAACAAGGTTACATACCTTGATCCGACCATCACACGTATCGCTGGCACCGGCCCTCAGGGCTCTCTCCTCCGTACATACTTCGAGGTCGGTTATCCTATCTATTACATGAGAGGTTACAAGGCTCTCGGCGTGGATTCTCAGACTGGTCTCCCGCTCTTCGAGCAGCTCGACAGCAACCCTGACACCAACGAGGAAGACATGCAGATGGTAGGTTGCGGTATTCCTGACTATACCTTCGGTCTTACCATCAACCTTGAATACAAGGGATTCGACTTCATGGTATTCGGTACCGGTGTTGCAGGAAACGAGATCTTCCCTTCTTCATGGCGTACCGACCGTCCACACTGTAACACTTACTCATGGTACTGGGAGAACTCATGGAAGAAGCCAGGTGACAATGCCAAGTTCCCTGTAGCTAATGCTCAGGGCTGGGATCAGCGTACCTTCTCTTCTACCTTCAACCTCTTCGACGGTTCATACTTCAAGATCAAGCAGATTCAGCTCGGTTACAACCTTCCAGCAAAGCTTCTCAACAACATCTCTGTAAGCCAGCTCAGAATCTACACATCTCTCGAAAACTTCTTCTGCTTCAGCAAATATCCTGGTCTTGATCCAGAGACTGCATCTTCAGGCTCCGCTTCATCTCTTGGTATCGATATGGGTTCATACCCTACTGCAAAGCAGTTCGTCCTTGGTCTCAACCTCTCATTCTAATTAAAAGTACAATCGATATGAAAAAGATATTTATCGTAATCGCTTCTTGCGGTCTTCTTTTTACAGGTTGTAGCCAGTCGCTTCTTGAGATTCCTCAGAAGGGTGTCATATCACTGGATAACTTCTACCAGACAGATGAAGATGCCCAGATGGCACTTACAGCCGCGTATGCGGACATGGCGACCAACTATTGCGCTCCTCTTTACAACGACAACATCATCTATGCTCTCTGGAACTATGTTGGAGACGACATGTATGCTGCCGGAAACAACAGCTCGGACAATGTCGGTGAAAATGAGCTCAACGCATTCCGTTTTCCTGTAAACAGCGGTCTCATCAGTTCAGGCTATACAGGTTTCTTCCGTTCTGTCTATGCAGCTAACCTTGTGATTCAGAATTTCGCTGAAGGAACCACTGCTTATCAGAAGAAGGCTGTAGCTGAAGCAAAGGTACTCCGTGCCCTTTCATACCTCCAGCTCGCTATCGGTTGGGGTACTCCTCCTATCGTTGACCATGTGCTCGATCCATCAGAAAAGCCTTCAAACGCTGAGTCACAGAACGCAGTCCTCGACTTCATCGTCAAGGATTGTGATGAGGCTCTCCCTCTCCTCGACAAGCGTCAGGGCCCGAATGATGAGAACGGCGCTTACAAGGTCACAACAGGTCTTGCAAACACTATCAAGGGAAAGGCTCTCCTTTGGAAAAAGGATTATGCTGGCGCACAGGCTGCTCTTGAGAAGGTTATCGACGAGGGCAACTACGAGCTTCTTCCTACCGAGCGTATTGAGGACAACTTCCATGTAGCCGGTGACGGTTCTGCTGAGAAGATCTTCGAACTCAATCTTGTATGGGATGCTTCAATCAGCGGTTATGTCAACCATTCACAGGCCAACATGACATGGCTCTGGAACTGGAGATCAGAGGCTGTCCAGATTCCTAACGGAGTAGGCACAACTATGTACAACCAGGGATGGGGCGCCTGCAACCCTTCAAAGAAGTTCGCAGAGGCTCTCATCGAGAACGACGGTCTCGAGTCCGCACGCCGCAAGGCTTGGATCAAGACATACGACGAAGTCCTTTATGAAATGCCTTACGTTTCTGACGGTGATAACCCTGTAATGGGTTACACTGAGGCAAAGTCAAAGGATAAAACCCGCGGAGTCATTCGCTCTGCAGGTATCTATGGTCACGCAGGCTACTTCATGTGGAAAGTGAACTTCCAGCTTCAGGACCTCTCCGCAAACAACTCCAACATGAAGAACATCCGTATCTTCCGTTATCCTGAAGTCATCTTCATGTTCGCAGAGTGCGCCACCCAGACAGGTCAGGGCAAGGACAAGGCTCTCAAGCTCATCAACGACATCCAGAACCGCGCACAGTCCAAGACCGTCTCCACCGAACTCACACTTGATGGCATAAAGAAGGAGAAGATGATTGAGATGTGGCTCGAAGGCTGCCGTTTCCAGGACCTCGTACGCTGGGGTGACACAGACGAACTTGTTGACAACGGCAAGTATCTCCCTTCATTCCGCGACAAACTTGCTGATGGTACTTCAGACCACCACGAGGGTTATATTGACGAAACAGACGCCGATTGGTGTATCAAGACCTATCCGGAGACTGGCTTCAAGAAGGGCAAGCATGAACTCTTCCCATTCCCGTTCAGCGAGATGTCAGTTAACGAGAACATGGTCCAGAACCCTGGATATTAATACTGAACTTAAAATATAAGTTAATATTTGAGCGGCTGGCATTCAATGCCAGCCGCTCTTATCATATATACTTCAATTAATAATTATCTGGAGAGGAAGCCGGAAAGAGTTACACCGCCGACTTCCATCTTGAGAGTGTCACCGGAGAAGGTGAACTTGAAGTCCTCCTTCATACCAGGATTGAAGAGCGAGATATACTCCGCCTCAAGTACATCGGATGAAGTCCAGGCACACATGCCGGCAGTGTTATAAGGGGTGACCCCCATCGTATTTGGATAGGCTGAACGGCTGAGCATCATTGTTCTGTCCGTCTGGCCGATTTTCCAATCCTTCAGTCCGAACGGGATGTTGGAAATGCTTCCCTGACCCTCGATAGTGAGATACGTATTGCCTTCTGCATCGAAACGCAGGCCGATGCGGCTGATTCCGAGCTGGTTCTGAGCCATCTCAAATCTGCGGGTGCAGGAAACGAGAGGCTTTTCACTCGTACTGAAAGGCTTGGCGAGAGCCAGATGACCTATTCTTGACTCAAGATCAAAGCCCTTGACTGACTTGAGTTTCTTGTCGCCGACACCTGGAAGCATCTTGTAGATAAGGTCGTTGAAGCCAGCTTCGTCACGAAGGGCGGAAGTGGCGATGACCATGAAGTCCTTGTCAGGGAAAACCATGATAAGCTGGTTCATACCGCCGATAGCTCTGTAGGAGTCACATCTGCCCATCCATATCTGATAGCCGTAGCCCTGACCGCCGTCATCCTTGGCATCCTTCTCTGGGCCTGAAGGATCCTTCTGGAATATATGAGGGGTGGTCGCTGCCTCTATCCACTTAGGGTCAAGCAGCTGCTTTCCATTCCACGCACCTTTGCTGTTCAGGAAAATGCCCATTTTCGCCATATCAGAAGTACGGAGGTGCATGCCACCATTGCCCATATTATGTCCGTCATTGTCCATCTCCCAGACCACATCGCCAATACCGATAGGATCGAGCAGGCGTGGGGTGAGATACTCCTTGAGGCTCAAGCCCGTGACACGGGTGATGATGTTCGAGAGCATATGTGATGCTGTGATGTTGTATGCGAAATGGGTGCCAGGCTCGTACTGGAACTCCGCGGCAAGGAAGGACTTGACCTGGGCGAGGCCGGAACCGGCGTATGACATGCTCTTGTGACCGACACTCATGGTGAGAAGATGTCTGACTGTGAGGGAGGCAAGTTCCGGAGATATTTTTTCAGGAAGCAGTTCCGGGAAGAATGAAGTGACCTTGTCCTCTATGTCAATAAGGCCTTCCTGGACTGCGAATCCGACAGCCATGGAGGTGAAAGTCTTCGTGCAGGAGTACATAGCGTGGTACAGTTCGGGAGCGTAAGGAGCCCACCAGTGCTCAGCGATGACCTTGTTGTGGCGGAGAATCATGATGCTGTGGACTTCCTGCCCCTGCTCGACGACATCCTCGAAGAATTGGGCGATGACTTCCGGATTCACACCCTCGGCCTCAGGCGTACTGCGTGGAAGGCCGTCATTGAATGCAGATACAGAAAAACTTAACGATGCCATTAAAAGGATGGCGATGGATTTCATGGACTTGATTTTCATATCAGTGTCATTTATATGCTTGCTTTCATAGAGAAAAATGAGTTATTCTGATACCTCATACACAAATATACAGGAATTCAGTTGTAATTTGGTATATTTGCGTAGACAAAACCACATAATATGTTCAGAAAAGCACTCACCACCATCGTTTTCACCACCATCGCGTTCTGCGCCGGCGCACAGAATCCATACCTGCCCCTCTGGGAGTATATTCCAGACGGAGAACCATACGTATTCGAAGACCCGGACCGCCCGGGCGAGTACAGAGTCTATATCTATGGCTCACACGACAGCCTCATTGACAAATACTGCGGCCTTGAGCAGGTAGTCTGGTCCGCTCCTGTGGACCGTCTCACCGAGTGGCGCTATGACGGAGTCATTTTCACATCAGTTCTTGACGCGAATGGAAAGCCGCTGAACAACCGCAGCGGCAAGGGTGATGTGCTCTACGCCCCGGATGTGACCATGAAAATCGGGAAAGACGGGAAGAAGGAATATTATCTGTTCCCTAACAACCAGTCCCGCCCGCGCAACGGAATGATTGCGAAAAGCGACCGTCCGGACGGACCGTTCACAGTATGCAACTGGGATCCGGAAGACCCGACGAAAACTGTCGGCGTGCTCGCTTTTGACCCGGCGGTGTTCGTGGATGATGACGGCCGTGTATACGGATACTGGGGATTCCAGGAGTCATATATGGCCGAATTCGACCCTGAGACCATGGCCACGGTCAAGCCAGGCTGCGAGATCCTCCACAATGTCGTTTCAGGACGCTACCAGGAAGGAATCTTCAACTTCTTCGAAGCATCGTCCATGCGCAAGATAAAGGACAAATACGTGCTCATATACAGCAGAATGAGCCCTGAAGGGGAATTCGGGCTTCCATCATGCAACTACAACCTCGCCTACGCATATTCGGACAACCCGCTCGGACCTTTCACCTACGGAGGCACCATCATTGACGGACGCGCAAGGGACGTTGACGACAAAGGAAACACCATCTGCACCGCCAATCCTTACGGCAACACTCACGGAAGCATCCTCGAGATCAACGGCAAATGGTGGGTGTTCTACCACCGCCAGACCGGTACTGACGAGTATTCACGCCAGGCAATGGTCGCCCCGATCACAGTCGATGTCCAGGAAGGTCCTGGCGGCAAGGTCACCATCAGTGAAGGCGAATACAACTCTGAAGGATTCATGACAGAAGGTCTGAACCCGCTCAACAAATCAGCTGCAGGATGGGCCTGCTACCTCACCAACCCTAAAGGCATAGGCCACGATTATCCTCACTTCCATTTCACCGGATCTTATGTGAAACCTACCCGTCTAGACCCTGAGTCCTTCGCAGGGCCGTTCAACCTCAAACAGCCGTTCTGCCCTGTAGTGAACAATACTTCCGGCTCAGTCGTAGGCTACAAGTATTTCAATTTCGACTACACTGCTGGCATGAAGGACATAGACTTCGTGGCACACATCAAGCCGGAAGGCATTGACGGAACCATCAGCATCATGGTGGGCGGAATCGATCCTGCCCATGGTGGGAAGGCTGTCGGAGTGCTGAAGGTCAGCAAGGATGCCGCTCAGGAGATTCAGGAAATCAGCTGCTCCGTCGACGCGCTCGCCGGCATCAAGGGCAAGCAGCCGCTCTTCTTCGTTTTCAGTTCTTCTGTGGAAGACGCTTCGATATGCGAACTGTACGACTTCAAGTTCGAGTAGTTTCAGAATAAAGATGAAGAGTATAGAAGTGGTGGCGGCGGTCATCCGGAAGGACGGCAGATTATTCGCAACGCAGCGCGGCTATGGTGATTTCAAGGACTGGTGGGAATTCCCCGGAGGGAAGATGGAAGCCGGTGAGACGCCACAGGAGGCTCTTGTGCGCGAGATAAAGGAGGAGCTTGATGCTGACATCAGCGTCGGCAGCCTCATCCGCACCGTTGATTTCGACTACCCCGCCTTCCACCTGACACTCCACTGCTTCTGGTGCACTCTTTCGTCAGACTCACTCAACCTCAAGGAGCATGAAGCAGCCCGCTGGCTCAACTCCGCCGAACTTGACTCCGTCCAGTGGCTTCCCGCCGACAGGGAGATTCTAGATAATATAAAGATGAACATATAATCCATTCAAACATATGAAAACTTTTAAATCCCGCCTGCTGACACTTCTGCCATGTATTCTCATTGCCAGCAGTTTATGCTACGCACAGCGCGCAGAGGAACTGAACCTCAACACTCCCGTACCAACGGCATACAACTCATACGGCCGCCTCGCCGACGGTTGTCCTAACGCGGAGAAACTCGGCTGGAAAGTCGGCGTCCAGTTCTACTCTTTCCACAAATTCACTTTCTTCGAGGGCATTGACCTCACCCGCGCACTAGGTCTGCACTACATCGAGGCCACCATGGGTGCCAGACTCAATGCTGACAGCGAGGAGAGGATAGGTCCGGGAATGTCCGCCGAGGCAAAGAATCTTCTGAAGCAGAAACTCACTGACAGCGGTGTCAAGTGCGAGTCCGTCTATTATGGAATGGACGGTTCCGGCAATGGCTTCGAGGACGCCGTCAAGTTCTGCAAGGAAATGGGTTGGATGATCGTTACCGACCCTAAGCGCGAGAACGAGGGTGGAAAGCCGGTTTCATTCTACGAAGATATTCTCAAGAAGTACGGCGTAACAATGGTCTTCACGAACCATCCGAAGGATGCTGCGTACTGGAATCCTGATTTCATTGTCGAGGACACAAAGGGTCGCAGCGAGTACCTCGGTGCCTCTCTCGACTTCGGTCATCATCTCCGCGGCGGCTTCGACACCTACGAAGTAGCGCAGAAATACATTGCCATCGGCAAGATGTACCATTTCCACCTTCGCGATGTCAGCGCCATCGACACTTACGGTCTTGACGTACCTTGCCTCACCGGCGCCGGCAGACTTCCGGAGGTATTCCGGGCTCTGAGCGACAACAACATCAAGCCGATCATGGCCATCGAATACGAGCATGACTTCGACAATCCTCTCCCATACCTCATCCAGAGCGTCAAGAACATCGATGACGAGTGCGGAAAGATTATTGCCGAAAAGAATGAGAAAGCCCGTCTGGGGACACCTGTCACGCTTTATGCCTGCGATGCTACGCTCTCTGGAAGATTCCGTCTCGTGGACAGCGGCAAGGAAGCCACCATCCATGACTGGAACTCTCCAACCCAGTCCATTTCCTGGACCACCAACCTCAAGCCTGGAAACTATCAGGTCATTGTCCACTACTCCGAGCCATATTTCGGCAGTGCCGCCACTCTGGAGGCTGACGGTCAGGAAGTCGCTTCCATTTTCACCCAGTGCTTCACCTGGTTCGACTTCCGCGACGAGGATTTCGGCGTACTGAAAATCACGAACGGAGGTGATGTCACCCTTACTCTCAGGGGTATACAGAACAGCCTTTCAAGGCCGAGGCCTCGCAACGGACAGGCGCCGCAGGCAAACGCGCCGAAGTGGCGCAACGATGCTCTTCCTGACATCAACTGTATCACTCTGATTCCTACTTCGCTGCCGGAGACATCGCAGCCTGTCGATATCATCAACCACTTCAATGGTCACAGCATCTTCGACGGCAAGACTTTCAACGGCTGGGAAGGCAATGACGGCGAGAACAGCATGGCTCTCTTCCGCATTGAGAAGAAGTGCATCGTCGGCGGAACCATGACCAAGCCACTCGCACATAATCAGTTCCTGCGTACCGACCGTACATACAGCGACTTCGAGATTCACCTCAAGTATCGTGTCAAGGCCACTGACAATTCGTACAACGGCGGCATCCAGTTCCGCAGTGTCCACTCCCCTGTCCCGGGCCTGGAATACGAGATGATAGGCTATCAAGCTGATATCCTGGACGGCCAGGTGGGTCCGCTCTACGACGAGCAGCGCAGATGGTCATTCCTGGGAATGGCTCTCGGCGCCCCTGAGAACTACGATCCGGAGAAGTGGAATGACTATGTCATCCGCGTCGAGGGTCCGCGCATCCGCATCTGGATCAACGGGGTCAAGACCAGAGATTATATCGAGCCGTTCGTGAACGAGCCTTACGAGGGTCTCGGCCAGATGGCTCAGGAAGGCTATATCGCCCTCCAGATCCACGAGGGTCCTGCCTGCGAGATGTGGTACAAGGACATCATGATCGAAGAACTGTAACGGCCTTGCCAAATGCAAAAAAACAGCGTCAAGTTTTCTTGGCGCTGTTTTTTGCTATTTGGCGGAGAGGGAGGGATTCGAACCCCCGGAACCTCTCAGTTCAACAGTTTTCAAGACTGCCGTAATCGACCACTCTACCACCTCTCCAAATATGCAATGAACATATCCCCGAACGGGATTGCAAAGATAAATAAATTCTGTTATTGTGCAAAAAATATTTACTCTTTAGTGAAGAACTTCCACTGAAACAGAATCAGATAGAAAGCACCCACAGTGACACAACTGTCTGCGAAGTTGAACACCGGGTCAAAGAAAGTGAACGGAGTTCCGCCTATCCACGGGAACCATGACGGCCAGGTGGTGTGAATGATAGGGAAATAGAACATGTCCACGACTTTTCCGAACATGAACGGAGCGTAATGTCCGAATATGATACCGTAGAAAAGGCTGTCAATGATATTGCCAAGAGCACCGGCGGTGATCATCGTAAGACCCACAAGCACGCCCGACGGGACCGGAGCCTCGACGCCGGCAGCCACCGCGTCGGAGTTCTTTTTGCACAGACGGCTGATCCACCATATCAGTGCCGCACATAGGCATATGCGGAAAAGGGAAAGCAGGAACTTGCCCAAAGTCCCTCCAAAGGCCCAGCCGAACGCCATGCCTTCGTTCTCTATGAAGAGAATCTGGAACCAGTTGCCAATGACGTTGAAATGTTCTCCGAGGCCCATGTTCGTCTTGACCAGAATCTTGATGATCTGGTCAATCACAACGAGTATCACTCCGAGCACGAGCAGTCTCCTGCCTTTGTCTGACTTCATAAGGTACTGCTACTTTCCTGATTTTGAGAGCATCTCCTTAGCTTCCACTGTCAGTGTGGCATGAGGGACAAGACGAAGCCTTTCCTTAGGGATGAGCTTGCCGGTGACACGGCAGATGCCGTATGTCTTGTTCTCAATACGTGCGAGAGCCGCCTCAAGGTTCTGGATGAACTTGTACTGGCGGGCTGCAAGCTGGCTTGCCTCTTCCTTTGAGAGCTGATTGGCGCCGTCATCCTCAACGGTCTTGAAAGACGGGGATGTGTCCTCGATGTCGTTGCTGGAGGTGCGCATCACAGCACCTCTGAGAGTGGTGTACTCAGCCTTTGCCTTTGCAAGCATGTCAAGGATGATTACCTTGAACTCTGCGAGTTCCTCGTCACTGTAGCGTGTCCTCTCGACATTCTCTACGACTTTCTTAATATCTTCTGACATAGTTATATAATGTTATTTTCTAGTAACTTTTATTTTAATCACGGTATCCTCCCACTCGACTTCGGCGGCATCTGCAGGGGCATCTGCGAGCATGTTTGAAGCCGTACTGCCGGAGAGTGTCTGAGAGTTGATGTAGGACTCATATGCAGCGATGGAGGCGTCGATGGACGGTTTCACGTCCTCGGCCGAGTAGATGACTGTCACGATCTCGTCTGTCACCTCGAAACCACTGCTCTTGCGGAGGTTCTGGATGCGGTTTACAAGTTCGCGGGAAGTTCCTTCGTTGCGGAGCTCATCAGTCATCTCGATGTCAAGTGCAATGGTGAGCGACCCTTCTGAAGCGACAAGCCAGCCCGGCATGTCTTCGGAAGAGATGACATAGTCACCGGCATTGAGTATTACATCGCCTGACGGCAATGCCAGCGTATAAGCCTGTCCTGCCGTCTCAGCTGTCTGGATGGCGGCGATATCCTGCTGCGAGAGAGTGCCGAATGCGGCTGCAATCTCCTTCATCTGCTTGCCGTACACCTTGCCGAGGGTCTTGAAATTAGGCTTGATCTTCTTCGTGATGATGCCGGTGGTGTCCTGGATGAACTGAGCCTCCTTGACGTTGACCTCTGTAAGCAGGATGCCCTTGACCTTCTCGAGATTCTCCTTGACGCTATCGTTGATGACAGGGATGAGAAGCCTTGCGAGAGGCTTGCGGACATTGATGCCGACTTTCTTGCGAAGCGCGAGAACCATGGACGAAGCCTGCTGCGCGAGAGCCATCCTCTCTTCGAGAGGGGTGTCTATGAGACTCTCGTCAAACGAAGGCATCGGCTGGTAATGCACTGAATCAGAATCCGGAACGAGGTCAAGCCAGAGCTGGTCCATATAGAACGGAGCGATAGGCGCTGCGAGCAGCGCAATATCCTTGAGCACCTCGTACAGGGTCTGATATGCCGCCTGCTTGTCAGAAGCGAGGCCAGCACCCCAGAGGCGTTTCTTGTTCAGGCGGATGTACCAGTTGGACAGGTCGTCGCCCACGAAATCCTGGATGAGGCGGCCTGCAAGGGTCACATCGTAGTCTTCATAAGCGGCAACGACACCCTTGATGAGGGTGTTGAGGCGGCTGATGATCCACTTGTCGAACTCCGGTCTCTCAGCGTAAGGGACTGCAGGAGCTGCCGGGTCGAACTTGTCGATATTGGCGTAAAGAGCGAACATCGAGTAGCAGTTGTAGAGGGTTCCGAAGAACTTCCTGCTGACTTCCACTACGCCGGTCTCGTCAAACTTGAGGTTGTCCCAAGGCTGCGCGTTCGTGAGCATGTACCAGCGGAGAGCGTCCGGGCCATAGGAGTCGAGGGCCTTGAACGGATCCACCGCGTTGCCGAGACGTTTGGACATCTTGTCACCGTTCTTGTCAAGGACAAGTCCATTGGAGATGACGCGCTTGAAGGCAGGAGTGCCGCTGACCATCGTGTGGATAGCGTGGAGGGTGTAGAACCAGCCACGTGTCTGGTCGACGCCTTCGGCAATGAAATCGGCCGTGCAGCCGAACTTCTCGCTTCCGAGATTCCTGAGTCCTTCCTGTGCGTAAGGCATTGAACCTGAGTCAAACCAGACGTCGATGAGGTCGGTCTCGCGTATCATCTTGCGACCGGAGTCGGAAACGAGGAATATATTGTCCACATAAGGCCTGTGGAGGTCGATCTTCTCGTAGTTCTCGAGGGACATGTCCTCAGGATCGAAACCCTTCTGTGAGAATGGGTTGGCGTCCATGATGCCTGCCGCGACAGCCTTCTCGATCTCAGCGTAGAGCTCCTTGACGGAACCTATGCACTTTTCCTCCTTGCCGTCCTCGGAACGCCAGATCGGAAGCGGTGTGCCCCAGTAGCGGCTGCGGCTGAGATTCCAGTCCTGGATATTCTCAAGCCATTTGCCGAAACGGCCAGTTCCGGTGGCTTCCGGCTTCCAGGTAATCTGCTCATTGAGAGCCATCATCTGCTCGCGGACCGCTGTGGCCTTGATGAA
Source organism: Candidatus Cryptobacteroides sp. (assembly GCA_045599725.1). Lineage (GTDB taxonomy): Bacteria > Bacteroidota > Bacteroidia > Bacteroidales > UBA932 > Cryptobacteroides. The sequence goes on along the minus strand of JAZRWN010000069.1, from coordinate 5,058 downwards.
CCATGAGTTCAGAGGATAATAGAGAACCGGCTTGTCAGTGCGCCAGCAGTGAGGATATGTATGGACATGCTTTTCTATCTTGAAAGCCTTGCCCTGTGACTTCAACATGAGGCTGATGTCAATATCGAGGGTAGGTGCATCCGGAGCGAGGCTGGAGTCGTACGCGTTCTTGACATAACGGCCCGCCCACTCGGCGTAGTCGGCGCTCACGCGCTCCTTGACATAGTCAGGGTCAAGGTCTTCGAGACGGCAGAAACGTCCCTGATAGTCCACCTGGGCCTGAGGGTCGCCGTTGCGGTCCGTCACCATCAGTGCAGGCACACCCGCAGCCTTGGCGACTTTCATATCGTCCGCTCCGAACGTCGGAGCAATATGGACAATACCTGTACCATCCTCAGTGGTCACATAGTCGCCGCTGATGACGCGGAATGCACCTTCGTCCGGGCGGAACCATGGGATGAGCTGCTTGTACTGAATCTCAAGAAGCTCGCTGCCCTTGAACTCACCAGGAAGGATCTCGTAAGGGACGAGCTTGTCGCCCTGCTTGTGGTCAGCGAACGGCACTTCTGCGGCCTTAGGGTTGAACCAGGCGCCTACAAGAGCCTTTGCAAGCACATAGACTGCTTCGGCACCTGAATATGGATTGTATGAATGGACTCTTACATAGTCGATATTAGGACCGACGCAAAGGGCGGTGTTGGACGGAAGGGTCCAGGGAGTTGTGGTCCATGCAAGGAAATACAGCGGAAGTCCTTCCACGAAAAGCGGAGCGGACTTGGCGTCCTTGATGATCTCGAACTGGGCGGCGGCTGTGGTATCCTTCACATCACGGTAGCAGCCCGGCTGGTTCAGTTCGTGAGAGCTGAGACCGGTTCCCGCAGCCGGTGAATATGGCTGGATGGACTTTCCCTTGTAAAGGAATCCCTTGCCGTAGATGTCCTTGAGCAGGTACCAGAGAGTCTCGATATAGCGGTTGTCATAGGTGATGTACGGATCGTCCATGTCCACCCAGTATCCGATGCGCTCAGTAAGATTTCGCCACTCCTGAGTGTATTTCATGACCTCCTTACGGCAGGCGTCATTATAGTCTTCAACACTTATCTTGGTACCGATGTCCTCCTTGGTGATGCCGAGCTTCTTCTCGACACCGAGTTCCACAGGGAGTCCGTGGGTGTCCCAGCCTGCACGGCGGTTCACCTTGTATCCTGACTGGGTCTTGTAGCGGCAGATGGAGTCCTTGATGGAACGAGCCATGACATGATGGATGCCAGGCATGCCATTTGCGGACGGCGGACCTTCGAAGAAAATGAACTCCGGTGCACCCTCTCGCACTTCGAGGGACTTCTCGAAAGCTTTATTCTTTTTCCACCTTTCAAGTGTCTCGTTACCGACGGACACCAAATCCAGACCCTTATACTCTTTAAATGTCATAATTTTTATATAATTTTGCATTCGGACAGAACCGGATACAACTTCACTTATAATCCGCAAATATAATCAATTAATGACTTTTTAGCAATACGCGATGGAGACCCTTGACATTATTATTCTCATCTGTTTCATCCCTGCTATTATCAGAGGTTTGCAGAAAGGCTTCATCGAGCAGGCCGTGGCTCTGGTGTCACTCGTCCTCGGAGCTTGGCTCGCCTTCCACTTCTCCACATTGGTCAGCGACTGGCTTCACCCTTACATCGACGTCTCCGAGACTGTCCTGAACATCATCAGCTTTGCCATTATCGTGATAGTGGCCGTCCTGCTGATCTTCCTTGTCGGAAGGATGCTCACGGGTCTTGTGAACCTTGTCATGCTCGGCTGGCTCAACCGTATCCTCGGGCTTGTCTTCGCACTATTGAAAGCCGCCCTCATAATAGGCCTCGCTGTCGTTCTTTTCGACACTCTAAACCTTAAGTTCGAGTTCGTGAAGAACGAGGTACTCGACGCCTCGGTGCTCTACAACCCCATCAAGGACTTGTCATACACCATTTTCCCTTATCTGAAAGAACTTCTGTTCAAGCAATAGCACATGTCCAGAATCATCCTCATAGAAACCTCCACCGCCCTCTGCTCCACAGCACTCGCCGAGGACGGTATTATTGTCGCCAGCAAAGAAAGCGAGACGCCCAGGGCACAGGCATCTCTGACAGCTCCATTCGTGAAGGAAATGCTCGACTCGCGCGGCATCGGTGTCAAGGACTGTGACGCTGTCTGCGTCAGCATGGGACCGGGCTCATATACCGGGCTCAGGGTGGGTGTGTCCACCGCCAAGGGGCTCTGCTTCGGAGCAGGAATCCCTCTGATCGCCGTTGGAACTCTTGACACTCTGGTCTGGCAGGCCTCAGAGGAGGGCCTTCTGCCTGAAGGATGCACAGCCGTGGTGCCTATGATTGACGCGCGCAGGATGGAGGTATATTCGGCTGTTTTCACTCCTGACGCACGCCAGCTCACAGAGACACGGCCTCAGATAGTGGAGAGCGGAACTTTCGCTGATCTGCTCGAGGCCGGACCCGTGCTGTTCATCGGTGACGGAGCTCTCAAGTGCAAGGATGTCATCTCCCATCGGAACGCTCATTTCGTGCAGTGCTGCCCTAAGGCAAGTGCCATGCTGAAGCCTGCGCTCTGGGACTATGACGAAAAACGGTTCAAAGACATTGCGTACTTCGAACCGTTCTATCTAAAGCAGTTTGTCGCCACTATCAGCAGCAAGAAACTGTTCTGATCATCAGTTATTTACAAAGATTTCTCAAGAAGTGCAGCGAAGGCCTTGTCTCCGCTGATCTGTTTGTCGTAGATCTCACCGTCGATGATGAGGAAATTCTGTGGCAATGTCGACAGATTGTAGAGAGACACGGTGGTTGAAGCCAGTCCGAGACCGTCGTTGATGTTGATCCAAGGAAGTTTCTGACTTCTGACCACATTGGCCCAAGCAGCCTTGTCGGTGTCAAGGGACACTGACACAATCTCAAATCCGCGGTCATGGTACTTCTCGTAAATAGGGAGCAGGTTGTCCACATTGAACATCTTGCCTTCAGCGTCAGACACAGTCCAGAAGCGAAGGAGGATAGCTTTCGCGTCCAGCTCGCTGAGGACGAAATTCTTGCCGTTGATATCCTTTGACTTTATGTCCGGGTATGACAGCTGCTTCGCCGATAACAGCTGGGCATTGATATCCAGCATGTTTCCACGGCGCTTAGCCTCGTTTTCGAGAGCCTTCACATACTTGGAGTCAGGATAGACAGCCTTGAGGGAGTCTGCAGCATTCCTGAAATGGAGGGCGTCAGTGGTCTGACTGAATACAGGGAAGTCTGAATTGATGTTCTGGAAAAGAACAGGGACCACAGTGAGTGAGCGAGGGTTCGACATTACATACTGCACGGCGCTCCTGTAGTACTTGATATATGACCTGTTGAAGTCAGCCACAGTCTCAGCGGCGTCAGCTTCTTTGATGAAGTCTGCGAACGAGGCCTCAATCTTCTGAAGTTTCAAGCTTTCTTCAGAGCCTTCAACGGTCCCGTTTCCAAGAGTGTCGGCGACCACTTTGACTTCATCGCCGTTCTGGAGCAGCAGAGAAGACACCTTGGTGTCACCATAGAAGATATAGATGAACTCCGGCTGTCCTTCTTCCATCTTAACCTTATATGAAAAATGTCCAGACGCATCGGTCTTCACGGTGTCGAGCACGGTATATGAATTCACATCAAGGAGCTTGACGACAACCGGCTTCTGAGCAGCTCCGGTCAGTGTTCCGTCTATTTTGGCTGAAGGGGTTCCGCATGACACTGCGGCGAGGGTCAAAAGACCCAGTATGGCTGATCTAAAGCTTTTCATACTCTGTAAATATTGCATCTGCGATTTTCTTCATATCTTCAGGAGAGACCTCTGCCTTCCCATTCTTGAAATCAAGGTCACCTTCCTTCTGGAGCGGAACCAAGTGTATATGAGCGTGAGGGATTTCCATTCCCAGAACCGCTACTCCCACTCTCTTGCAAGGCACTGCGGCCTTGATGGCAGCGGCGACTTTGCGGGCAAATGCCCAGAGATCCTCATAGGTCTTTTCATCAAGATGGAAGATGTAGTCATCTTCAATGTTCTTCGGCACGACGAGGGTATGGCCCGGTGTCATAGGGCTGATATCCAGAAAAGCATAGAAATCTTCGTTCTCCGCGCACTTGTAGGAAGGAATCTCACCCTTCGCTATTCTCGAGAAAATAGTTGCCATGGACTAGAGTGTGATATCGAGGATCTTGAACTTGATAATACCTGAAGGGACTTTCGCCTCGACAGTCTCACCCTTGCCGTGGCCCAGGAGAGCTTTTGCGATAGGAGTGGTGACGGCAAGTTTTCCTTTGCTGAAATCAGCCTCGGACTCACCTACTATGGTGAACTCCATCTCACGCTTCATAGTGAGGTTCTCCACTTTCACCTTGTTCATCATCTGAACCTTATCAGTGCCTATCTGTGATTCGTCGATGACTTTGGCATTGGCGATCTTGTTCTTGAGATTGGCAATCTTGACTTCGAGAAGGCCCTGAGCGTCACGAGCGGCGTCATATTCAGCATTCTCTGAAAGGTCTCCCTTCTCCCTGGCCTCTGCGATGGCGGCCGAAATGACCGGACGTTGTGCAAGGGCGTCTGCAAGCTCTTTCTTGAGCTTTTCGAGGCCGTCCGCGGTCATGTAATGTACTTCTGACATAATGATTATTGTTAATTTCTTCTATTCACAAAAAGCGACTGAAACGATAGCCATTCCTGTCGCAGTCAACTAAAAAGGAGTCCTGCCGCTCCGGCAGAACCCTGATTCGGATACAAATATACAAATTATCCACAAAATAAACAAGATAACTCAAAAAGACACGGTCTCTACATCACTCGAAAATAGATATAGTTCCAACCTTCTACTTCCGGTAGAAGGATAGAGCAGTTTTCACCCGGTTTCATGCACAACCTTCTACCTTTGGTCGAAGGTTGGAGTGTTTTTGCGTTGTCGTTGCAGCGTCGGGCAAGGCGGCCGCTGCGCTGACAAGCGGGCTGACGCCGAAACGCTCCGCTTGCCGCCTCACC
>JAZRWN010000068.1:0-7571 GCA_045599725.1 Candidatus Cryptobacteroides sp. | reverse complement strand
CCACTCTTCAAGGGCCTGCAACGTCCGTTGGAGTTCATGGGTCTCCAGGGCCGGTACATCTATTGGGCCGCAGGTGCGGCTGGCGGGGCCATTCTCGGCTTCATCATCGCATACTGCATTGCCGGATTCGTTGCAGGACTGTTCACACTGGTGGTCGCGGTCTCCATAGGGGCAGCCCTTATTATGATAAGGAGGAGAAAGGGCCTGCACTCGAAGAAATCTGACCACGGCATCTACATCTTCGCTTGTTCGAAGAGACTCTGACTGAAGGCGGGGCCCACCCGCAGCGATGGGCCCTCCTTAAAAAAACAACAATCACGAACCCTATGACACTCTACGTAATCTTAATATTTGCAGCGATACTTGCGGGAATGACCATCTCGGTAGCGGCTTTCGGCACCGGCGGCAAGCGCAAGAAGATATTCCAGGACATCTACTACACCATCGAGGAAGTGGATGGCATCGGCGTGCTGTATACCAAGACCGGCGAGTATTCCGCCGTTCTGGAGATGGAGAATCCTGTCCAGAAGTATTCGGCGAACATCGACGCCTACTACGACTTCACGCACCTGTTCACCTCGCTGGCCCAGACCCTCGGTGAGGGATATGCCATGCACAAGCAGGACGTGTTCAGCAAGAGGCGTTTCAAGGACGAAACGGGGGCATCCCACGAGTATCTCAGCGACAGCTACTTCAAGTATTTCAGCGGAAGGGAGTACACGGACGCCAGGACCTATCTCGTCATCACCCAGGAATGCAAGAAGGGACGTCTCTTCTCGTATGACTCCAAGAAATGGCGCGACTTCATGGTCAAGACAAGAAAGGTCCATGACCAGCTGAGGGACGCAGGTGTAAAGGCCCGGTTCCTGACCAAGAAGGAGGCCAGCAGCTACGTCGACCGGTACTTCGCGATGAACTTCGTCGACAGGAACGTCTCCATGACTGGATTCAAAGTCGACGACGAGACCATCACCATGGGTGACAGGAAGTGCAAGCTCTACTCCCTCGTGGATGTGGACAGCATCAATCTCCCGTCGCTCATCAGACCGTACACCAACATGGAGGTCAACAATGCCACCATGCCGGTGGATCTTGTCAGTGCAGTGGACAGCATCCCGGAGGCGTCGACTATCATCTACAACCAGATGATCTTCATGCCGGGACAGAAGCATGAGCTCGCCGTCCTGGAGAAGAAGAAGAACAGACATGCGAGCATCCCGAGCCCTGCCAACCAGATGGCCGTCGAGGACATCAAGAAGGTGCAGGAGGTTATCGCCAGGGAGAGCAAGCAGCTTGTCTACAGCCATTTCAATATAGCCGTTGTCACAAGCCGCGGCACGGACATCCAGAAATGCACCAACCATATCGAGAACGCTTTCGGACGTCTCGGCATACACATCAGCAAGAGAGCCTACAATCAGCTGGAGCTCTTCGTGAATTCGTTCCCGGGCAACTGCTACGGGATGAATCCGGACTACGACCGTTTCCTCACACTCGGGGACGCGGCAGCCTGCCTGATGTACAAGGAGAAGATACAGCACAGCGAGGACACCCCGCTGAAGATATACTACACCGACCGCCAGGGCGTGCCGGTGGCCATTGACATTACGGGAAAGGAGGGAAAGGAGAAGATTACGGACAACTCGAACTTCTTCTGTCTGGGACCTTCCGGCAGTGGCAAGTCCTTCCACATGAACAGTGTCGTAAGGCAGATGTGGGAGCAGAACACGGACATCGTCCTTGTCGATACCGGAAACTCATACGAGGGACTCTGCGAATACGTCGGGGGCAAGTACATCAGCTATACGGACGAGCATCCTATCACGATGAATCCGTTCCGCATCAAGCGTGAGGAGTACAACATCGAGAAGGTGGGATTCCTGAAGAACCTCATCATGCTCATCTGGAAGGGCACCCAGGGCACTGTCACCAAGACCGAAGACAAACTCATCGAGCAGGCCATCACAGAGTACTACACAGAATATTTCGACGGCAGGATCGACTCTCTCTGCTTCAATACCTTCTATGAGTTCAGCGTGAAGAGGCTCCCGGAGATATGTAATGAGAACAACCTCGCCGGCATCGACCTGTCGGCGTACAACTACCTGATGAAGGAGTTCTACAAGGGCGGCAACCACGAGGTGACACTCAACGAGGACCTTGACACCAGTCTCTTTGATGAGACGTTCATCGTCTTCGAGATTGACTCCATCAAGGATGACCCTCTTCTCTTCCCTCTTGTCACACTCATCATCATGGACCTTTTCATTCAGAAGATGAGAATCAAGAAGAACAGGAAGGTGCTCGTCATTGAGGAGGCATGGAAGGCCATAGCCTCCCCTATGATGGCAGAATACATCAAGTACCTGTACAAGACCGCCAGAAAGTTCTGGGCGAGCGTAGGTGTGGTGACCCAGGAGATTCAGGACATCGTCGGCTCCCCTATCGTCAAGGAGGCCATCATCAACAACTCCGATGTGGTGATGCTGCTTGACCAGAGCAAGTTCAGGGAGCGCTTCGACGAGATACAGGCCATTCTGGGCCTTACCGACGTTGACTGCAAGAAGATCTTCACCATCAACCGCCTTGAGAACAAGGAAGGACGTAGTTTCTTCCGTGAGGTATTCATCAGACGAGGCCAGGTCGGTGCGGTCTACGGTGTCGAGGAGCCTCATGAGTGCTACATGACCTACACCACCGAACGAGCCGAGAAGGACGCCCTGAAACTTTACAAGTCAGAGCTCCGGTGCAATCACCAACAGGCCATCGAAGCCTACTGCCGTGACTGGGAGCGCAGCGGCATCAGCAAGTCGCTTCCGTTCGCACAGAAGGTCAATGCAGCGGGTCATGTACTGAACATCAAATAGCCGAAGCCATGAACGATCCGTACTGCCCTACCCTTGATGAAATTAACCTGACTGCCGAGGAGCAGTTCGTGCTTGACAGTATGTCCGTCATTACTGACGACGAATTGATGCACATGAGGCTGTCACCGGCCTTCCATCTGGTATCGTTCATCGAAAACAACCATAGGGTGAGGAACATGGTGCGGATGGACCCTTCGATGAAGATGTTCTTCATAAGGCGCCGATTCTGCAGGAACCAGAAGGAAGAGGAGGAAAGGCGGATGAAGGAGGCGGAACTGGAGAGGCAGAGGCAGGAGCAGGAAGAAATAAAAAAAAAGAGCGCGACATGCTGCGACACAAAAAAAGATACATCAGCGAAGTGCTGGGGATTCTTCTTCAGAATAACCCGGCTGATATCGAACCTCAAATAACCCAGAGTATGGAAACAAAAAAGACAGGAAAGGACATTGAATCCCTTCTTAACATGAACCTCGATGATTTTTTCATCCGCTACAATTTAGGCTATTCAGCAGCCAAACTGGCTCTGAAATGCAACCACATCAGAACCGTAAGGGAGCTGTGCTACCTCTCAATGAAGGACCTGGTAGTAATCTCAGGTCACTCCAGAACTGAACTGTACGACTTACAGGAGGCGCTCATCAGCGCCGGATTGGATCTAGACATGAGGCCCGAAGATGTCAATGCACTGAAGGACGGCGAGGACATCGGGGATTATGATTTCTATTCAGAAACCGGCAGTTTCAGTAAAGACCATATGCTGAGCACTATTGAAATCGGAAAAGACGAAAACAAGGAAAGTCGTGTTGCATTGATAGTGCACAGACGCATGAATGACATCCACGAGCTCGAGAAAAACAGATTTGAGATCTGTCGCTACAGAATATACAGATAAGACCAACAGTGTCACGTTTCATCAATACATTCTTCTTTGCCACGGTACTGACCCTGGCAGTCCCCGTGACTGTCAGGGCGCAGTACTACAGCATCAACATCGACGCCAAGACAGCTGCGGCGATGGTTGCGGCGTATGGAACCGGAACGGCAGCCGAGGCGTACTACAACGCCCAGCTGAAGGACATCCTCAAGAAATACGAGTCAGCGGAGGTCGCTGCCGCCGGCATTTTCTCGTCCAAGTACCTTGACAGGAAGGCGATGACCGAACTGGGCATCTGGGGCAGCGCCACGGAGAACTACTATTACAGAAGAATCTACAACATGGTCTCGGCCAAGATAATGCCGAAGATCTGGACCGTCGGAGGCATGATGCTCAGGAGTCCTCAGAACGCACTGTACTGGGGCTCCTACCTCATGAAAACCTGCGACGACACCAAGTCCCTCTGCATGCAGTTCGAGTCCATAGTGACCAACTGCACGCTCTCCTTCAGCGATATCGCATTCCTGGAGATAGACAGCAGGATCGCGGACATACTGAGGCTCTCGGACCTCGGAGGTGTGGACTTCACGTCCATCCTCGACGGTTTTGCCGAGGCAAGCGAGCATCTGACTCTGGACAATCTCAAGACCGACCTGGGAACTCTCTATCATAAAGGAGTGGACCTGGCCACCACAGGGCTTGGCGACCTTGGCGAAAGTATTCTCCAGAGGAGCAACTTCAACGACCTGCTCAACGGGAAGATCGGAGCGGCCATCACCATAGCCGACAACTACGCCGAACTCTTCCAGTCCTTTGACCGGAGCATAGGCGAGACCCTTCTGAGCATGGTCGGAGGAAAGGAAGGAATTGCCAATCTCTTCAATATCTCCGACTATAACCTAACGTCATGGATTGATGACTATGCCCGTGAGAAGGAAGGTCAGTACTATACGCAGAAATGGTATATCTACCGCAGGGACACCGGCTCGGAGACGGTCTGCAACTACACGCCTCCAACAGACAAGAACTCCATCACCAAAGGAGACCAGTGGTACAGGATAGACACGAAGAGCAACAGCTACTACCCTACCTCGTCCGAACTTGCGGCCATCAAGTCTAACAGTGAGAGATACGCAGGCTGGTCACAGAGCCGGGTCAACCAGCTCAACTCCCAGAATGACGGATACACCTACAGCATATCATACAGTCTGAGAAGCTACATCATCAATAACCTTTTCGGAAATCAGAAGCAGAAGGCATACGCATACGGAATAACCGTCACCCGGTACAGGGACCTCAAGGAGATTGTCTATGAAGACTGGTTCGACTCCTACAGCATGGACCTGGGAACTTTCCAGGCCCAGCTGAACGCCCGTCTGTCGGAATTCAACGACAACGACGACGGCTTTACCTACTACATCGGCTCAGATGGGAAGAACTACTACCAGACTGCCGATACCAAGAGACTGGAAGGCGTGGAAGCCGTGACCATCAGCGTCACATGCAGTAACAGCGCGGACCTGGGAAGCGGATCGACTCAGTACAAGTGCTCGTCATGCGGAAGCACCCTCTCGGCACATACCAAGGAGTGCTCGATGAAGACCTCCGTCGTTGAGTCCGGGATGGACACCTCCGATCTGGAATCCATGCAGAGCGACCTGCAGACGAATATTGCGGAGCTCAACGCTCAGATATCAATCCTTGAGGCCGATAACGCTTCCCTTCTCAAGTCTCTGACCGAGGCGAGCATCGATGACGCGGTCATCCTGAGACAGCAGTACAACGCGAACATGGACAAGCTGACCGAACTCAAGGCTCAGTTGAAGGATTATCAAGGGCAGCTTGGTGATATCTATGACGCCCTCTCCGAGTCCCAATCCGGGGAGGATGTGCCGACAGACGACTACAGGCGCATCCCTGCCCTCATGCAGGAATGCCAGTCCATGTACAACCTTACATGGCAGGATGCAGGTTCCTGGAGCGGATACACGTTCATCAGAAAAGCGACAATGCCGGATATGAACGGAATCGTGACCTTCAGGGCAAAGGTCTCCATCGCACGCAAGCCGAAGTATTTCCTCGGTATCAGAATTCTGAGAGCTATAGTGCAGATTGACTGGGACCTCTCCACGGAGTACTCGGGAACGGAGGTCGTGGATGTTCTCACTTTCGACGAGTCTGTCAGCGATGAGGAGAAGACCAAGACGGTCAACAACAGGATTGCGGAGGTCGCAAGGGCATACCCTACCTGCAAGGTATCTGCGGAATACGCCAAGAGCGACCCTGTCCAGGAGGACGACACCAGTGACATGTATCATCTGTTGTGGTCCAGCGACCGTCTTGAGATTGCGAGGGAGATAGACTCGAGGCTGACGAAGATATACTCTGACCTTGTCTCCCTGGAGAAGATGATGACCTACAGGTACAGCTTCATCGACGTCCTGAAGGACATAGCTCCTCTGGTGAACACGGATGAGGGACGAAAGCTCACCATTATCGAGGAGAGCAAGAAGCAATGGTTGAACAATGCCCGACTGAGCGGCAGGAAGCAGGAGGAGGATGAATGATATGAGAAGGACCGTCATTGTCATACTGCTTGCCTTGATGCTTTTGCCGAAAACGGCAATGGCCCAGTGGAGTTTCGATGTGCCGTCCATCGAGGCGTACATCCATGACCACAAGAACCAGCGGAGCCTGCTTCTGGCCAGGGCCACCCTGGAACAGAGCAACGCCCTGCTGCATGACTACAGCAAGGCAGCCAACGTCAATTTCAAGGAGATCAACGTCGAGCTGGACAAGTACACCCGCGCATTCGACGTGATAGATGTCCTGTATCAGACACTCAGGACCTCGCTGAACACCTATGACACCTACAACACCATCAGCACCAGAATCGCCGACTACAAGGAGATGCTGACCCAGTACTGGAACAAGTGTCTGAGCCGGGGTGACATCGTCAGCACGGACACACTCATCATATCCGTCAACAGGTACATGCTTGAGAGGCTGGCTGACGAGGGGCAGAACATCTACCGCTCGTTCAGCGACCTGGTGCTCTATGCAACTGGAGCCGCAGCCTGCACCAGCTCTGACCTGATGAACGTGCTTGAGGCCATCAACAGGGCCTTGGACAACATACGCAAGCACCTTAACCGTGCATACTTCGACACTTGGAAATACATACAGGTCAGGATCGGCTACTGGAAGGCGCAGGTCTACAGGGCCCAGAGCCTGCCTCAGATACTGGAGGGCGCTTTCGGGCGATGGCGCGGAGTGGGAATGCTGGACTATTAAACGGATAATGGAATGAAAAGGATTCTTCTTATGACAATTGCTCTGCTGTACTGGCTCACAGCCGGTGCGCAGTACGTCACATACAATCACAGCGAGACCAAGCTTAACCAGATTACAGTGATGGAGACCGGAGCGGGAACCCCCACGCCGGAGCTCTTCTACTCCACCATCCACAACAGCAACAAGAAGACCGCAGCTGAGAAGAACAAACTCAGATACCGCACTGAAGCCGGGGCCGCAGCCTTCGGGCAGGTCGGCATGGCCGAGACGGTGGACTCCTCACTTACAGCAAGGGCAAGGATTGAGGCCCTCAATATGACTGACCGCGAGGTTGACCCCGCATGGCAGGCAGAAGGACCGAAGATAGAGGCGAAGATGCAGATGTTCAAGAGAAACATAGAACGCATCTCGGAGGCCGGCGGTAACGCCTCTGACAGTGAACGCTGGCAGGAGTACTACAATCTCTTTCAGTCGGCAATAAGGGCCATCAGGGGGGCATATCTGCCCAATTCGCAGCGCAAGCGGGAGTACCTCAA
>JAZRWN010000067.1:0-24832 GCA_045599725.1 Candidatus Cryptobacteroides sp. | reverse complement strand
AAAACGCTCCGAAACGCACACGGAATGGACCGTGAAGCGTCATCCTGAACTTGATTCAGGATCCCAGATTCCGGGTCCAGTCCGGAATGACGGTAAGGGAGTCAGGAATGACGGTAAGGGAGTCAGGAATGACGGAGAGCGAATCCGGGGGCAAAAGCGGTCCGAGACGCACACGGAATGGCGCGGAGAGCGAATCCGGGGGCGAAAACGCTCCGAAACGCACACGGAATGGCGCGGAGAGCGAATCCGGGGGCAAAAACGCTCCGAAATGCACACGGAATGGACCGTGAAGCGTCATCCTGAACTTGATTCAGGATCCCAGATTCCGGGTCCAGTCCGGAATGACGGTAAGGGAGTCCGGAATGACGGTAAGGGAGTCCGGAATGACGGAGAGCAAGTCCAGAATGACGGAGGAGAAAGAACAAGAGCGAAGTGAATATGTTGGAATGGCGCCGGGGAGACGGCAAGCGCCCTCTCGACGAACTCGGGGACCGCTCGGGGACCAATCCAGGGGCAAATACGGCCTTAAGTATTATATACTTAAAATTTTTATTACTATCTTTGTTCTATTATGCATTATCAGCCAAGATGACAAGAGACGAGGCATACGGTAGGATACAGGAGTTGAAGGCTGTCCTTTGGGAGAACAGCCGGAAGTACTATGTCGACAACGCTCCTACAATGAGCGACTTCGACTTCGACCAGCTCATGCACGAGCTGGAGGACCTCGAACGCGCATATCCGGAGTACCTCACGCCTGACTCTCCTACACAACGCGTCGGAAGCGACCTTGAGGCGCAGGGCTCAGGCATTAACGCGGAGCCTTCCGTCCGCAAGGAATTCGCCCAGTACCAGCACAGATATCCGATGCTCTCGCTCGGCAATACCTACAGCATCGAGGAGATAGAAGCGTTCGCACAGCGCGCGGACAAGTCTCTCGAGACATCGTTCACATACTGCTGCGAGCTCAAGTTCGACGGAACCGCCATCTGCCTCCAGTACCGTGACGGAGTCCTTTTCAGGGCTTTGACGCGTGGAGACGGAGTGGTCGGCGACGATGTCACCGACAATGTCCGCAGGATAAGCAACATACCTCAGCGTCTGAAAGGAGACTACCCTGCAGACTTCGAGATACGCGGCGAGATTCTCATGCCATATGACGCGTTTGACAGGCTCAACCATGAGCGCGCGGATGAAGGCGAGCCCCCTTTCGCAAATCCGAGAAACGCCGCTTCCGGCTCACTTAAACTCCTTGACCCGGAGGAAGTGGCTCACAGAGGACTCTGGTGCACCCTTTATCATATGCTCGGGGACAACCTTCCGTTCGAGACCCACGATCAGGCGCTTTCCGCCGCCGCATCCTGGGGACTTCCTGTCTCCGACAAGAGGCGTATCTGCAAGAACATCGATGAGATAGAGGATTTCATCAAAGGCTGGGACACGGAAAGGAAGAAACTCCCTTATGCGACAGACGGAATTGTCATAAAGATAAACGAACTCGCTTTCCAGCGCACTCTCGGCTTCACGGCCAAATCCCCTCGCTGGGCGGTGGCGTACAAGTTCAAGGCCGAGCAGGCCCTCACCCCCGTGCTTTCCATCGACTATCAGGTGGGCAGGACAGGCGCTGTCACTCCGGTCGCCAACCTCGAGTCGGTGCTGCTGGCCGGGACAGTCGTGAAGAGGGCGACGCTCAACAACGCTGACCAGATGGCTCTTCTGGACATCCGCGTCGGTGACTATGTATATGTCGAGAAAGGCGGCGAGATCATACCGAAGATCACTTCTGTCGAACTCTCGAAACGCCCTGCCGACTCTGTCAGACCGGACTTCCCTGCCGTCTGCCCTGACTGCGGCACACCGCTCGTCAAGGAGGAAGGTGAGGCGAAGTGGTTCTGCCCGAATGTTGACGGATGTCCTACGCAGATCCAGGGCAAGATGCTTCATTTCCTGAGCCGCAAGGCCATGAACGTTCTGGCCGGCGAAGCCACGGTGGAGCAGCTCTACCAACTGAATCTGGCCAAGTCCCCTGCTGACTTCTACCGACTCACGAAAGGTCAGCTGATGATGCTCGACGGCTGGAAGGACCGTTCCGCCCAGCGTTTTCTCGACAGCCTCGAGGAGTCAAGGAAAGTCGGCTTCGAGCGCGTGCTGTTCGCTCTCGGGATAAGATACGTCGGCGAGACCACGGCCAAGGAGGTGGCCCGTCATTTCGGAGACATTGACGCGATAGCGTCCGCCACGAAGGAGCAGCTTCTGGAGGTTCCGGACGTGGGCGAAGTGATAGCGCAGAGCATCGTGGACTATTTCGCAGACCTGCGCCATATAGATGAAATCAGCAGGCTGAAGGAGGCCGGGCTGAGATTCACGCTTAAAGAAGAAGAGCAGAAAGGCGGTTCTGACGCCCTTGCGGGCAAAACTATCGTCATTTCCGGCAATTTCTCCATCTCCCGCGATGACATGAAGACTCTCATAGAGCGAAACGGTGGAAAGAACAGCGGATCAGTCAGTTCGAAGACTTCTTTCCTTCTGGCAGGCGCGAAACCGGGGCCGGAAAAGGTCAGGAAGTGCGAGGAACTGGGTGTGAAGATAATCGGTGAAGACGAATTCTTCGCCATGCTTCCAGACAGCGGAAAACCTTCACAGACATCACTGCCAGGGCTGTTTGAGGCCAATGCTGATGAAGATGGTGAACTTTTATTGTTTTAGATTATGTTGATGGATGTTGACAAAATAGTCAAGGATGCCAGACAGCTGTTCACCGACCAGCTCTGGGATTTGAACATGGACAACCTTTCCAAGGCAAGGAAGGGTCTTGTGAAGTTCATCAAACTGACCAGGATAACATTCTTTGAGTTCGCGGAGAACCGCATGGGTTTCCAGTGCGTCGCCCTCAGCTATTTCTGCGCTCTCGCCATCGTTCCGTTCGCCGCGTTCATATTCGCTGTTGGCGGCGGTCTTGGCGTGGCAGACAAGGTTTCCGAGCTCGCATACCATATTCTTCCGAGCAATCCGGAGTTCATCAACACGGTTCTGGACAAGGCCGGCAACATCATCACCACCGCCCATTCGGGCGCAGTGGGCGTCATAAGTGCCCTGGCGTTCCTCTGGACCATCCTGTGGCTTATGTTCCAGGTGGAGAGAGTATTCAACAACGTCTGGAAGATCAGAAAGATTCCGAGAAAGATTTACAAGAGATTCTCTTTCTATATCGGCACACTGCTGCTGTCTCCGTTCATCATCGTCATATTCGGTTCAGGTATCGCCATCTATTCGAACCTGACCAGCCTCATCGGTATCCGTGTGCAGATATCCGAGATTTCCGGATTCATGACATTCCTGGGATGGGTGGTGTTCTATGTCATCACGGTGTTCACCATCTCCGCCATGTACAAGTTCATCCCTGCCACCAAGGTCCTGTACAAGAACGCGTTCTGGGCGGCAGTCGTGGCGGGTTTCATCTTCGTCATCTTCCAGCTGCTCTACTTGAAGGCTCAGATATTCATGTCCCGACTGAACGGAGTGTATGGAGCCCTTGCAGCCATCCCTCTCTTTCTGATGTGGGTGAACTACAGCTGGCAGATCATCATTTATGGAGAACAGCTCTGCTACGGACTGCAGAATGTCGAGATATACCATATTCCTGAAGGCAAGCTCAAGGATTTCACGCCTTTGCGAGACAAAATCAAGGAGGAGAATAAAGAGGAGGAGGACCAGATATGAGTTTTTCCAAGTTCACACAGCACGATTACGACCTCATAGACGCCGAATACAAGTCGTTGATGGAGATGGCTTCCAAACGCTGTCCGAAGGAGGCGGAGTACGCTCTCATCAACAAGGCGTTCGAGTTCGCCAACGAAGCCCACAAGAACGTCCGCAGACGCTCTGGTGAGCCATATATGCTTCATCCTATAGCTGTGGCCAAGATTGTCATTGAAGACATTGGTCTCGGCTGCAAGTCCATCTGTGCCGCCCTCCTTCATGATGTCGTGGAGGATACCGACTATACCATCGATGACATCAGGCACCTTTTCGGTGACAAGATAGCCTCCCTGGTGGACGGTCTGACGAAGATCAAGACCGTGCTGGACAACGAGAACCAGAAGGACCGTAAGTACACCAACTCCGAAAGCCTCCAGGCGGAGAACTTCAAACGCATCCTCCTGACCATGAACGACGACGTCAGAGTCGTCCTTATCAAACTTGCAGACAGGCTCCACAACTGCCGCACCATCGAGTTCATGCCGGAGCACAAGAGGGACAAGATCCTGAGCGAGACCATGTTCATCTTCATCCCGCTGGCCCACAGGCTGGGACTCTATGAAGTAAAGTCCGAGATGGAGAACATCTGGCTGAAGTACAAGGAACCTGACGCATACAACAGCATCACGGCGAAGATTGACGCCAGCGTGGAGGACAAGGACAGAAGCATCGACGAGTTCATCGCTCCTATCGCATCCTCCCTTACTGATGCCGGTTTCAGTTTCGAGGTGAAGAAACGCATAAAGACCCCATATTCGATCTGGAACAAGATGAAGACAAAGGGCGTCGAGTTCGAGCAGGTCTATGACCTGTATGCAGTGCGCATCATCTTCACCCCTTCCGCCGACTCCAAGGAGACGGAGCGCGACCAGTGCTACCATATATTCTCCATCATCACCGGAATATACAAATACCAGCCGAACAGGGTCAGGGACTGGGTCAAGCATCCTAAGAGCAACGGTTATGAGGCCCTTCACTGCACACTGATGAGTCAGATAGGCATCTGGATCGAGGTGCAGATCCGTTCGAAGAGGATGGATGACATCGCGGAGAAAGGCATCGCCGCCCACTGGGCCTACAAGAACGAGGGCTATGTCGGGGAGAATGACAGCGAGATGGACAAATGGCTGGCAAAAGTCAAGGATATACTTGTCAGTGCGGACATGAACGCCCTCGAACTGCTTGACATCATCCACAACGACCTGACCAGCAGCGACATCGTTGTCTTCACTCCGAAGGGAGACCAGAAGAGCATACAAAAAGGCGCCACCGCGCTCGACTTCGCATATCAGATACATACGCACATTGGCAACAAAGCCATTGCGGCCAAGGTGAACATGAAGCTTGTCCCGCTCTCCTACATGCTGAAGAGCGGCGACCAGGTGGAGATCATAACCGCTCAGAACTCCTCGCCGAAAATGGAGTGGCTCCAGTTCCTCCAGACCAGGCATGCCAGAAACATAGTCATCGAGAACTTCAAGGACCAGAGGGCTGACCTGGCGGCGCGCGGCGAGAAGATGTTCAACGTCGAACTTGCCAACCACAACATCGTCAGGACCCCGAAGATTCTCCAGAAAGTGCTGGATTCCGTCCAGTTGCGCGATGCAGACGAGTTCTACTTCCGCCTCGGGCTCGGCCTGTTCAAGCCAGGCACCATCATGCGCGCCATCAACCCTTCCGTCAGGAAGGCTGATACGGCCATCAAGCAGGAGAACTACAAGATAAAGGCTGATGACCCTTCCGGCAGGAAATTTGTTCTTGCCACCTGCTGCAATCCTATTCCGGGCGATCCTATCATCGGATTCAGAAATTCCGACGGTTCCGTGACCATCCACAAGAAGTCCTGTCCTATAGCAGGCAACCTGGCCTCGAAGTACGGAAACATGGTCATAGCTCCTGAGTGGGACCTCTCCGACAACAAGCAGGCATTCCCTGTGAGGCTCTCCCTTAGGGGGATCGACAAGCTCGGACTGCTCAATACCATATCCCACTACATCACAGAGGTGATGGGTGTGAACATAAAGAAGATTTACCTGGGTTCCGAGGACGGGATTTTCGAAGGTTACATCGAGCTTCTCGTCCATGACAAGGATGCGCTTGAGAACATCATCTACAACCTTGGAAAGATAGAGAACATTCAGAAGATAGTAAGAACAGACATTTAGATGACAAGAAAGATACTGGCAAAGCTGATTCCCGCCGTTCCCGTCGTATTCGTGCTGGCGTCGATGATTTTCTCGCATTCCTGCGCCAATACGACCCAGGCTCCTACCGGCGGCCCGAAGGACACCATACCTCCGGTGATAGTCCGTGCTGTCCCGGCCCATATGTCCACCGGCGTTCCGCTCGAAGGCGCCGAGTTTGTATTCACCTTCAACGAGTATGTCAAGATCAAGGACGCCAAGGGCATTTACCTCTCCCATCCTCAGATCCGGCAGCCTAAGAGCCGTATCAAAGGCAAGTCCGTCATCGTCACTTTCGATGAGCCTCTCGACTCGAACAAGACATACACACTCTCATTCAACGACGCCATCGCTGACAACAACGAAGGCAATGTCTTCCCCGGATTCACCTTTGTCTTCTCCACCGGCGATGTCATAGACACGATGATGGTCACCGGAAGCGTGCTGGACTGCAGTTCGCTGGAACCGATCAAGGCTGTCACTGTCATGATGTATGACGACCTCTCAGACTCCGCCGTGTTCAAGTCAAGGCCGTTCGCTGCCGCCAAGACTGACGACTGGGGCTTCTTCTGCATCCGAAACATCCCTGACATTCCGTACAGGCTCTATGCAGTGAAGGACGGCAACGGGAACAATATATATGACCCTGACGAGAATGAGCTGGTGGCATTTGTGGACACTGTCATAAGGCCGGTGACCGTTGTGAACGACACCCTTCCGGAAGTGCAGAAGTTTGACATGAAGGACACTCTCCTCTGCCAGTCCAGGAAGACGGAATACGAGATGAGGATGTTCCGCGAGAAGCCTGACAGGCAGCTTATCATGAAGAAGGTCCGTGTGTCCGACCGCTCTTCATACATAACCTTCAATGCCTGGAACGCACACATCGACACCATGTGGATGGCCGGTTTCCCATCGGACAGGCTCATCACACAGTTCAACCTCCAGCGTGACAGCCTCGAGATATGGGTCAATGACAAATCACGCCAGAAAGACACCCTGCACCTGTTCGTCAATTACCGCAAGACAGACTCAACAGGACGTCTCGAGCCTTTCCTGGAGCATGTGAAGCTGTTCTACGAGAGCGAGTCCGGAAAGACTGTTTCCAAGAGCTCCACCCGAGACATGAAGCACGAGGACACCATCTGCGTCTACAAGCTTGTCTCACAGCCTGAGACAGTGGAACAGTACGGCTACCAGCTCGAGTTCACCTATCCGATCATAAACGAAGGCTTCAGTGACTTTGAACTCAAGTCGGTGAATCCAAGACAGCAGGAAAGCCTCGTGCCGTTCACGGTCATCAAGGACAGTCTCAATATCCGCAAATTCACCATCATGCCGGACGAAAAGCTTCTCCCCGGCTATGACTATATCCTCAAGATGCCTCACCGTAAGTTCCAGGATATAAACGGTTTCTACAACGACAGCACTGAAGTGAAGGTCACTCTCCCGACTGACGAAAAGCTCAGCACTCTGAGCCTTGTCCTGTCAGGTGTGAACAACAAGTATATCCTCGATTTCATGAACGAGAAGAAGGACAATGTCATCCGCCAGTACATCATCGACTCTGACTGCACCCTTACGTTCCCGTACCTGAAGTCCGGGAAATACTGCATCAGGATAACCGAGGACGTGAACCGCAACTCCATAGTCGACACCGGATCGCTTCTTGAGCACAGACAGCCGGAGAAGGTTCTTTTCTACAAGGTCAGCGACAATCCTCTCATAGATGTCCCTGAGTCTGCCGAGATAGACCAGATGATCGATATCCAAACATTATTCAACAGCCTGTAGATGAACAAGTCACTGTCATATTTCATTCTTTGCGTCTCTTTCATCCTCGTCACCTTGCCGTCCCAGGCCGCCGGCAGGAAGGACAGGCAGCGGGACACGACTCTATACTCCGACGTCTATCTGGACACCGTCCAGGTCAAAAAGGTCTTCTCGGTGAACGACTACATGCTGATAGGATTTGAAGCCGGCACGGGGTTCAGCCGTATGATGTTCAATCCGTCTTACATGCAGTCGTGGAGAAGGTTCCCGGAACACTACGAGTTCACTTTCACCAGGTATGGCAAGATGTTCGGGTACATGCCTTACTTCGGGCTCAAGATAGGTGCCGCATACAGCCACGAGGGCTATCTTATGAAGGAGAATGAAGAGACAGGATACATAGGACACATATCAGGGGCTACAGAATGTCAGTACGACATAGTTGAAGGCATGTTCCTGTCCCACTTCCATTATGACCTCCCTAATTTCAAGATAATCGCCGACCTGGGACCGTACGCAGCGAAAAGGATGAACATCGAGCGTATCGGTGACCTTGTCAATGATGCCATAAAGAACGAGTTCCTTGACTCTGATATCACGTTTGACTACGGAGTCCGCGCAGCGGCGGGATTCGCTCTGGTGTTCGATCCCGTGGAACTGCACGTGACGGCGAAAGTCAGGTACAGTTTCTCGAACCTTTTCCAACCAGACTACTTGAGTCCGTACTATTACAACTATGCCTATCCTCTGGACCTCATGATCACCGCAGGACTTCATTTCCAGCTTTCCAAGAAGACTGGAAAGACAAAGTCGGCTCTGCGGAAGGAGGCTTACAGGACAGTCTTTGGAGATGAATCAGCCTTATGAAAACATATGAAGCCAATGCCGGCGGTGTCATCATCGGCGGCGGAAAACCGATCGTGGTCCAGACCATGTGCAACACCCATACCTGTGACGTGGATGAGACCGTCGCGCAGTGCATGAGAATGGCATCGGCGGGTGCACAGCTCATACGCATCACCGTTCCCGGACAGGCAGAGGTCGAATCCATCAGACAGATAAAGGAAAAACTGCGCGTTGCGGGAGTGGACACTCCCCTAGTCGCGGACATTCATTTCTCGTCGGAGACTGCCATCGCCGTGGCAAGTGTCGTGGAGAAGGTACGCATCAATCCGGGCAATTTCCATCGCGACCACGAACAGGCCAGGCTTCAGTTCGCCCGACTTCTCGATGTCTGCAAACTCCACGGAACAGCCATCAGGATAGGCTTGAACCACGGCTCGCTGGGCAGTTATATCACCGACAGATACGGGAACACCCCGTTCGCCATGGCAAAGGCCGCTATGGAATGGGTGGAGATGTGCATAGACGCGGAGTTCTTCAATGTGGTGGTCTCCCTGAAGTCCAGCAACACCATCGTCATGGTGGAGGCCTACCGCATTCTGAGCGGAATGATGAAGGAACGCGGACATGTCTTCCCTCTCCATGTCGGCGTGACCGAGGCCGGCAATGGAGACTCGGGCAGGATCAAGTCATGCGTGGGCATATCCACTCTTCTCTCTGAAGGCATAGGAGACACCATCCGCGTGTCGCTCACAGAGGACCCGGTCAATGAAATACCTGTCGCCCAATATCTTTCATCCAGATACGGCCACATGACTGACAGTTGCATGACCTCCATTTCACTGGAAGGAAAGTCTGCGGTCGCCACCTATTCGGCCCCTTCACGCGAAAGGCTGATCCTTGATGCTTCGTGCGACTTCGGGAAGAGACTCCTGGACAAGGAACTCGACGAAGTGAAGTTCAAAGGAACATATCTTGAAGACGGGAAAGAGGTATCGATAGAAGATTCCGGATTCGGCGAGTATCTTTCAGATGAGCTCATGCAGGCATCCAGGCGCAGATTCTACAAGCCTGAGTACATAGCCTGCCCTGGCTGCGGAAGGACAATGTACAACCTTCAGGAAGCCTTCGAGGAGGTCAAGAGACGCACGTCACATCTGAGCGATGTCGTCATCGCGGTCATGGGCTGTATCGTCAATGGTCCTGGAGAAATGGCTGACGCCGACTGGGGCTATGTGGGTGAAGGAAATCACAAGGTGTCCATCTATCACGGAAACGTCCCTGTCCTGAGGCATGTCCCGGACACTGAGGCTGTGGACAGACTGCTGGAACTTATAGAACAGCGATAACTGTCTCGGCCGCTCTGGTCCTGTCCCCAATATTCACCTTGATGTCTGCGTCAAGAGGCAGATACATGTCTATGCGGCTTCCGAATTTGATGATGCCGCACTGCTTCCCTGCTTCAGTCATGAGACCCGGTCTTGAGTAGCAGACTATCCTTCGCGCGAATGTGCCTGCCAGCTGCTTGAAGAACACATATCTGCCTTCATCAGCGAGGATGGCTGTGCATGTGTGCTCGTTCTCCTCCGATGCTTTTGGCTTGAATGCCAGGAAATGTTCCCCGGGATAGTACTTGTAGTACTTCACCTCACCGCTTACAGGCCAGAAGTTGGCGTGTACATCGAAGAAATCCATATAGATCGAGACCTGTATGCATTCGCACTTGAGAAACTCAGGCTCATACACTTTCTCCTTTATCACCACCCTGCCGTCGGCGACAGCCGTCACTACTTTGCCTGAGCCGGCAGGATGCCTGCGCGGTACCCTGAAGAATGCAGTCTGCCAGATGCAGATCAGCAAAACGAATGCTGTCACCGTCCAGATCACAGCAGGAGAAGACGAGCAGACTGCGGTAGGAACCAGTATGACCAGCCCTAGGAGATATACAAGCGCGAGGGAACCGTATGAATTCTTGTCAAGATTCATGAGAGTCAGAGAAGATTTGCGAGAGCGAGATAAACAGCACCGAACGGGACGGCGAACAGAGCACTGTCAAAACGGTCGAGCATACCACCATGCCCAGGGATGATATTGCCTGAGTCCTTTACGCCGCACTGTCTTTTCCACCTGGACTCGAACAGGTCTCCGTACACTCCGGAAATATCCATCAGGACAGCGAGCACGATACAGTGGACTGCCGGGATGTCCATAAGCCCGACCCATCTGAGAACCAGAGCCGCCAGGACTGACAGGACCATTCCTCCCCAGAATCCGACCCAGGTCTTCTTAGGAGAGATGGCCGGGCAGAGTTTTCTGTCGAACTTCTTTCCAAGTGCCGAACCAGCCAGGAACGCGCCAACATCCGAGCACCAGATGATGACGAAGAAGCATAACAGGAGCATCGCTTTGAATTCACCGTCATTGAATGCGACAAGGTTGATCAACGAAACAGGGACGGCGATATAGAGGATGCCTGTGAATATGCTTGTGGCCGCTCCGGACTCGTCCTTGCTCTCATACAGCAGGCTGACCATGAATGCGAGGAACGGTATCAGTGCGATGCAAACATACCTGACAGGAAGTATGGTCGAACTGACGCAGAACAGAAGTCCGAAGAGAATGACAGCCGTGATGATGGCGAGAATCCTCGGCCTTTTGAATCCGTATCCTGCAGTCATCCTGTAGAACTCCATCATCATACATACCATGATGAAAGCGAAAAGAACGGCAAAGAGGAACTTGTCCAGCAGAAGGCAGGCTAGCATCACCGCTGTGAAAACCACGGCTGAAACAGTCCTGGTAGCGAAATTATTCATCTGAGTCTTCGATGTTTTCAGGTTCTGTTTCAGGTTCTTTATCAGGCTCGGAAGCCGGAGCGAGACGTTCCTCACCATGTTTTCCGGCCTTCGGTCCGAAGATGGCCTCGATGTCTTCAGCCATTATCACTTCCTTGTCTATGAGCATCTGAGCGAGTTTCTCGAGTCCTGCCCAGTTCTCAAGAAGGAGCGTCCTGGTCCTGGCTGAGACCTCGTCAATGATGGCCTTGGCCTCGGAGTCGATGAGTTCAGCGGTCTTCTCGGAATAAGGCTTGGTGAGATCGTAGCCGTCAGATGCGTTGTAGAACGAAATGTTGCCCAGTTTCTCGCTCATGCCATAGTAAGTGACCATGGCATACGCGATCTTGGTCATGCGCTCGAAGTCGCTCAAAGCACCGGAACAAGGAATGCCGTCATTGACTATCTCCTCGGCGATGCGGCCGCCAACAAGCATGCACATATCTTCCATCATGTCTTTCTTGGACATGGTCACTTTCTCGTCAGGGAGCGACCATGTGATGCCCAGAGCCTGTCCACGAGGGATGATGCTGACCTTGAGCACTGGATCACAGCCAGGCAGGAGCCATCCTGCCACTGCATGACCGGCCTCATGATATGCGGTGAGCCTCTTTTCCTCAGGGCTCATGATGGTCTTCTTGCGCTCGATGCCACCGACGATACGGTCAACGGCGTCCATGAAATCTTGATTGTCGATGGAATCCTTGCCTTTCCTTGCCGCTGTGAGGGCGGCTTCATTGCAGACATTGGAAATGTCGGCTCCGGAGAATCCAGGAGTGTTCTTGGCAATACCGTCCAGGTCGAACTTCTCGTCAAGCTTGAGATTTCTGAGATGAACCTGGAATATCTCCTTGCGCTCATTGAGATCAGGAAGTGTGACGTGTATCTGGCGGTCGAAACGTCCTGCACGCATGAGAGCCTTGTCAAGTATGTCGGCGCGGTTTGTGGCAGCGAGCACTATGACTCCCGAGTTGGTGCCGAATCCGTCCATCTCAGTAAGGAGCTGGTTGAGAGTGTTTTCGCGTTCGTCATTGGATGAGAAGCCGACATTCTTGCCGCGGGCGCGGCCAACGGCATCGATCTCGTCGATGAAGACGATGCAAGGGGCTTTCTCCTTCGCCTGCTTGAACAGGTCGCGGACTCTGGAAGCACCTACGCCCACGAACATTTCCACGAAATCAGAACCTGAAATGGAGAAGAAAGGAACGTTCGCCTCGCCGGCAACGGCCTTGGCGAGCAAAGTCTTACCAGTTCCCGGAGGGCCCACGAGAAGGGCTCCCTTAGGTATCTTGCCGCCGAGGGCGGTGTATTTCTGAGGGTTCTTGAGGAAGTCCACGATCTCCATTACCTCCTCCTTCGCACCGTACAGACCGGCCACATCCTTGAAAGTCACAGGATTCTCACCTTTCTCCGCAAGCTTTCCGGTTGATTTGCCCACATTGAAGATGCCGCCTCCGTTTCCTCCCGGACCGCCCATGTTCTTGCTCATGCCACGGAACATGAAAATCCACATCAGAATGATCAGGATAGGGAAAATGAGCCATTCGAGCACCTCGGCCCACGCCTTGGCATCATTCTCCATTATCACCTTCACCTGTCCGTCCTCAGGAAGGGATGCGTTGAGCTCTCCGAACTCCTTCTCTGCGTCAAACTTGCTGGAGACCAGGAAAGTGAAGTGCGGAGACTTGGAAGGGACCTCCTCACCAGGGAACTTCGACGCGTATTTGGCGAGCCTTTCAGGCTTGATGGTGACAGTGCCCTTGAAGTCGTTGCGGACAAAATGAACATCCTTGACATCGCCGTTTCTGATCATTGACTGGACCTCGGCCCACTCTATCTTCTCAGGAG
Organism: Candidatus Cryptobacteroides sp.; assembly: GCA_045599725.1. Taxonomy (GTDB): domain Bacteria; phylum Bacteroidota; class Bacteroidia; order Bacteroidales; family UBA932; genus Cryptobacteroides. Next base: position 11,592 of record JAZRWN010000067.1, on the reverse strand, counting down.
CGGGGCTGCTCTGTCCAAGGAGCATCCAGCCGATGGCGATGATGAGCAGGAAATAGAACCACGAAAAGTTGACCCTCACTCTGATGATCTTCTTTTTCGGTCCTTTCCCGTTGTTGTTGGGGGTATTTGGTGTTTCAGACATTTCGTATTAATTTTTACTCCTCGTCTTCAGCAGTCTTTTTGGCCACTGGTCTCTTCCTTTCCTTCCAGACTTTCTTCGGAGCGTCAGCCCAGAGATCCTCAAGGCGGTAGAACTCCCTGTACTGGGTCAGGAACACATGCACCACTATGTAGCCGTAGTCAAGGATGATCCAGAAGTCATTTTCGAGTCCCTGCGTGCGGAGAGGCTTCATTCCGAGCTCTTCCCTTGCCTTCTTCATGATGTTGTCGGCAATGGCTGCAACATTTGTGGTGGAGTCTCCGTTGCAGATCACGAAGTGGTCGGCTATGGAAGAACCCACAGGTCTGAGGTCGAGTGAAACGACATTCTGTCCTTTCTTGTCTATTATGGCATCAGCTATGACGCGGAGGTCGTGTGTAATCATATAAATCCGATATTATGCTAAAATTGCAAACAAATATACAACAAAAATATTACCAATCTAATACCAAGACTGACATAATGACAGATACCGCCGGTGAAGGCGGTATCCGTGCAATATTTTCAACGTAATAAATCTGCTCAGGCTTTCATGGCGGCTATCGTGGCTGCCGGATCGGCCGCCTTGAAAACTGTGCTGCCGGTCACGATGATATCCACGCCTGCCTCATACAGCGCCGCGGCATTCTTTGTGTCGGCGCCCCCGTCTATCTGGATGAGACAGTCCGAACCCTGGCGTAGGATTTCTGCCTTGAGGGTTCTCACACGCTCATATGTGTCCTCGATGAACTTCTGACCGCCGAATCCCGCAAAAACGGACATCACGAGGATATAGTCGGCATCCTTGATGTATGGGAACACATCTTCGACCGGAATGTCAGGATTGATCGCCAGCCCGGCTTTCATGCCGAGAGACTTGATCGTCCTGAGCATCTTGGCGGCGCTTTTCCTCGCCTTTCTGGCTGCTTCCAGATGGAAGGATACCATGTCCACGCCGAGTTCGGCGCAACGTCCGAAATACTTGTCTGGATTGATGATCATAAGATGTGCGTCGGTCGGCTTTTCGGCTATCTTCACCACTGGGGCGATGACTGAGAATCCGAATGAAATATTAGGAACCAGAGTACCGTCCATCACATCCAGGTGAATGATGTCCGCATGCTCGTTGACCATGCGGATATCTTTCTCGAGATGCAGAAAATCTGCAGAAAGTATTGAAGGCGCTAAAAGTTTCATTTATTTGAAATTAGCAACAACATCCTCAAGCAATGCTACAAACTTGTCGAGCGAAGCTAGCTCCATCCTCTCGCCCGGTGCGTGAACGCCTAGGAGAGTCGGTCCGAACGATATCATGTCGAGGTCGTGGAACTTCTCGAGGAAAAGTCCGCACTCCAGCCCGGCGTGGATCGCCTTGACTATAGGCTCGACACCGAAGAGTTTCTTGTATGACTCCACGCATTCGTGAAGAATGTGTGACTGAGTGTCAGGCTTCCAGCCCGGATATTCGTACTGATGGACAACTTCCGCGCCCGCAGCCTCGAAATTCGCCTTGACCTTAGCGGCAATCATCTTCTTGGCAGAGTTGATGGAACTTCTCTGGCTGGTGACGACCTTGATCTGGCCGTGGTCGGTCATTCTGACTGATGCGAGGTTTGTAGAAGTCTCGACAAGTCCCTTGATGTCCTGGCTCATGGCCTGTACTCCGTGAGGGCAGGTGAAAAGAGAGGTGATGAACCTTTTCGCCGTGCAGGCGTCAACCGCCTTCTCGTTGAGATAGCAAGGAGCAGACTTGAAAATGACATCCGGGTCACTCACTGCGAACTCCGCCTTCACATCCTTTCCGAACTCCTCGAAACGCTTCGCTGTGGCATCTGCGTCCGGCACTGCGAGGACAGCCTCGCACTCTCTGGCGATGGCGTTAGGCTTGTTGCCGCCCTTGAACAGAAGAAGCTGCGGAGCATATTCAAGTTCATAGTAAAGGAATCTGGCCATCTGCTGGACAGTGTTCATCCTCTCCTTGTTTATGTCTTCACCGCTGTGTCCACCGACACCACCGCTGATCTTCAGACTGATACGTGAATATCCATCCTTGCGGTTCTCCGTGTCATACTCGAAAGTGGCGAGGGTGTTGAGACCGCCGGCGCATCCTATGCAGAACTCCCCTTCTTCTTCAGAATCGAGGTTGATGAGCGTCTTGCCCGTGAAGAAACCCTCCTCAAGAGCCTCGGCACCGTCCATGCCAGTCTCCTCGGAAATGGTGAAAAGGCACTCGACCTTTCCCATCGGGACTTCGCTTTCGAGAAGTGCCAGTGAGGCGGCGATGCCTATGCCGTCATCAGCTCCGAGAGTAGTGTCCTTGGCTATCATCCAGCCGTTTTCAACCACATACTTGATCGGGTCCTTCGCGAAGTCGTGCTGGACACCGGCGTTCTTTTCGCACACCATGTCCTGATGTCCCTGGAGCACTATGGCAGGCACATTCTCCTTTCCAGGAGCAGCCTCCTTGGTGATGAGCACGTTGCCGGTCTCATCTGTCTTGCAGGCGAGGTTGTGAGATGCGGCGAAAGACTGCAGGAATGCAGTCATGGGGCCTTCGTGGCCTGATTCCCTTGGAATCCTGGTGATTTCCTTGAAATGCTCTAATACTGATGCTGAAGTCATTGTCCTGTATTATTTTGCTACAGGCACAAGCATCTTGTTGATATCGGTGATGTATTGCTTGAAAGACTTGTCAGTAGACATCAAATCCGATACTGTCGTGCATGCGTGCAATACTGTAGCGTGGTCCTTTCCTCCGAGTTCCGCTCCGATGGTGGCGAGCGAACAGTTGCTGATGAGATTCCTGCTCAGATACATGGCTATCTGTCTGGCCTGGACTATCTGGCGCTTGCGTGACTTGGAGAGCAGGGTGTCGCGGGTGATGTTGAAATACTCGCAGACGACGCTCTGAACCTTGTCGATGGTGATCTCGTCCTGCTCTTCGCTGACGATTTTTTCGGTTATGTTCTGCGCCAGCTCGACAGTCACTTCCTGACGTGTCAGAGTGGCATGGGCGATCAGTGAGATGAGGGCTCCTTCGAGCTCACGGAAATTTGACTTGATGCGTGCTGCGAGGAACTCGAGGACATTGTCGTCGATGGATACTCCCTCGCGGAAACAGCGTGACTTCAGCATCTCGAGCCTTGTGGCGTAGTCAGGACGCGACAGTTCGACAGAAAGACCCCACTTGAATCGGGAAAGAAGCCTCTCCTCGAAGTTCTGGAGATTCACCGGTGCACGGTCGGACGTGAAGATGAGCTGCTTGCCCGACTGGTGCAGATGGTTGAAGATGTTGAAGAACGCGTTCTGAGACCCCTGCCCGATGAGATCCTGGATGTCGTCCACGATGAGGACGTCCATCTTCATATAATAGGCAAGGAAGTCGGTCAGCTTGTTCCTGACGTTCACCGCATCCATGTACTGGGTCTTGAACTCGTTGCCGGTCACATAGAGGACGACAAGATCCGGATACTTCTCCTTGATGGCGATTCCGATGGCCTGGGCGATGTGGGTCTTTCCGAGACCCGGACCGCCGAAGAGGAAAAGAGGATTGAACGGGGTCTTTCCCGGCGCGCTGGAGATGCTGGCTCCGGCTGTTATGCCCATCTTGTTGCACTCCCCTTCGACGAGATTGTCGAAGCAGTAGACAGGATTGAGCCTCGGGTTCACGACAACCTTAGAGATGCCGGGGTACACGAAAGGACCCGGAGCATTCGCAGGATTATAGGTGTTGATGGAAATGGCCTTGTTCACAGGAGTGAGACCAGTGGCGGCAGGATACTGCATCGCCTGGTCCGTCTTCACCGGCCTTACCATATATACAAGACGCGCGTCAGCTCCGATGACCCTTTTCAGAGTCTTCTTAATAATATCAAGGAAAGCATCCTCGAGATACTCCCTGAAGAAGTCGGAAGGGACCTCTACGGTGAGGGTGGAATCCACCATGGACACAGGCCTGATCGGTTTGAACCAGGTCTCGAATTTCTGTGGCTCAATCACCTGCCTTATGACGTGCAGGCAACTGTTCCAAACTTCGATATGTCTGTTCTGGATTTCCATCAATGCGGTTAACTTTCCGAGTGCAAAATTGGTAGAAAAAAAGATTATAAAAAACTTTTTTCACTATTGGAAGTAATTATTTTTTTACTTATCTAAGCGTTTAGGAAAGGAGTAAACGCGTAATCTTGAAATATCTGACAATCAGATATTTACAAGGCAATTTTCAATGTAACCGATTGATTTTCGGGCGGTATTAAATTAGAATTATTCTAAATTTAAGCGAAACCGCTATCTGGCGCGCGTACAGCCGCTGTCATCCACCTTTACGAGGAATGCACCATTGAATTTCGCCATTATTTCCTTGCTGAGTTCCCTGGCTTTGTCAAGGTCTTCAGAGCAGCCGGCCACATACTTGTAGAGGTTCCCCATCTTCACGCTTCTGACCTCGTATCCCTGGAAGAACTTGTTGTCCTTCTCCATGATTTTAGCACTGGCCAGAACCTGCGTCCCGTAATATTCCGGTGACTCAGAGACCGCCGGTTCTTCAGCCTTCTCCACGGCCACATTCACCTCTTCCTTCACCTCAGACTTTTCCTTTTCAGGCTCCTTGGCAGGCGCAGCCTTGACCTCTTTCGCACCGGCGCCGACACTCTCGTCATAGAACTTCTTGTATTCGGTGAAGGCGGAAGACAGGCAGTTCACTATCTTGTCAGCCGACGAAGACATCTTGAGCACGGCGAGATCCGACGGATTGGAGATGAAGCCGAGTTCCAGAAGCACCGCTGGCATCGAGGCCTGGCGGAGCACGGCGAAATTGTTCTGTGAGATGCCGTTGCTCTTCTTGATCGGGCTGTTCTTCATCTCCTGGTCCACGAACTGGGCGAAGATCAGGCTCTGCTCGCGGTATGCGTTGTGCATCAGATGCAGGAATATGTCGGATTCAGGGTCCCTCGGGTCGAAGCCCTGATAGGTGGTCGAATAGTCATCCTCAAGCAGGATCACCTCATTCTCGCGCTTGCACACGTCCATGTTGAACGCATACGTGTCCTTGTTCTTGTCCGTGGACTGGCCGAGCAGATGGATGGAATAACCGTTTGGTGTGGTGCGCTCGTTTGCATTGATATGTACGGAGATGAACAGGTCGGCGCCCTTGCTGGTAGCGAACTTGGCCCTGTCGATGAGAGGCACGAGCACATCTTTCTCCCTGGTGAGATAGACCTTGACTTCAGGATGCTCCTTCTCAATCTTCTCCTTGAGCTTTCTGGATATGTCGAAGACGAGCTGTTTCTCCTGTACTTTCTTGTCCTTGCTCAACGCTCCGGGGTCGGTCCCGCCGTGCCCGGGGTCGATGACGACCGTGTGGAGACCGAGGCTGGAGGAGTTCTGTGCGGAAATGCTCCCGCAAGTGAGGAAAACAGCCGCAGAAAGCACTGCGGCACAAAATATGCTGAGTCTCAATTTCATTTTGCAGACTTGGTAAACTTGTAAATTAGTCGTACATTTGTACTTTGCAAATTTAGTAAAAAATTGCGTTCAAGGAATACAAAATACCTGCTTGCCGCATTATTGATGATTCTTCTGGCAAGTATGGCCGCCTCGGCTCAGAATGACAGGCGCCAGCGCCGCATTGCCGCCCGCAACCGGGCGGAAGTCGAAGCCGTCGACACCTTGAACCTTCCAGTCATCGACTCCGTCGCCGTCGTCAGGGATTCCATCGCCCGCGCCGACTCGCTCTCCCTGCTTGGGAAGAGTTCCCTCGACGTGCCTGCATTCTCCGGCGCGAAAGATTCCATCGTCGAAGTCTTTACCGACGGTCAGAGGAAGATATTCTATTACGGTGACGTGAAAGTCCAGTACCAGAACATCGAGATCACCGCCGAATATATGGAATATGACATGAACACCGGCGTGGTGTTCGCCTGCGGTATCCAGGACCCGGAGACCGGAGAATGGAGAGGCCAGCCCGTCATGACCCAGGGCTCGGACAGATACGAGATGGAGGAGGTGCGCTACAACTTCAACTCGCGCAAGGCGCGCATCACCAACATGCTCACCAACGACGACGAGGGCATCCTGCAGGGCCAGGACATCAAGATGTTCCCTGACAAGTCCGTGAACATCATGCACGGCCGCTATACGGTCTGCGACGCCGAGGAACCGCACTACTACTTGAGCCTGAGTTCCGCCAAAGTAGTGACCAAGCCTACCCAGAAGACCGTTTTCGGCCCGGCCCACCCTGTCATTGAAGGTGTCCCCATCCCTGTGTTCCTTCCATTCGGATTCATACCTCAGAAGCCTCAGAGAGCCACGGGAATGCTCATGCCGACTTTCGGTGAGGAGGCCGCACGAGGTTTCTACGCGCGTGACGCTGGCATGTATTTCGTGTTCGGTGACTATCTCGACCTGTCCATCACCTCGGACTTCTACACCATGGGCTCGTGGGCTCTCGATATCAACTCACGTTACAAGGTGAACTACAAGTTCAACGGTTCCTTCGGCTTCACCTACTCCAACGACCAGACAGGCGAGCGCGGAAGTTCTGACTTCTTCCAGAGCAAGAACTTCTCCCTCAAATGGTCTCACTCCCAGGACTCGAAGGCCCATCCGGGACAGTCTTTCTCTGCCTCGGTGAACTTCTCCAGCCCGTCGAACAGCAAGTACAACTCCCGCTCCGTCAGCGAAGCCCTGCAGAACCAGATATCATCATCCGTCTCATTCTCAAAGAACTGGAACGGAAAGATGAACCTCTCTGTGAACGCGCTCCACAACCAGAACTCCCGAGACAGTTCATACACCTTCACCCTGCCTAACATCACCTTCTCCGTGAGCACCTTCTACCCGTTCAAGCAGAAGAACCGTGTCGGCAAGGAAAAGGCCTACGAGAAGATCTCTTTCGGATACAACACCACCTTGCAGAACAGGATCAGCTTCAGGGCCTCGGAGTTCGAGATGAGCAAGGACTTCCTGAACAAGTTCCAGAACGGAATGCAGCACAACTTCTCCATCGGCCTTCCGTCCTTCACACTGGCGAAGTACATCAACTTCTCACCTTCGGTCAGTTACGGAATGAACTGGTTCTTCAAGCAAGCTTCATACGAGTACAATCCTGACACCGACCGCGTGGAGAAGGTGGACGGCAACCAGTTCAGCACTCTCGGCATCACCCAGCGCTACTCCGGCGGCATATCGATGAGCACCAGACTCTACGGTATGTTCAACTTCGGCGAGGCGCACAGGATACAGGCCATCAGGCATGTCGTCTCCCCTAGCATGAGTTTCTCCTTCAGTCCTGAGAACGGCACCTACGCCAACGGCTACCGCACCCTCGAGTATGTCGACAGGAACGGCAACGCCAAGACCTATGACTACAATGTCTTCGCCGGTCAGATGTACTCCCCTCCAGGGAAGGGCAAGAACGCCAGCGCAAGTCTTTCTGTCGCGAACAACTTCGAGGCAAAGGTGCGTGACTTCGCGGACAGCACCGGAAAGGGCGTGAAGAAGGTGAAACTCATTGACCAGCTGAACTTCAACACCTCATACAACTTCCTAGCTGACTCATTGAACATGAGCAACGTAGGTGTCACCATGTCGACATCCGTGTTCGGCAAGCTGAGTCTCAGCGCGAACGCCAACTTCGACCCGTACGCCATCGACGGACGAGGCAGGAAGATCAATCGGTTCAACATCCTCGATGACCCTCGTCACCCTCTGAGACTCACGAACGCCTCCGCTTCCCTGTCATGCTCTTGGAACGGTGACGGCGCCATTGACGGCAATGACGGCGGTGCCGGTGCGGCGGACTATTACAAGAGAATATATTACCATCCTGTCACGGGCGAATACATCCCTGGAGGCTGGCTGTACTACACGAACCCGAAGTCACCTTGGTCGCTGAATTTCAGCTACTCCTTCAATTACAACCGATCCTATTCTTACACGAACAACAAACTGGTGACCAACGACAGGTACACCCAGACCATAAACCTTTCCGGAAACCTGAAGCTCACTCCGAAGATGGCTCTGACCGCGAATTCGGGCTTCGACCTCATGGCCCTGAAGATCACGACCACCCAGTTCAGCGCGACCTACGACCTGCACTGCTTCAACATCTCAGTCTCCTGGGTGCCGACCGGAACCTGGAAGTCCTACAGTTTCCGCATCGCCGCGAACGCCTCCACCCTCGCCGATGTTCTCAAGTTCCATAAGAGCAGCAGCTATTGGGATAAATAAAAATAATTCCTATATTTGCATTGTCATCTGATGGACAAGGGGAATTCCTCCCCATGCCGATTAAATCACTATTATTATAATACAACATGCCTCACACTCTATTCGAATTGAGTACCATGAGCAAGGAGCAGCTTGAGTCCATTGCCGTGGAACACGGAGTCAAAAATGCAAAGAAGCTGGACCAGGAGAACCTGGCCTACGCCATTCTGGATGCAGAAGCAAAAGAAGAATCACTCAAACCGGCTGCCGCCAAGCCTGCCAGAAGCCGTCAGAAGAAGTCCTCTGCCCCGAAGCCGGAGGTGAAGGAGACCGTTGCCGAGCCTGATGCAAGTCAGGAGAAGGCAGAAGAAAAGCCTCAGGTGAAAACTCAGGACAAGCCGAAGACCAACAATACAAAACCGCAGCAGAAGAAGAAATCCGCCGCTCCGAAACAGGAAGCCCCGGTGGAGGGAAAGGCAGCGGACGATGCTCCAGAAAAGGCTGCAGAGAAGCCTCAGGAGAGCTCCGATGCAGCTCCTGCGACCCAGCAGAAGGCTCGTCGCGGACGTCCGAAGAAAGTCCAGCAGCCGGCCCAGGAAAAAGTCGATGAGAACGTCACCGAAGGCCAGCCTGCGGCACAGCCGGAGGAGAACGCTCCCGAGCAGCCTGTTGAAGAGGCTAGACCTGCCGTACAGCCAAAGGCTCAGCAGCAGAACCCTCAGAGACAGCAGCGCCAGCAGGGCGGGCAGCAGCAGTACCAGAACCCACAGAATCAGCAGCAGTACCAGCAGAGAAGGCCTCAACCTGCTCCGCAGCCAAAGCCAGTAGAATTTGAAGGAACGGTTGAAGCAACCGGCGTACTTGAGATAATGCCAGATGGTTACGGCTTCCTCAGGTCATCCGACTACAACTATCTGAACTCTCCTGACGACATATATGTCTCACAGAACCAGATCAAGGCCAACGCCCTCAAGGCCGGCGACACCGTCACAGGCGAGATCCGTCCTCCGAAGGAAGGTGACAAGTACTTCCCTCTTGTGAAGATCAAATATATCAACGGCCGCAGGCCTGAGTTCATCCGCGACCGCGTGCCGTTCGACTTCCTCACTCCTCTTTTCCCTGACGAGAAGTTCAACCTCACCGGCGGAAGGTCAGGACGCGACATCTCCTGCCGCATCGTGGACATGTTCGCGCCTATCGGCAAGGGGCAGCGCGGCCTCATCGTCGCACAGCCTAAGACAGGTAAGACCATGCTCCTCAAGAGCATTGCCAATGCCATCGCCGAAAATCACCCTGAGGTTTACGAAATCGTGCTCCTCATCGACGAACGACCTGAAGAGGTCACAGACATGTCCAGGAGCGTGCGCGCCGAAGTCGTGGCATCGACATTCGACGAGCCTGCAGAAAGGCATGTAAAGGTCGCCAACATGGTCATAGAAAAGGCCAGGAGGCTCGTTGAGTGCGGACATGATGTTGTGATACTCCTCGACTCCATAACACGCCTTGCGCGCGCTTATAACACCGTACAGCCGGCATCCGGCAAGGTTCTCTCCGGTGGTGTGGACGCCAACGCCCTCCAGAAGCCGAAGCGCTTCTTCGGCGCGGCACGAAACATCGAAGGCGGCGGTTCACTCACCATCATTGCGACAGCGCTCACTGAGACAGGTTCCAAGATGGACGACGTCATCTTCGAAGAATTCAAGGGCACCGGCAACATGGAACTCCAGCTCGACCGCAACCTCTCGAACAGACGCATATTCCCTTCAGTCAACGTGCTGCTCTCCGGCACCCGCCGCGACGACCTGCTGCTCGACAAGTCCACCGCCAGCCGCATCTGGATATTGCGCAAGCTGCTCGCCGACATGAACCCGACGGAGGCGATGAACTTCATGCTGCAGCTCATGGACGAGTACAAGACCAACGAAGACTTGCTGGACAATATGAACAAGGTCAACCCTCGGGAAGCAAAGTTCTATGATACTTACTAATACGATCGCAGCGCCCGCCACCATCCCAGGTACGGGCGCGATTTCTATTATCAGAATAAGCGGGAGCGAGACTTTCGGCATCCTCGACAAATGCGTGAAGTTCCATAATGGAACTGCCGCGGAATCAGCTGGTTACACTCTCAAATACGGAGTGGTGGACGGAGTCGATGACGTGCTTGTTTCCATCTTCCGAAGCCCTCATTCCTACACGGGTGAAGACTCTGCGGAGATATCCTGCCATGCATCCGCTTACATAGTCTCGAAGATAATGGAGAGACTGATGGACGCAGGGGCGGTGCCCGCAGAGGCTGGCGAATTCACTCGTCGCGCGTTCGTAAACGGCCGTATGGATCTCTCACAGGCCGAGGCAGTGGCTGACGTGATTGCCTCGTCAAACGAAGCGTCGCATCGTGTAGCGCTACATCAACTCAAAGGAGGTATCTCCACTGAACTTCAGGAACTTCGCTCACAGCTTCTCGATGTCACTTCACTGATGGAGCTCGAACTCGACTTCAGCGAGGAGGAGGTGGAGTTCGCTGACCGCAAGCAGCTTGTTACGCTTCTTGACTCTGCACTTTCACATATCAAGAAACTGACCGAGTCGTTCCGCCTCGGCAATGCCATCAAGAACGGCGTTCCCGTCGCGATAGTCGGTGCCACGAACACAGGCAAGAGCACACTCCTTAACACGCTCCTTGGCGAAGACAGGGCTATAGTATCTTCTGTCGCCGGCACCACCCGTGACACCATAGAGGAAGTTTTCAACATCGACGGGACTTCATTCCGTTTCATCGACACAGCCGGAATACGCGAAACCTCCGACGAGATCGAGAATATCGGCATCGACAGGACCTTCGAGAAACTGCTCCTTGCTGATGCAGTCATAGCCGTCACAGACATCACTTCCCCAGTCTCGGAAATCGAGTCGGAACTGCGTTCGGTCATCTCAAAAATGAACCTCTCCAAGCAGCAGCTAGTGGTCATTCTGAACAAGGTCGACAAGGTCGAAAATCTGAGCAAAAAGAGCGATTTTGAGGCCATTTTAGCGGTTAACAAAATTGTTACAGAATTTAACAATAATGTTAATCACGCTGATAATAAAGTAGATATTGTTTTGATGTCCGCAAAGCAGGGAACCAACCTAGATTTGCTTAAAAAGTGCCTCTCCGACCGTCAGAAGAGCCGCATCGCCGACTCCGGAACGGCCACTCTGGTCACAAACGCACGCCATTACAACGCCCTCACCTCAGCCTCCCG